>JBCDBQ010000110.1:0-15001 GCA_039183375.1 Pseudomonadota bacterium
GAGTCGAGCCAAGTCAGTCCCTCTGTGCCGCTGAACACGCGCACGTCGGAGAGAGCGGTGCCTTTGAGGCGCTGTAGAATGACGCCCTTGCCGCGTGTCATCTCATTGACCTCGCCCAGCGTGAAAACAAGCAACTTCCGGTTCTCACCCACTACTGCAACCATATCGCCATCAACGGGGACGCAAGCCTTTGCTTCGTCGGGATCGCTGACGTTCAACACTTGCTTGCCCTTACGGGTTGACGCGACGATCTCATCTTCCGGAACAACAAAACCATAACCAGCCGTAGAAGCTACGAGCAACTTGCGACCTGGCTGATGCACGAACACATCAACAATGTCGTGGTTCTCTTCGATGTCGACCATAAGGCGAACAGGCTCGCCATGCCCGCGGCCACCTGGTAGTTGATCGCCGGCCAATGTAAAGAAGCGCCCGTTGGTTGCATAAACCAGAATGCGATCCGTGGTGTAAGCCTTGACGGCCGCCTTCAGTTCATCGCCCTGCTTGAAGTCCAGCCGAGAGAGATCATCCTGATGGCCTTTCAGCGCACGGATCCATCCCTTCTCCGAAAGAATGATGGTGATTGGCTCTTTTTCAATCATCGCCTGCTCAAGATCGATTTCGATCTCAGGCGCTTGAGCAAACTCGGTTCGGCGATGGCCGATATCTGTCTTTTTGGAGTACTTCTCCCGGACATCGCGGATTTCTTCGGAGACCCTGGTCCACTTCAACTGTTCCGAGGCGAGCAATTCCAATAGCTGACGCTTCTCGTCACTGAGGCGGTCGTGCTCTGCACGGATTTCCATTTCCTCGAGCTTTGACAATGCGCGCAGACGGAGGTTCAGAATGGCTTCGGCTTGCACGTCGGAGAGCTCAAACGTGGACATTAACCTCTGCTTGGGCTCGTCCTCGAAGCGGATAATGCGAATGACCTCATCGATGTTGAGGAATGCGATGAGATAACCGTCCAGCACTTCAAGGCGATGCTCGATCTTGCCAAGACGATACTCCGACCGTCGGGTCAAAACTTCAATCCGATGATCCAACCACTGCTTGAGAACATCGCGCAGCGACAGAACATTTGGTATCTGACCGTTGGACAGCACATTCATGTTCAAGCCGAAGCGGATTTCCAATTCAGAAAGTTTGAACAAACTCTCCATCATGACCGTCGGATCGACAGACCGTGACTTTGGCTCGATGACCAAGCGGATCTCTTCTGCACTCTCGTCGCGTACATCGCCAATCAGCGGCAACCGCTTTTCGGTTATCAGGTCAGCCAGTTTTTCAACCAGTTTGGCCTTCTGTACCTGATAGGGGATTTCAGTGACTACGATCTGATAGCCGCCGCGACCAGTGTCTTCTTTCTCCCACTTGGCACGAATGCGGAAGCCGCCCCGACCTGTCTTGTAGGCTTCGAGGATATTCTCCCTTGGCTCAACCAGGACGCCCCCCGTCGGGAAGTCTGGGCCAGGAACAAACTCAATGAGTTTTTCAATCGTTGCATTTGGATGCTTGATCAGATGCAGGAGGGCATTGCAAAGCTCTTCTGCATTGTGAGGCGGGATATTGGTCGCCATCCCAACGGCAATACCTGACGCGCCATTTGCGAGCAGGTTTGGAAACGCCGCCGGCAACACGACCGGTTCCTCGTTGGCCGCGTCATAGGTCGCGCGGAAGTCAACGGTGTCTTGATCAATCCCATCAAGCAAAGCCGTTGCTGTTTCGGTCATGCGGCTCTCTGTGTAGCGCATGGCAGCTGCGTTATCGCCATCGATGTTGCCGAAGTTACCCTGGCCGTCAACCAAAGGGTACCGGACCGCGAAGTCCTGCGCCAAACGTACCAGAGCGTCGTAAATAGCCTGGTCACCATGCGGGTGATAGTTACCCATCACCTCACCAACAATCTTGGCGCACTTCTTGTAGGCTTGATCAGGATTGAGCCGCAACTCGCGCATGGCATAAAGGATACGGCGATGCACCGGCTTCAGGCCGTCCCGCACGTCTGGCAACGCGCGGTGCATGATCGTCGACAGCGCGTATGAAAGATAACGCTCTTCCAAAGCCTCGCGCAGATTGACGGGTTCTATCGGGCCTTCACCGGGCAGAATCGGTTTATCACTCATAGAGTTGACCTAACCGACCCACTAGCGCGCCTCAAGTGTCTTTAAGCAACTCTCACCAATACAAGTCAGCGCACCTTGATTTCCCATCAAGTTACTGGATTACGGCAACATTTTCTCATAATGACTATTAGCCTATCAATTTAACTTACTCGAATTTCTGCACTTTTGCCGCAGGTCAAACTCTGGCTTTTGACGACCGGGCGGTCTACGACCCGCCGGTCATCCGAATCGATGGGTGGCAGGCTGACGGTTGGGCTAACACCCTTATGTCTGCCCCTTTGTTCGCTGGGAGTTTGCGTCATGTGTAACCTGCGATCTTTAGCTGCTGCGTTGGCCGTTCTGGTCTTGGCGGCGGCTTCTATGCCCACATTTACACACACAGCAGATGCGGCACGGTCCTCACGCGCCAGCAGTAGCTCTTCGTGTCTGCCAGGGGTTCTGAAGCGGCGGTTGTCGCAACTGCGGTCGCGATTCGGATCGATCCGCGTGATCTCCACATTCCGCCGCGGCGCACGCATCGCCGGCACTGGGCGACGGAGCTATCATGCTTCGTGCCGCGCAGTCGACTTTCTTCCGCCGCGCGGAAAGTATCGTGCGGTGGCCAACTGGCTCAAGAAGAACCATTTTGGCGGAGTCGGTACTTACAGCTGCGGGATGTACCATATTCACATCGACAATGGTCCTCGCGTACGGTTCCATAAATGTGGCCGGCGCAGCAGCGTTCGGTATGCCAAGCGTAAGCGCCGTGGTTCCCGGAAAGCCGTCTACCGAAAGCGGCAGCGTCGTGCTGCGACGCGCAAGAGGGCGCGTCGCAGTGTTCGTCGCACGGCGCGGAACACTTCATTGCGGAAGTCGATTGTGGTCAGACAGCGCCGCCAAACTCTTGCAGATCGTTTTGCCAACAATCGCGACAAAGATAGTTCTCGGTAGCATGCTACACGATCAATGGTCATTTAGGGACTGACTTGCCCATCTGGCTTAGGTCGCCAAGGCTATCACTACTTGACCGAAAAATCGTTGGCGCAGCCTCCGGTCCTTTATCCAGGCGCGACTTAAGTGGGTCGAAATGTTATTCTTATTTGGTCTGATCGGATTTGGAGATTCGGCTTTATGAGAATGCAGCAATGACGCCAGACCTGCCGGCTGTAGAAATTGCTATTGTCCAGAAGACAAACGAATTTCGTCGCGCCAACCAGCTCGCTGCCTTGCGTCGGAACCCTCGGCTCGACAGAGCGGCTAAAGCCTATGCACGCTACCTCGCTCGCACCGGCAAGTTCTCGCATACCGCCGATGGGCGCAGTCATAGTCAGCGGATTAAAGCGGTTGGCTACAAGTACTGCATCACTGCGGAGAACCTTGCGCTGAATGGTGATACGCGTGGTTTTCGTGCAAATCAGTTAGCAAAAGGTGCCGTTACCGGTTGGAAAAACTCCCCGGGTCATCGCAAGAACCTGCTGCGCAAACATGTGACTGAGATTGGTGTCGGCGTCGCAAAAGCGCCCAGTGAACAGCGCTATTTGTCAGTCCAACTGTTCGGGAGACCGGCCGCCCTGAAGTATAGTTTTCGCATTGAGAACCGGTCGCCGGCCCCGATGCAGTACTCATTTGATGGTCGTAAAGGTGAGCTGCCGAAACGTGTTATCGCTACACACACGTCATGCCAACCAGCACTGCTTAAGTTTCATAGCATAAGTGTTCCAGGCAAACGGCAGAAAACCGATCAGCTCTTCGAAACGCGTGATGGCGATGTTTTCGTTTTGAAGGCTTCGTCCGCTGGCGTTCGCGTGATCCATAAGCCGAAGCTCAGATAGGCAAGTAAACGGAATGAGAGCCGCAGCCAATATGACCGCGGCTCGGAATGCTGTGACCTACTTGGCGAGCTTTCCGTCGAGGCCTTCGACGTAGAAGTTCATGCCGGCCAAATCCTTATCCGAAATTGTTTCACCTGCCTTCAAGAACTCTGTGCCGTCCTGCTTTTTCAAAGGTCCGGTGAAAGGGTGCAGCTTTCCAGCGGCAATCTGATCACGTGTTGTCTCAGCTAGCTTCACGACATCAGCGGGCACTGCCTTGCCCCAAGGTGCCAGTGCCAACATACCTGACTTGAAGCCACCCCATGTATCGATCGACTTCCAGTCGCCCTGCATGGCGGCCTTGACCCGGGCAACGTAGTAGGGGGCCCAATTGTTAATCGACGCCGTCAGCTGGGCCTTTGGGCCAAACTCGGCCATGTTTGAAGATTGGCCAAAGGCATGAATGCCTTTCTCTTCAGCGAGCTTCATTGCCGTTGCAGAATCGGTGTGTTGAAACAGGACGTCGGCACCCTGGTCCATCAGAGCTTTTGCGGCGGCGCCCTCCTTGGCAGGATCAAACCAGGAACTCACCCAGATGATCTTGAATTTGACATCTGGATTGACGGATTTCGCAGCGAGATATGCCGCGTTGATGCCCATCACAACTTCAGGAATCGGGAACGATGCGATGTAACCGATCGTGTTTGACTTCGTCATCTTACCCGCGACGATGCCGTTGACGTAGCGCGCTTCGTAAAAGCGGATGTTGTAAGTTGAGATATTCTTGCCGCGCTTAAAGCCAGTTGCGTGCTCGAACCTGACCTTCGGAAATTGCTTGGCGACTTTGAGGGTCGGGTTCATGAAACCGAATGACGTCGTAAAGATGATGTCGTGGCCCTGGGCTGCAAGCTGGCGAATGACGCGTTCCGCGTCTGGTCCTTCTGACACCTTCTCGACAAACGTCGTTTCGACCTTGTCACCGAATTCCTTCTCAACTGCCAGGCGCCCGGCATTGTGTTGATAGGACCAGCCATGGTCACCAATTGGACCAACATAAACAAAACCGACTTTGGTTTTGTCGGCAGCGATTGCTGATGCGCCGAAGACAATCGCAAGAACGGTTAGCGCCGAAGCCACCCCTCTTGCCAAAGTTGCCGCAAATTTCATCACTCTGCTTCCTTCTTGCTCAACTGCATCAACTCGATGCGTAAAACGTCTTACCGAGACTGCCAGGTGCGCTGGTATTAGCGCGCAGTCTATTCTGGGAGATCAGGATCAAAACCAGAATTGTTGCCAGGTAAGGCAGCATTGCCAGTAGCTGCGGTTCAACCTCTAGTCCGAGAGCCTGTCCGTGGAGTTGTATAATGGTAATGCCACCAAAAAGATATGCGCCAAGGAGCGCCCGGTACGGCTGCCAGGCGGCAAATACGACGAGTGCCAAAGCGATCCAGCCCCGCCCTGCCGTCATAGCTTCAACCCAGATCTGGGTCTGGATGACTGAGAGGTAAGCACCGGCCAATCCGGCGCAGGCACCTCCGAACGCTATCGCACCGTAGCGATAAGCAAGAACGCTGTGTCCTATGGCATGGGCCGCTTCATGGTTCTCTCCGACTGCCCGCAGAATCAGCCCACTTCTCGTTTGATTCAGATACCATCTGACGACTACGACCAAGACGATCGATACATAGACAATGGGGTCATGACCAAAGATGAGTTTTCCAACGATGGGGAGATCGCTCAGAAATGGAATATCAAGTTGTGGGACGGGAGCAATCGACTTGCCAGTGTAGCCTTGGCCGATGAGAGCCGTTAGGCCTAGTCCAAATATTGTCAGAGCCAAGCCACTCGCAATCTGATTGGCGAGTAGAGTTTGGGTCAACACGGCAAAGATCATAGAGAGCGCAATACCAGCAACGATGGCTGCAATCATTCCGAGCCAAGGATTGCCGGTCAGGAATGTCACTGCGAACCCGACCAATGCGCCGACGATCATCATGCCTTCAACGCCAAGATTCAGTACACCAGCCCGCTCTGTTACAAGCTCGCCGATCGCAGCCAGAATAAGAGGCGTGGCGGCGATGATGATGCCAATGGCAATGTTGACCACGAGTTCCATTAGCCTATCCCTCCACCCGATGCTGAGATGAAAGGTCTGCTTGCTCGGTCAAGCCGCTTGACCACCGCACGCGGTACTTAATCAGGACATCAGCTGCCAGCAGGTAGAACAACAAAAGACCCTGGAAGACCTGTGTTGTTGCACTAGGTAGGTTCATTGCGATCTGCGCCGTCTCGCCGCCGATATAGGTGAGCGCCAGCAGGAGTGCAGCAAGGACAACGCCGATCGGTGACAGGCGCCCAAGAAAGGCGACAATGATAGCTGTAAAGCCGTAACCAACAGGGAGTGCTGGAACCAGCTGACCAACTGGTCCGGTTGCTTCGAAGACACCTGCCAAGCCGGCAAGCGCCCCGGATATTAAGAGGCAAACCCAAACGATCCGCGTTTCTGAAAAGCCTGCGAAACGGGCGGCGCGTGGCGATTGTCCGAGCACGCGAATCTCGAAACCTAGACGATGGCGATCCAGGACTACCCAGGCCAAAGCAGCAGCCAGGAGCGCAACTAGAATTCCGACGTGCAGGCGTGTGTTTTCAATCAGGATTGGTAAAATCGCTGCATCATGGAACAATCGACTTTCCGGAAAGTTCTGACCATCGGGGTCCCGCAGAGGGCCGTGTACGAGATAACTCAGCAAGAGATTGGCGACGTAGACCAGCATCAAGCTGACGAGGATTTCGTTTGTATTGAACTTGGTGCGCAAGAGCGCAGGAATACTCGCCCAGGCCAGGCCGCCCAAGGCACCTGCAAGACACACCACTGGCAAGACCCAAAGTCCCTCAACTTCATAGAGTGCCAGGGCCGCGGCTCCGCCAGCCAGCGCGCCCATACTGAACTGACCCTCGGCACCGATGTTCCAAACGCCTGCGCGAAAACAGAGTGCCAATCCGCTGGCAATCAGCATCAAAGGAGACGCCTTGATGAGTAATTCGGTCACCGAATAGATCGAGGTCAGGGGTTCAACAAAAATTAGCAGCATCGCGCGGATGGGATCTTTGTCGAGAGCCGCAAATAAGATGAAGCCGCTCAGGATGGTGAGTACGACGGCTAACAGTGGAGACGCAATTTGCATTGCGTTCGACGCTTGTGGTCTGGGCTCGATCTTTAACATCTAAGAGAGCCCACCCATCATCTGGCCGATGGTGGCAGCATCCAACTCGTCCTTTGCAAACGCCGGTGACAAATGACCCTGCGCAATCACTGCCAGCCGATCACACAAATCAAACAACTCGTCCAGATCCTGAGAGATAACAAGGATGGCACAGCCTGACGTTGCCAGCTCCAAGAAGGCATCGTGAATAGCGGCGCGCGCGCCAGCATCAATCCCCCAGGTCGGTTGCGAGACGATTAAGACAGAAGGGGCTTGCAAGATCTCACGCCCGAGAATGTATTTCTGCAGATTTCCGCCCGACAGGCTTGCTGCCGCGTCACGTGGGCCACCTGTCCGAACATCGAACGCTCCGATGACATGGTTGGCGAAGGTCTCAGCCTTTCGCCAATTCATGAAGCCGAGTCTCTCGAGTTGTTTGCGCACCCGCGCCGTCAGCGTTGCATTGCCGATAAGATCCATCTCAGGAAGCGCCGCATGCCCGAGCCGTTCTTCGGAAACGAAGCACATGCCTGCCGCTCTTCGCTCATCCGGCTTCCAGACGCCGATAGCCTGTCCATCAAACTGAACTGCCTCCGGAGCGGAACTTGTGACTTCGCCTGACAACGCTGCGAGAAGTTCCTGCTGCCCGTTGCCCGCAATGCCTGCGATGCCGAAGATCTCGCCAGCGTGCAGCGACAGAGAGATGTTTTTGAGCGAAACGCCAAACAACTCCTCAGCGGGCAAGGAGAGATCTCGAACAACCAAGCGCGCGGTGTCCTGAACTGCTCTTGCCGGGCGGGCAGCACGCTCGATCTTACCAACCATAAGCTCTGCAAGTTGACCTGCATCGACATCGCGCGGATCACACGTAGCTACGACCTCACCGCGCCGCATTACCGTGGCGCTTTCACATAGAACTCGGATCTCATCCAACTTGTGGGAGATATAGATAATGCTGCATCCCGCGTCTGCGAGGCGGCGCAGGGTGACAAACAACTGCTCTGCTTCCTGTGGCGTCAGCACGGAAGTCGGCTCATCCATAATCAGAATTTGTGGGTCCTGGAGAAGGCAACGCACAATCTCAACCCGTTGTCTTTCGCCTGCGGACAATTCGGCGATGCGGGCTTTGGGATCAAGCGTCAACCCATAGGCTTTTGAGAGATCGTGGATGGTCGCAGATAGGTTGGCGGATTGATTTCTATCCAACGCAAGGGCGATGTTCTCTTCGACGGTCAGGGCATCGAACAGGGAAAAATGCTGAAACACCATGCCCACACCGGAGCGCCGTGACGCCGCCGGACTGCTCGGAGTGTAACCCTCACCATCGAGAAGCATGTTGCCTGTATCGGGACGCAGAAGACCATAGATGATCTTCACCAGCGTTGATTTACCAGCCCCATTTTCTCCGAGGAGTGCATGGATTTCACCGCGCCCGACCTTCAATGATACGTTGTTGACGGCGCGAAGAGATCCAAAGGTCTTACTGATTTCGGTGAGTTCCAATAGTGGTGCAGACGTGCCAGCGCTACCGGCTGCAGCCTCGACCGAAGCGTCGTCCTGAAATTGACTTTGCACAGTTCCGGACAAGTGGCTGCCTTCGCCTCTCATATTCAGACTTGGTTACGCTGCAATTGTCTCATCCCGTAGTATCCAGCAATTGCCTCGCAGCCCATGCGTCCAGTCGCGCGATGACAGCTAGCTGACGTTCAATCGTTGTCAGCTCCTGTCCTCCGGCGCAGGAGCTCCCTTAGTCTTCGGCGTGCCTCAGGCACTTCCGCCTCACGCGGTGTCAGGACCCGCGTCTGCAGAAAATGCTCCGTCAAAGCCAAGCCTGCGATCGTATCTGACAAACCCGAATGCCGGCTGCGCTCTGGCCGGAGGAACGGTGGCAGATGGAGCAAACGGTCATTGTAAGGTTGGCCTGCCGCCGCCGACACGGCCCGTCCGGACTTTGGCGAAACATAGATTAGCTCATCTTGCGAACCGGTGGCCGCGCACGTCGTCAAATCAAGCCCGTATCCAAGCTCATCGAGCAGCGCTAGTTCCCAGCGCACGTAAAGGGCCGGCCAAACCTCTGGATCGTCTAGGAAGCCAAGCAAAAACATTGAAATCTCATACAGGCTGCCATGCGGATCGCGCTCCGGCAGCAGTCGCGCGAGTGCAGCCATTGATGTCAGACCAGCAAGAGCAAATGCGTCGTGCATCACTTCTGCAGCGAAACCCTGCCGAAGTTCGACATTGATGTGACCGAGCTGATCTGCCAGACGTGCTTTCCAGGTGACCTCGACATGATTGCCGATTTGCAGGACTGGTCGCTTCTTGCGTGATCGACCTCCGTGAACCAGCCCGAGGTGGCGACCATGGTCGCGCGTGAAAAGCTCAACTATGGACGCCGTTTCGCCGTGCGGGCGAACTGACAGGACCAAAGCTTCATCTGTCCATTCCATTGGCGGTCTACGTCCAGCAGGTCAGAGTTCGCAGATCTCTAGGCTATGGCTCATAGGCTCGGCTCGAGGCACCGAATCATCAATTTGGAAAGTCTAACCCGAGATTGCGGTAGCGCTCAGGGTCATCAGCCCAGTTCTTACGCACCTTAACAAAGACGAATAGATGAACTGTTGTGCCGGTTAACTCAGCAAGTTCAGCGCGGGCTGCCGACGAAATGGCTTTGACGGACTGTCCGCCTTTCCCCAGCACAATGCGCTTTTGGCTGTCCTGCTCGACGAAAATGGTCTGTTCGATCCGGACCGACTTGTTTTTAAGGCGTTTCCAGTCCGTTGTTTCGACAGTAATTGCGTAGGGAAGCTCCTGATGAAGGCGGTCGTAGATTTTCTCGCGTGTAATCTCGGCGGCCAGCAAACGCATTGGCAGATCAGATATATCGTCTTCCGGGAAATGCCATGGTCCCGCTGGCATGCGCGCTTCGAGTAAGCTCAGGAGCTCTGGCACGCCGTCGCCTGTGAGGGCTGACAACACCAGTGTTTCTTCGTATTCGCCGGCCTCATTCAACTTTTCTATCAGCGGAAGCAGCGCGGACTTATCTTGCAGGCGATCGACCTTGTTGAGGACGAGCACTTTTGGCGCTCGTATGTCTCGAACTCTTTCGACTATGGTTTCAACGTTGTCGTCGATACCGCTGGCTGCATCGATCAGAACAACAATAAGATCGGCGTCGCTGGCACCTGTCCAGGCCGCCGAAACCATGGCGCGATCCAATCTCCGCCGGGGTTGGAATATGCCTGGCGTGTCCACCAGCACAATTTGCGCGCTGCCGGACATTGCAATGCCCCGGACGGTCATACGCGTAGTCTGCACCTTCCGGCTTACAATTGTGACCTTTGAACCAACCAGCTGATTGACTAGCGTTGATTTGCCCGCGTTCGGCGCCCCGATGATGGCCACAAATCCGCAGCGTCGTTCGGTATCCGATTGTGGGGGTGAGATGGGGCTCTGTTCTTCGTTGCTCATTTTCCGCTAGTCGCTCATCGTGCTCTCTGACCAGACGCCTTCCCGCACCAGCAATGTGCGGGCCGCTGCTTGCTGGGCTGATCGCTTGGAACTTCCTTCGCCGCGTTGGGGTTGCATGCCTTCGACAACGACCTCAGCAACAAAACATGGATTATGGTCGGGTCCCGATCGGGAGATTTCCGAGTATCTCGGCAATCGCAAACTCTGTGATTGCGCCCACTCCTGCAGGGCCGACTTGGGGTCTACCTTGGTTGTTCGAATTTCTTCTAATCGTTCGGCCCAGACTGCATGAACCACACGTCTCGCCGCGTCAAAATCGCGATCTAGAAACACCGCTCCGAGGACTGCCTCCATGGCATCGGCGAGAATGGTATCCTTCTCTCGACCGCCATTGTCCGCCTCACTACTTGATAAAATCAGGTATTGTCCCAATCCGACTTCGCGCCCGACATCCGCACACGTATCACCGCAGACCAACGCGTTGAAACGGCGGGCCAGGTCTCCTTCTCGGACATCCGGGAGTGACTTATGGAGGTGTTCGGAAACCACTAGTCCGAGGACGCGGTCGCCAAGAAATTCGAGGCGCTCGTTGTCAATTCGCTTGCTGGCGGACTGGCGCACGCTGCCATGTGTTAAGGCACGCACGAGGAGATCTTGATCGCGGAACTTGCAACCTAGTGCTTTTTCTAATGCAGCGTATTTGTTCTGCCCAGCCAACTCTACCTTACGAGATCAAAGAAGCGGGTCCAGCGGATCCCGGTTGGCCACGTCCAGGGCATGATAAGGCGAAAGTTGCCACCTTCACCGCTGTCTGCTGAGAAGAAGATGATTTCTGCGCGTCCAACAAGGTTCTGATGTGGCACGAAACCGACACCCCACTGTGCCCGGCTGTCGGTGGAATTGTCCCGATTGTCGCCCATCATGAAGTAATGGTTGGCTGGCACTTGAAACACCGCAGTGTTGTCGAATGGGCTGTTCACCTCTTCGTCGAGGACTTTATATTTGACCCCGTTGGGTAGGGTCTCCTCGAATTGAGGCACCCGGCGCCGCAAGCCTGATTCGCTGACAGTTTCGAAGTCAGCAATACGCCTCTTCGGGATAGCCTTACCGTTGATATAGAGCACACCTGCACGCATCTGGACCCGGTCACCCGGCATTCCAACAACCCGCTTGATGTAATCGGTGGAGTTATCGCGAGGGAGCTTGAAGACGGCTACGTCGCCCCGCTTTGGCACGGCTGAGAAAACTCTGCCGTTGAACGGAACCATTCCCCAGGGAAATGAATAGCGGCTGTAACCATAGGAAAGTTTGGAGACAAACAGATAATCGCCAACCAGCAGGGTACCCTTCATCGAACCGGAAGGGATGTTGAAGGGCTGATAGAAGAAAACGCGGACGATCATCGCCAGGATCAGCGCCTGGATGACGACCTTGACAGTCTCCCACCAACCGCCTTCTCCGGCACTCTTGGTGCTGCTATCTGCACTCATTCACAACTCCCCAGCCCCATCCGCCGGATAGGCGCTAATGGTCTTTGGTTATCGCTATAGCCGTCTCTCCTAGCGCGCTATTCAGCGGGCCACAAGCGAGACAGTGTCGCCTTTCAACCTGATGCATCATTATCTTTGGGATTGGCCGAAATTATAACGATGGCTTGGGCCCAGGGAAAATCATCAGTCAGCGTCAAATTAATCTGTGCGCTGCGGTTTTCTGGTATCAATGACTGCAACTGCACAAGTGCACCACCGCTCAATTTCAACGTCGGCTGCCCCGTCGGTAGATTGATCACGCCCATGTCGCGCCAAAACACTCCACGGCGGAAACCCGTCCCCAAGGCTTTGGAACAGGCTTCTTTAGCCGCAAATCGCTTGGCAAGTGTTGCCGCAGAATTGGGTCGTCTGGCAGCCTTCTGCTGCTCCAACTCAGTGAATATGCGCTGGGTGAAGCGATCACCGAATCGATCAAGGGTCTTTTCAATTCGACGAATGTCGACCATGTCATTGCCGACGCCGATAATCATGTGTTGCTCACCGCACCTGTCCTCGACACTAGGCTAATCGTCGGACATTGCTGGGAAAACGGGCCTGACTCATAACTTGCCGCATTTGCCGCACTGCCGCATGTAATCCCGCGAATATCGCCTCGCCAATAAGGAAATGCCCTATATTGAGCTCGATAATTTCATCGATATCAGCGAAGGCCGGAACTGTAGCGTACGTTAGTCCATGTCCCGCATGAACTTCCAATCCGGCTGCGTTGGCATGCTTTGCTGCCTCAATGATGCGCTCTAACTCCACTTGCATCGCCGCGACGTCATTGGCCAGTGCTAACTCGCAGTATCGACCGGTATGGATCTCGACAACGTCGGCGCCGATATTCTGGCTGGCGTCAATTTGAGCGCGGTCCGGCTCAATGAACATCGAGACCCGCGAGCCCTTGTTCTTCAGCTCAGCGACAAACCGCGTCAACTTGTTTTGACCTGCGTTAACGTCCAATCCCCCCTCTGTCGTCCGCTCTTCGCGGCGCTCAGGAACCAAGCAGCACGCGTGAGGGACATACGAGCAGGCGATTGCAAGCATCTCGTCGGTCGCTGCCATCTCGAAATTCAGCGGACGCGTCAACTGCTCTTTGAGGAGGGCAATATCCCGGTCGGAAATGTGTCGACGGTCTTCGCGCAGGTGAGCCGTAATGCCGTCAGCACCCGCGTCAATCGCAATATGAGCGGCACGCAGCGGATCCGGATGATTTCCTCCGCGCGCATTGCGAATGGTTGCTACATGGTCAATGTTGACGCCCAGTCTTTGGTCTGGTCTTCGGCTCGTGCTCATAATTTACCTCTGATCACGCCTTGCTCAGTGTTTTTACTCAGACTTGTTGCGAGCCTTGAGCATTACTGCATCAATGTCGGCTACTCCAGTCGCATTCTCACTCAAACAACCGCTCAACCTTATTAACGACTGGCACAGCCCTCAGCCCACCAACAATACTATTGAGGTGCTCGAGGTTCCAAACGTCAATCTCAATCAGCATTTCCGTAAAGTCTGAAGCCCGCTTAACCATACGCAGATTGTCGATGTTACCATCCGCTTCACCGATCACTTCAGCGATTTTGGCAAGCGAACCGGGCTCGTTGATGGCGGTCACGCTCACCTTGGATGGAAAGCGCTCCGGTTTCGTTGGATCAATATCCCAAGTTACGTCGACCCAATTTGCGCTTTCGAATTCACGTAACCTGGGCGAATGGATCTGGAAAATCTTGATGCCCTCATTGGGGACGAGAACTCCCACAATCCTGTCGCCTGGTACGGCACCGCCCTCCTGAAACGTAACTGGCAGATCTTGTTTGAAGCCACGAATAGGCACGCGTTTACCGGCTCCGCTCACCGGTACCGCGGATGCTCCGCCAGGCAGATAAAACTTCAGGCCTATGACACGGGCCAGATTGAACCAGCCATCCTGATCCTTGCCGTGATCGTGTCGATTGCGTGGGAAGTAACGCGGCGGCGTCAGCGATTGATGGACGGCCTCCGGCTCAATGCCCTTCAAGGCATCTTTGACCGATAGTTCACCACGGCCAATGGCGACAAGAACATCTTCGACCGTTGCAACGGAGAACCGAGAAAGGCTCTCCTCAAGCCGTTCATCTGAAAACCCAACGTTCGCCTTCAGGCAGGCTGCTTCCAGCAATCTGCGCCCAAGCTCGACGTATTGGCGGCGCAGAGCATCCCGGGCCGCGCGACGAATGGCTGAACGGGCACGCCCCGTAGCCGCGACACGTTCCCAGGCGGCTGGCGGCGTATGAGCTTCCGAACACTGGATGTCCACTTCGTCGCCGTTGCGGAGGACAGTCGACATCGGCATGGGGCGGCCATTAACAATCGCACCGTTCGCTGTGTTGCCGATGTCCGTGTGGACCGCGTAAGCAAAGTCGATTGGCGTCGCGCCCCGAGGCAACGCGATCAGCCGCCCCTTCGGGGTGAAGCAGAAGACCTGATCGTGGAACAACTCCAGCTTGGTGTGTTCAAGGAACTCTTCCGGATTACCCTCTAGCAGCGTTTCCACCAAGTGCCGCAACCAGCCATAAGGGCCGCTGTCCCGATCGACCGGCCCGACCTGTCGATCATCATTGTCAGACGACTTGTAGTTCGCGTGAGCTGCGACGCCATACTCGGCTATCTCATGCATGCGTTCGGTTCGGATCTGTAGTTCCACACGTTGATGTTGTGGCCCGACGATTGTGGTGTGCAGCGACCGGTATCCGTTCTGCTTTGGCGTGGAGATGTAATCCTTGAACCGACCAGGAACAGCGCGCCACTTTGTGTGAGCAATCCCGACAACCTGATAGCACTCTGCAATGTCGCTCACGATGATGCGGAAGCCATAGACGTCGGAGAGTTGCTCCAATGAGATCTGC
>JBCDBQ010000111.1:0-14984 GCA_039183375.1 Pseudomonadota bacterium
GCACCGAGAACAGACCGGTTTGAATTCTCGACAAGTCCGCCCAGAAGTACTCAGCTACGACGACACTAGATCCATTGTGCTCTCGCGTGGCCGTAACATACGCGTAGTCATCGGATAGCGCATCTGGCGAGCGCTGGCTCATCTCCTGCGAAGGATCGGAACCAACACTTGGTGCAATGCATGTCAGGAAATCGCGAATGGTTCGCGTGTGTGCCTGGGCGCCAATGCCATGCAGCAGAACAAACGCGGTCTTGCTACGACTATCATTCATGGGCCTGCCCCGCTCCAAGCCAAGACACAAATTATGCTTTGTAGGGGCATAGCCGTGGCCCAGCCCGAGAAACATAAGAGCTTGCAACTATAAATTGGCTGTGTGACGAGCGTCTATAGGTCGATTGACTATCATCGCTCAGGCAACCTGGCGCAGAAAGCACAGTCATCGGCTTTGCGCGGATAGAACCAGAATGACGGCTATAGGCACATACGCCAACCAAAAGCGCTCAGGCAGGCGAATTCAGCCAACACTCAGTGCCCGACGCTGAAATCATTGCGGCCAGTCTGGTCTTTGCCTTTGACAAGCCAAAGAGGCCGTGTCGCAAACGCCACTGGGATGCCGCTTTTGCCATCGGCTGGGTTCAGGTTGCGCTCGAAAACACTGGTGGCCGGCATATAGCGCAGTGCAACACCGGCGCGCCGGCGTGGTGACTTGTTGGCATCTGCTCCGTGGATCATATAGACGTCGTGCAACGACATCTGACCGGGCTCAAGCTCAAGCGCCACTTCTGATGACGGGTCAAAGGCATCGTCAGCCGTGCGCTGAGACAACACGAGATCCTCGCGGTCTTCCGTCATGTGATCGAGGAGCGTCTGGTCTGTGTGCGAACCGGGGATAACCTTCAGGCAGCCGTTCTCTCGGTCCGAGCTATCCAAGGCAAGCCATACCGTGCACGTTGCGAGCGGCCTGATCGGCCAGTAATGGCCGTCCTGGTGCCAGGGTGTCTCGTAACCTGTTTCGCCTGGCTTGCAAAAAACATGGCATCCCCACAGGATCACGTCTTCTCCAAGAACCTGGGCCACCATGTCGACGATGTCTGATGATTGCGCGAGATCTAGAAAATCACGCGAACCTTTTACGCCCTCGTCGTTCTGCCCCTCGATGTGAGCCGAGACCAGTTTTTCAGGACGCACACCAGGGTTTTCGGCGATCAAGCGATCCAACGTTGCGCGCAACGCATCCACGCTCTGCTCACTCAGCCGAAACTTCGGGATGACATAGCCGTGGTCGTGATAATGTTCGATCTCGCTGTGGGTGAGTGCCATCGTTTGGTTCCTCGTCTTCCTGGAGTCGAAGCCGCTTAGCGCAACGTACCTTCAATCGCGATCAATGATGTTGCAGAAGTTTAGCACAAAATTGATCTACGTTTAAGTGGCGACCGACTTGTGAGTTAAGTCGGAGACGACTGCGCAGTTCCAACACAATGGACAATGATCTAACCCGGACCACCGAAGCCCGAACCGGCCTCACCTGGCTGCATGCGAATAAGGCGCGAGTCGCGTACGGCGGCCTGTCGGTGTTTAACGGCTTCGCGATAAACCGGATCGCGGATCATCTCGACGAAAGCGGCCACCGATGGGTACTCAGCGATAAAGCACTCGTCCCACTGCTCGCTGTCTGGACCGATTAACATCAGCTCGAAGTTGCCGCGCCAGACAATACGACCGCCGAGCCGCGAGAACACCGGAAAGCTTTCGCGTCCGTAGGCAGCATAGGCCTCAGCGCCTGTGGACTTGTGACCGTCAGCGTAAACTGCCTCGTTACGGAAACGGACAAGGTTCAGCATGTGGATGGGACCGGGCCGGTCATTCTCGCGAAACTTTCCAAAAGTTTCCTTGGTTGGATCAACAAAGCCGTTCATTCCGTCCGCTCCCTCAACGCCTGCAGAATTCTATCGAATACTTTGCCGCGCCTCATCGGATGTGTCGAGCCGAGTGTCATCCGCCGGCTGATGGCCCTACCATTTGAGCATCCCAGGCACATCTGCTAGTTGGGGAATTTCTCCTGTCTTAACCGGCACGCCAAAGGCGGCCCAAACAATGAGCCAAGTTGATCATGTCGAGCCTTCTTTTCTCACCCATCAAGCTTCGTTCGCTTGAACTATCCAATCGCATTATCGTCGCGCCGATGTGCCAGTATTCTGCCCATCACGGTTCGGCAACGGACTGGCACCTAATGCACCTCGGCCAGTTCGCTGTATCAGGCCCTGCCCTTGTTTTTGTGGAAGCGACTGGCGTCGAGCCCGAAGGTCGTATCACTCCGGGCTGCGTCGGCCTTTACAATGATGAGAACGAAGCAGCGCTCGCCCGTGTCATAAAATTCTACCGGGACTACGGAAGCGCCAAGATCGGTATTCAACTCGGGCATGCCGGCAGAAAGGCATCTGCCAAGCTACCGTGGCAGGGCGGCACACCGCTGACCGCAGGCGATGGCGCATGGCAAACCGTTGCACCATCAGCCATTCCCTACGGCCCCGGCTGGCATACACCGGAAGCTCTTGGCGACAATAGTCTCGCTCGCGTCAAGCAAGCCTATGTGCAGGCGACGGAACGGGCGGTTCGGCTCGACTTTGATGCTATAGAAATCCATTGTGCGCATGGTTACCTCCTCCACACGTTCCTGTCGCCGATTTCGAACCAACGAACCGATCAGTACGGCGGCTCGCTGGAAAATCGTATGCGCTTCCCGCTAGAGATCTTTGACGCTGTTCGTGACATCTGGCCTGAGAACAAACCGCTCGGCGTCCGTTTCTCCGCGACCGACTGGATCGGCGGCGGATGGGACGTCGAAAGCAGTATCGCCTTCACGACGGCGCTCAAAGCGCATGGTTGCGATTTCGTCGATGTCTCCAGTGGCGGTCTTGCCCCTGAGCAGCAGATCCAATCCGCACCTGGCTATCAGACTTCTTTTGCCGCAGATGTCCGCCGTGCAACCGGCATGGCGACCATGGCCGTTGGCCGCATTACTGAAGCGCATCAGGCGGAAACTATCCTGCGCACCGGGCAGGCCGACATGATCGCCCTTGCGCGTGGCATGCTATACGATCCACGTTGGGCCTGGCATGCCGCCGAAACGCTCCGATCGGATGCAACGTTTCCCGCACAGTACGCACGCTCTCACCCCTCCATGCAGGGCGAGCCGGTCCCTGGCAATCCACCTGTTCCGAAGGGTTAGGCAAGCTTTTCCAGGGCGCCAATCAGGCCGCCCTTGCAACACAAGTAACCAACACACGTGAAGCGGCGATTTGAATGTGTAATCGCCGCTTAACGTGTCGCCAACAGAGCGATATAGTGCGCCCAATTCTCAATCACTCCCACGCTTAGGAGGCACGCCATGGCAGGGTCAGGCGAAACCTGGACTTACTTCAAAGGTGATTGGCATCAAGGCGATGTCCCGATCATGGGGCCTCGATCACATGCTTTTTGGTTGTCCTCATCGGTCTTCGATGGTGCCCGGGCTTTCGAGGGTGTGACGCCGGATCTTGATCTGCATTGCACGCGGATCAACGAATCTGCCAAAATCATGCATCTCAAACCGGACGTTTCCGTTGACACCTGGATGGGGCTCGCAGCAGACGGACTGAAGAAGTTTGAAAGCGACGAAGCGATCTATATCCGTCCCATGTATTGGGCGGATGAGAGCGGCTACATGGGTGTGCCGCCCGATCCCGACTCAACACAGCACCTGCTTTGCCTGCACACAGCCGCGATGGTGTCACAGCAGGGCTTCTCAATGACCATTTCGCCTTATCGGCGGCCGACGCTTGAGACTATGCCGACTAATGCGAAAGCTTCCTGCCTGTATCCGAACAACGCCCGAATGCTGATTGAGGCCCAGTCACGGGGCTTCGATAACGCTCTTGTTTTGGACATGCTTGGCAATGTCGCTGAAACCGCAATCTCCAATATCTTCATGGCCCGTGACGGTGTCGTATTCACACCCATGCCCAATGGCTGCTTCCTGAACGGCATCACGCGGCAGCGTAACATTTCTCTATTACGCGAAGCCGGTGTTGAAGTTGTAGAGACGACGCTTTCAGTCGAGGACTTCAAGCAGGCCGACGAAATTTTCTCGACGGGAAATCACTCCAAGATTGTTCCGGTTACACGGTTTGAGGATCGCGATATGCAACCCGGCCCCATCGGCAAGAAAGCCCGCGATCTTTACTGGGACTACGCGCACAGCTAAGACGAAGCACGAAGAGGACAGAGCCAATGGCAGACTATCGCCTGCATTGCTTTTGCCAGTCCGGCAACGCCTACAAGGTGGCACTTTATCTCAACTGCGCCGGCCTTGATTGGGAGCCCGTGTTTGTCGACTTCATGAACGGCATGACGCGTGATCCGGATTGGCGATCACGAACCAACGTGATGGGTGAAGTGCCGGTGCTTGAGGCCGATGGCAAGCAGTTGACGCAATCCGGCATTATCCTGACCTATCTTGCAGATAAAACCGGTCAGTTCGCACCTCAAGGTGAAGACGCCAAACTTGAAGCGTGGCGTTGGATCCTGTTCGACAACCATAAGTTCACCAGCTTCTTCGCTGCCCATCGCTTCATGCGCAGCTTTGCGCCGGCGCCGACGGACCCGGCAGTGCTGGCTATGCTCAAGGCACGGGCGGAAGCTGCCTATGCGGTGGTTGAAGCGCATCTCGCAGACTGTTCGTTTGTCCTCGGCGATGCGCCCACGATCGCGGACTTTTCACTGGCTGGCTATGTCTACTATCCCGATGATGAGACCGGCTTCAATCTAGCCCAGGACTACCCCAACATTGATGCCTGGCGGCAACGGCTGCGGGCGCTCGATGGCTGGGCCGATCCTTATGACTTGCTTCCAGGTGAGCGCATCGCACCACGCGCTCAGCCGTAAACTTGCAGACCTAAGACCACTAGGAGCTTCCATGCATTTCGCGCCGACAGAAGAGCAAACTGCAATCCAGGACATGGCCCTACAGTTTGCAAAGGACAATCTGGCACCCCATGCGGACGAATGGGATGAGAAGAGTCATTTCCCGGTTGATGTCATTCGCGAAGTCGCACCGCTTGGTATGGCGGCGATCTATGTTGCGGAAGAACATGGCGGGTCCGGTCTCGGACGTTTGGATGGTGCGTTGATCCATGAGGCGCTTGCCTATGGTTGCCCGACAATTGCGGGCTATATCTCAATTCACAACATGGTCGCCTGGATGGTTTCGAAGTATGCCAGCGATGACCAGCGTGCCGCCTGGATGGACAAGCTGACCAGTATGGAATGGCTGGCCAGCTACTGCCTAACAGAACCAAGCTGCGGCTCTGATGCGGCAGCGCTCAAGACACGCGCAGAGAAGCATGGTGATAAATACATTCTCAATGGCTCGAAACAGTTCATTTCCGGCGCCGGCACATCCGACTTCTATTTCGTTTTTGCCCGCACCGGCTACGAAGGTGCCCATGGCGTATCCGCGTTTGCTGTTACATCGAACACGCCGGGCCTGTCCTTTGGCGCTGATGAGCGCAAAATGGGCTGGAATGCGCAGCCGACAAAACAGGTGATTTTTGAGAATGCGGAGGTTCCTGCAGAGAACCTCATCGGCAAGGAAGGCGAAGGCTTTAAGTTTGCGATGAGCGGGCTCGACGGCGGGCGGATCAACATTGGCGCCTGCTCAATTGGTGCGGCCTGGTGCGCACTCGATAAGACAAGAGACTATCTCTATGAGCGCAAGGCTTTCGGCCAGGAACTCGCCAACTTCCAGGCGATGCAGTTTAAGGTGGCGGATATGGCCACCGATCTTGAGGCCGGCCGCCTGATGATCTACCGAGCTGCCGATGCGCTCGATCGCGGCGACGCGAACGCTACAATGTACTCGGCCATGGCGAAGCGTTATGCAACCGACCTCGGTTTCGAGGTCTGCAATCAGGCGCTACAGGCGCACGGCGGATATGGTTATCTCAAGGACTATGGTCTTGAGAAGCTGGTTCGGGATCTGCGCGTGCATCAAATCCTGGAAGGCACCAATGAGATTATGCGGGTGGTCGTCTCACGTAAGGTCCTGAGCGGCAATCGCGGATAACTTTCCGCAGCCTTTGAGCCGTTGCTCAAAGCAGGGCCGGGTGAGGAGGCGGCAAACTCTGCAGCAGCTCTTGAGTTGCGCGCAGTAATTGCGTCGGGCAATCTACAATGCCGACCCCGTTGGTGAAAAGCACTACACGCCTCACTAAACTCGCATGTATCGCGATACAGGCTTCTATCGCACATTACTGACTACAATCGGTCCTCTTGCAGGTTTGTGCGAGGCCTGCAATGGTCGCGCATCTAGCTAGTTCTGCAACTGACGGAGGCTGATCGCTCACCCGATGACCGACGAACCCGATCTCATAATTCGCCAGGACGGCCGCGCCGGTCGCATCACACTCAACCGACCCAAAGCACTCAATGCACTGACCTACGATCAGTCACTCGAGATCGAGCGGACCGTGGATGATTGGGCCACCGATGAAGCGATCCAGCTCGTCATAATTGATGGTGCGGGTGAGCGGGCAATGTGTGCCGGCGGCGATGTGCAGGCGCTCTATGATCAGCGCAGCGATGGCGGGAAATCTGCATCGCAGTTCTGGCGCGATGAATACCGCTTGAATTCGAAGATCGGCAGCTATCCCAAGCCGTTTGTCGCCTTGATGGACGGCATTGTCATGGGTGGCGGGATCGGCCTGGGCGGCCATGCCAGTCATCGGATCGTCACCGAGCGGTCGATGCTCGCGATGCCGGAGACGACGATCGGCCTGATTCCGGATGTCGGCGGCATGTGGCTGCTCGCCAATGCGCCCGGCCGGCTCGGGGAGTACCTCGGCATGCTGGGCGAACGGATGGCCGCTGCAGACGCCATTTACGCCGGGTTTGCGGATACGTTCGTTGCAACGGAGAAGCTGGAGGCGTTAGTCGCAGCCCTGTGCGATCCAGCTGGCGATCCGATCGGTGTCACGGCAGCCTCGTTTGCCGAAGCGCCACCACCAACCGTGCATGCCGATCGACAGGACGACATTGATCGCATCTTTTCCGCGGACAGCCTTGAAGACATCGTCGAAGGGCTCCTTGCGTCGGATCTGGATTGGAAGGACAGCGCATTGAAGGCGATCGGCCAGCGCTCTCCCTTGTCCTTGAAGCTGACACTGGCAGCCGTACGCGAAGCGCGCACCTATAAGTCACTTGAAGACTCTTTGAAGCTCGAATTTCGATTGTGCTCCAGACTGGCGCAGCATGGGGAGTTCTTTGAGGGTATCCGGGCGCTACTCATCGACAAGGACAAGTCTCCGCAATGGCGTCCGGCCACAATCGCCGAGGTCAGCGACGACATGGTCGCGCAGTTTATGGGGCCGCTAGATGACATGGCGGAACTGACCTTCGACGGCCAATGAATTGGATAGAGCAATGACCGAACCGAAACGAACAGGTCCACTCGTTGGCATGCGTGTTCTCGACCTCAGCCACGTTATGGCCGGGCCGGTATGCGGCCTGATGCTGGCAGACATGGGCGCCGACGTCATCAAGGTTGAAAACATCAGGGGCGGCGACGATACGCGTGACATGGTCCCGCCAGAGATCAACGGCGAGTCGGGTTCGTTTATGATGATGAACCGCAACAAGCGCGGCATCGCGCTTGATCTCAAGGCTGATGCCGGCAAAGACATCCTGAAGAAACTGGTGAAGACAGCAGATGTTCTAATCGAGAACTATCGCCATGACACGATGGCCCGCCTTGGTCTGGACTATGACGTGCTCTCAGCAATCAATCCAGGATTGATCTACTGCTCAGTTTCCGGCTTCGGCCGCACCGGTCCGTTCTCTACACAGGGTGGATTTGATCTCGTTGCACAAGGGATGTCGGGACTAATGTCGGTCACCGGTGAAGCACCAGGCCGGCCTCCTGTGAAGGTCGGACCGCCCGTGACTGATATCACCGCGGGCATCCTCGCTGCGATGGGAGTTGCTGCGGCCTACGCCAACAAACTGCAGACCGGCAAGGGGCAGAAAGTCGACACATCTCTGTTCGAAGCCGGCATCACGCATACCTATTGGCAATCCAACATTGCGTTCGCGAGTGGTGTGTCACCCGGTCCAATGGGCTCCGCCCATCCTCTATCCGCACCCTACCAGGCGTTCGAGACAGCCGATGGATGGATCAATCTTGGCGCCTCAAACCAGAAGAACTGGCTCGTGTTCCTGGACATCGTCGGCGACCAGGCGATTACCGATGATCCACGCTTCTTCACGAATGCTGACCGCATGGCCAATCTGGATGCTTTGGTTGAAACGCTGACGCCGGTGATGAAGCAGCGCACCACGTCCGAATGGCTTGATGCCCTGGAGGCCGCTGGCATCCCTGCTGGTCCGGTTCTCTCGATCCGCGAGATGCAGGAACATCCTCAGACCATTGCGCGCGATATGGTTCCGGCAGTAGAACATCCTGTAGCCGGACGTGTCCAGACCATCGGCCTGCCGGTCAAGTTCAGTGAAACGCCAGGCGGCGTTAAGCGCGCCGCGCCACTGCTCGGGCAACATACTCGCGAGGTTTTGCTCGAACTTGGCTATGACGAAGCGGAGATCTCGAGACTTGCCACAGATCGCGTTGCCGGTGAGCCCGGCAAAGATGGTTAATGGCTGCCGATTTCGTATTTTGCATATATTCACAGCAGATAGATAAGTGGAGCGAATACCCGCACCCTGTTGATTTAACTGAACTTAATCACTATTGCCTAGGCAGACTTGGCGCGACACGGAAAAGCTGACAGTTTGCGCATTCTTCATGTTGGCCGGTTTCGGCAGGTGTTGCTTATGACAATAGACAAGCTGCTCATAATTGGTGCCGGCCCGGTTGGGCTAGCAATGGCTAGTGCGCTGAAAACGAACGACATTCCGTATGATCAGGTTGACGCCAAGGCCGGGCTTGGCGGCAACTGGCATAGCGGCGTTTACGATGGTGTCCACCTTAATTCATCACGGAAGTCGACGGAGTTTGGCGACTACCCGATGCCGGAGCATTACCCGGATTTCCCAAGCGCAGCGCAGATGAAAGACTACCTCAACGACTATGCCCGCACCAAGGGCATCGACGAGGGAATTGAATTCGAGAAGAGCGTCGTGGCTACACTGCCGCAAAGCGACGACTCCTGGATCGTCCGTTTCACTGATGGAGACGAGCGAAACTATAAAGGCATCGTGGTCTGCAATGGTCACCATTGGGACAGCCGCATGCCGGACTTGCCGGGAGAGTTCAGCGGCGAGCTCATTCACTCGAAGGACTACACGGGTAAGGCGCAGCTGGAAGGAAAGCGCGTCCTGGTCATCGGTGCCGGCAACTCCGCTTGTGACATTGCCTGTGACTCAGCGCGGTTCGCCAAGTCGGCTGACGTGAGTATGCGGACCGGTTATTGGTTCCTGCCGAGGGTTGTCTTTGGCCGACCAATTAACGACGTCCCGATCTGGCACCTGCCGGTCACGGTCCAGCGCTGGATCCTGCGCGGTATCATCTGGATAACACTCGGCGACTTCCGCAAGTATGGTCTCGAGAAGCCGTCACACAGGATCTTCGATCGCCATACGACATTCGGTGCTGAGATGTTGCATTACATGACGCTCGGTCGGATTAAACCGCGTCGCGCAATTGCTGCCGTGAGTGGCAGCAAGGTGTCCTTTTCGGATGGCGCAAGCGCGGACTACGATATGATCGTTGCCGCAACCGGTTTCAATTTCCGCTTTCCGTTCCTACCGGACGGTTTGGTTGAGGTGAAAGGCGACGTTGTTCAACTCTATGGCTTTGCGTTCCCGCCGAATGTGAAGAACCTCTATATCATTGGCGCAACCCAGCCACGGGGCGGCTTCGGCTACCTGCTGACCCCGGCATCGGATCTCTATGCCAAAGTGATCAAGATGCAGGATGAGCTCGAGCACCCGGTGGGATCTATTCTGGAGTACATGGGTGAGAAGATTCCCAAAACTCACCTGGTGGACCCCGGTGGCGCGAGACGTGAGATCATGATTTCAAAGGCGGTTCTCGGTGTTGTCAAATGGATGGGCCGGCGACTGCAAAAGAAGAGACCGTGGACCGGAATGGGTGCCATTGCAGAGAATTCAACAAAGTCGGTGATACCCCCCACTTCGGCTTCTGCATTATCGGAGGCTGCGGAGTAGACGCGACGTCTCACAGGCAATTGATCCGCAGGTCCTCTTACAACGTAGTACTGAGGCAGCTGGAGGCGCCTCATGAGATTTTTGCTCTTCTCGATATTGATAGCCTGGTCATTCGCATTCGCGGACGCTCGGGCGCAGCAAGGTAACCAAACGTCGACCCATCCGATCGAGAGCATTATTTCAAAACAGATTGCTGCATTCAAACGAGACGACGCAAAGACAGCGTTTTCTTTCGCATCTCCTATGATCCAGAAGCAGTTCCGTACGCCCGAATTCTTCCTGGAAATGGTGGCGCGGGGCTACCCGCAGGTCTACCGGCCGAAGTCGTTTCGATTTACTGAGCGGGCAGAGGTGAACAGCCGGACGCTGCAGAAGGTCGTTGTTGTCGGCCCCTCTGGCGCCGAAGTGACCGCAATCTATGAAATGATGCAGATCGACGGCCAATGGCGGATCAACGGGTGCCAGATCTTGAAACCCAAGGGCCAGGACGTTTGACGTCAGCACTTTGCATTCCGCCAATGCATGCCCGTAGCCGTTGACGGCTAACCCATACTGCCAAGCTTCTTTGCAACGAAGTGCACGCGGTCCTGTCCCCACATAACTTCGCCATCCTCAAAAACGTAACTCGGCGCGCCAAAAACGCCTCTGGAAACCGCTTCTTCCGTATTCTTTACGACCATGGCGTCAAGCTCATCATCGTCAGGTCCGGCGGCACGCACCGCATCAGCATCAATGCCAACGCTTGCAGCAGCGGTTTTCAAGACTTGCCAATCGCTGAAGTCACGATCTTCCTCCCAAAGCAATCGGCCAATTTCAGAAGAGAGGCCAAGCGCGTCTTGTCCGGCAATTCCGGCTGCGATAACCAGCCGGTATCCGAGAGTTTCGTCTGATGGGAAGTTTTTGGGCTCGAGAACAATAGGAATCTTGAGTTCATCCCGCCAACGTTTGAGTTCCATCATGCGATAGGCGCGCCGCTCTGGCGAACGTTGAGGCAGCGGCAAGCCCCCTGTTTGGGAAAACACATCGGCAAACCGGGTCGGCTTGGCCGAGACGTCGACACCGTACTTGTCGCGCAGCGCGATGAAACGGCGGCTGCCCAAATAAGTCCACGGTGAATTCAATGACAGATAGTAGTCGATCTTTGTCATGGCGGTCTTTCATTGCAGTTGAGATCGCGATTGCATGAAGCTGTACGCCGGGAGTGACTATTTCTCAAGCCACGGGGGCCTGGGGCTATCCAAGCCGGTCAGTCGGCGTAGTGCCATCTGCTCCACAAAGGGTAACGCGAGCATGGCAGGGGCAAGAATGCGTCGTGATAATCCGATAAACGGACCACGCTGAAATAACTGGTCTGTTTGTGTCCGCGTAAACTGAATCACACGCTTGGCGACCGGCAAGCGTTCCTCCGAGTAACGTTCGGTGCCACCCTTTTCGATCATCCACGCCAACCATGCTGCATCTTCGATGCCAAGGTTCATGCCGCGCGCACCAACAGGAGAATGAATGTGTGCTGCATCTCCCGCCAGAAACACCGAGCGGACGCTCATCTTGTCGACATGACGGAAACTGACGTGAAAATCAGACTCCCACAGGACACTGTTTCCGGCTCGTCGATTCTTGACCAGCGACACGATATCAGCACTGGTGCCAACATGGCGTACGACGTGCTCGTTGATTGGAAACGACGCGACAGCCCCGCCAGGCAAAACCTCAATGGTCGAAGCACTCGGATCGCGCGGCTGCTGGTACTGAATATCTGCAAGGGCGAACACAATCGGATAGCTGTAACCCCTGAACTCCAAACCAGCGAACTGCCGCGCCGTGCTGTATGCGCCATCAGCTGCGATGATGTAGTCGGGTGTCTCGTAGGTACAGGTATCTTCAGTGGCAATGACAGCAGTGACAACACCATCTTCGATGGCCAGCTCCATCAACTCCGTATTCCACTCGATCTCCAATCCGCAACTGTGCATTGCATCCAGCAGAAGTCCTTCCGTGTCAGATTGCGGGACAACCAGCATGAAGGGGAAGCGATGCTTCAACTTCGAGAGGCGAAGCGTGAAGGCGGTGCGGCCGTCCTCGACGATGAAGCTGCGATGCAGTTTGTTACCGATTGCGAGAAGGCGTTCCGTCAGGCCGGATGGTTCGAGTAATTCAAGCGTTCGAGGATTGACACCGAGGGCACGGGATTGCAATGCGCGCCCAGACGCCTTGTCGATAATGCGTGCATGGATGCCTCGGCGTTTGAGTTCAAGCGCCGCGGTCATCCCGACCGGACCGGCCCCGATGATGAGGACCGAAGGCATTGCCGTCGTCATCATCGGTCTCCCTGTTCGAGGCGTACGAGGCTCACGTTAGCTTATCAAATCATCGCGATACTAGTACAGCGGCACTTTTGCCGGACAAAGCTACAATCGTCATAGTACGAGAGTACCAAATGCCAAAGTTTTGAAATCGTCGTTAGTTAAAAGACCGTGTTTGTTTATTGGACGGCGCATCTTGCCGTGTAGTTTGTGCGGCTCTGCTACTTCAACGATACGCAGTTTTTCCTCATCTCGATTTCGAGACCGACTGTTCAGAAGATCCATTGCCGCCGCATCACTCATATAGCCTGCTGTCGACGTCTCACAAACCCGCTGGCTCACTCACTCGTTGTTCACGCAAACGTACTTTGCATGTGTGCATCGCATGCAACCATGTTGGATCAACAGATTCGACAGTTAACAATGCACGAGATCGAACAATGATACACTCAACGCTCGCGTCCATGGTTTTCAAACTCGCACCGCTTGCTGTGATTTCACTTGTGGTTGCGATCTTCACGTTTGGCAGCCCAAGCAAGGCTCAGCAACAAGGGGCGTCTTCGGCGAATAGTGGCCAGTCGTCTTCCAATGCCCGGCGCAAGCGCGTGCGTGCCAGCAATCGTCGGCGCATCCGCCGCAACCGTGCCCGCAGGTTCCAGCAGCCAGAACAAGATTGGCGTTCGCAGGCGCTTGCAGGTGGTTCTCCTTAATTGCGCGGCCGGTTGCTCAGACTGCGCAAGTCGCGCCATGCGTGCGTGATTGGTTGTCTGAGATCACGGTAGAGGACAAGCCAGATCGGGACCCACATCGCGAAAACGATAATGTCGTTGAAGATCCACTCGATGTTGTGTCCGCGGAAGTAGAACGAGACGTAGTAGATCGGCAGAATGACAGCAGCGGTTTGCACGCCGTGCAGCGGATCTCGAAGAACCATGAACGGTAGTATCCAGGCCAGGTACCAGGGATACTGCGCCGGGCTCAGAAGAAAGACAGCGAGCACCACCCAAGTCGTGCGATGCACAAGATCTTTGGAGTGCCGTATGGCGGGCAGCGCAATGAGCAGGGCAATCGTGGCCGCCGTTATCGCGACCAATCCTCTGGCTAACTGGTTCGGCAATGCCCCATCCGCAAAGCCAATAGGTGAGAGTATCAGGCGAATGAACATTTCCATCGCAGGATTAAGCGCACCGTTGCGTCGCCACTCAGCCGCGTAGGCCACAAATCCTGACTTTTGATCCAGGCCTGCAAGTAACGGCGACATAGCCAAGGCTACCAGGCACAACCCAGTGAGAACGATAGCTACAATTAACCGGCGAGGTTCGGCGAGCAATGGCCTCAGAACCAATGGCAGTAAGAGTACCGGCCAGATCTTGGTACCGGCAGCCAATGCCAGCATCACGCACGACAGGATGTTGCGTTTGGTGATCGCCAACAACACGGCAGCCAACAAAAATGGAATGAGAACAGCCTCCATATGGGCCGAATTCATGAGCTCTTTAATGACAACAGGATTCCACCAATAAATGGCAAGCCACAGTCGGCTTCTCCCAAGTTCATCAAGCAGCCGGAGCAGGAGCCAAAGCGTGGTCAGCTCGCACAAGAGGCAAATCAAGCGCCAGGCCGTGATGCTCCAGGTCTCGGCCAGGTAGGCCGCCGCGAAGAAAACCTGCGCAACGGGAGGATAGATCGTCCGCACATCCCGTTGGTTGATACGCTCGTGGATGTAACCGGCTTCGAGTGCCAGATCACGCAATGATTGCGGCACGCCAGAAGCGTCCAGACCACCGGGGGCAAAGGAATATGGGTTGCCTCCGATTGCGACCACCGCCCCGTCCCATAGATAACGATAAAGATCCGTCTCGAGGGCCGGAACCGTCCAGAACATTAGGAGGCGCAGAATGATACCGCCAGCAATGATGCCGACGAGCAGGTGCAAACGTGACTGTTCGTTGGCATTTTGAGAGGCGGCGACAAAGCTGGGCAAACAGAGCGCAATCGCGCCAGCCGTGACAAGTCCCAGTGCGAGCGAGATTGCCGGAACTTCGTGCAGGTAGAGCTCGTGATCGAACTGGCCCGCGGTTGCAACCAGCAGTGCAGCATGGGCAAACAACGCCAACCATACCCAGTACCAGCGGCGCTCAATATCGTTTGTTGGACGCAAACCTGAAATGCTTCTGGAACTCCGCTCGTCGGTTCTGATCAACGCTGAAAGGTCTATTGAGGCTAGTTGCCCGCAAGATCAATGACAATGCACGAAACTTTGACGATCGCCCCCCGGTCCTGTGCGGCGGCAAGCAACACTCTTTCGGCATACTCTTGCTGTCACTGCCAACAAGGATCGGCCGCCAGAGTATATGACGGCCGCAATCCTGCATCGCGATGCAACAATCGACATTCGGGTCGTTAGGCCTGGTCTTCCTGTCCGCGAATAAAGCGAATGATGCTTGAGAAGTCCGTGCCACC
>JBCDBQ010000112.1:0-14949 GCA_039183375.1 Pseudomonadota bacterium
GGGCCTCGGAACCCAGGTCAAGCCACACAACGAACGCCGCTTCGGCATTCCGTGGTCTGCGCCGGCACCACGCATGCGGGACTACATCGGAGCGGTGCGCGCTCTGTTTCATGCTTGGGAAACGGAAACGCCTCTCGACTACCAGAGCGAGACCTACACGCTCAATCTGATGACGCCAAATTTCGCGCCGAAGCCAACCGGACTAGCCAAAATACCGATCTCTGTATCAGCGGTCGGCCCAACCATGCTTCGGCTTGGTGGCGAAGTAGCCGACGGCGTCCGATTGCATCCCTTTTCCACGCGGCGCTATCTCGGCGAAGTCTCTGTCGCGCGGATTGAAGAAGGCTGTGCTCGTGGCAACCGCACGCGCAAGGATGTGGAAATCGTAGCTGGCGGGTATGGTTTTATCGGCACTGGTCCCGACACAGAAGCGGTCGCACGGGCAAGGGCCTATGTCCGCTATCGGATCGCGTTTTACTGTTCGACACGCGCTTACTGGGATGTGCTTCGGCTGCATGATCTCGTCTGGCTCGGCGAGAAGGTCAATCCACTGCCGCGGGCGGGCCGTTGGAGTGAGATGGCAGAACAGGTTCCTGAGGAACTAATCGACCTTTTTGCGACGGTGGTAGAATATGAGGCCTTGCCGGACGCCATTGAGAAGCGTTACGGGGGCTACGCCGACAGCGTTTTACTGCAGATCTCTGCCGAGGATGATGTTGATCGCCTAGCTGAATGCGTTGCCGGTATCCAGCGTATTCCGACACCATTCAGACAAACCGCTGGTTAGCGCAGAGCCAATCTAATTAGCCGGCGTCTTGAATTGGTTGTCTAGTGATGTCCCGCCCGGTCAATTCGACTGTAGAAAGCTCTCGGCCCAACTCTTCTTTTTGACTGCCTTCTTGACCTTTTTCCGCTTGGGCTTAGCGGCAACAGCAATCGGATCCGCAAATGCTTTCCCGGTGAGCGCCAATGCGATCTGCCGATCGTGACCATAATAGTCCGGCCACATCTTGAGACGACCTTCATCATCAATCGATGCCGTGAAATAAGTCATGTGCACAGGTACCGGTTTATTGAGTGTTTCCTTGTGCAGGACTTTCGGGCCAGCGAGTATCTTACCGATCCGTTCCGATGTGATGCCTTTGTCGTGGTCCAGCAGGATCTCGGCCATACGCCGTGGGTTCTTGATCCGCACGCAGCCGTGGCTATAGGTGCGTCGCGCATTGCTAAACAGACTACGGTCGTGTGTGTCGTGCATGTAAACGGAATACTTGTTCGGAAACTTGAACTTGAAATCACCCAAAACGCTGTTCTTGCCTGGAGGCTGCGTGAAATTGCACTTGCTGATGTCCACCGTCCTCCAGTCGATGTTTTTGTAGTTGCTGCCCAGCGCACCGCAGTTCACACGAAGATTGTAGCGCTCCATCACCGTTGATGTTGGCCGTCGCAGGCTTGGCAGAATATCGGCAACCTTGATGGAGGCAGGTACAAACCACGTCGGGTGCAGCTCAATCCATTCCATCGTGTCTGAGAATACCGGTGTCTTGTTTTGCACCTGGCCAACGATTGTGCGTTCAGAGAACACGGTCTTGCCGCTTTGCACGATCCGCACGCGCAGTTCAGGAATGTTGGCCCAGACGTAAATATTGGCCGCGCCATCAAGATCGTCAGGAAGCCAACGCCAGCGCTCCATATTGATCAGAAGTTTCGTAATCAGGCGCTCCGGAGACTGTCCGTTGAGGACCTTGCGCGTGCCGCCACCCACCACACCGTCTTCCGCCAATCCACTCTTCTTTTGGAAGGCCATCACGGCCTGCTTCAAAGCATCGTCAAATGTTTTTGCTTTCTCATCCTGCTCATTGTCGCCCGCCTTGAGAAGGCCAAGGCGCTGGCGCAATAACTTGACCTGCGCATGCGCAACCCCGACTCGGAGAACCGGACCATCCGGAATCTTCGGCCCGGCCTGTTGGCCATCTCCGCCCCGGGCTTCCTTCAGTCGTGCACGCAGCGCTGCAAACTGAGGGTGGACAGGATGGAGGGATCGCAGGAAGAATGCTGGATCATCCTGCTCTGCCAGCTTGCCTAGTATGTCTTCAGCCGGGCTGACAACAGGCGTGTGCGTCAACTGTGAGCCGGCCTGTTGCCGAGATAGGCGGCCACCTTGTGCATGGCGGGCATAAAGCAGAACCGCGTTCGTTATCTTTATCTCGGCTGTTGCACGCTGTTCTTCATTGGATAGCGCCTCATTCAATCCCGCAATAGCGTACGCCTTGGCGTCCAACCCATAATCGTCTGCATTGCCGAGCTCTTTCAGGAGCGCCGTTGCTTTATCCGTCAGACCACTATCGTCGATCCAAAGTGGTTCACGGTCCTCAGCGCCATAGAATGCCGTGAGAGCTGTTTTAGACGCTGCATTCAGTTTTGGACCACCCTCGCCGGACAGTTGCGCGCGTATCGCTGCGATGGCCGACGTGGCTACTTCAGTAGGCGGTGCCGCGGCAGCCGGCGGCGCGTCGGCATCCTTTGCGGTCGCTGGCACAGCCGACGTACTGGCACTGGTGGCAGCCGGCTCGACAATGTCCTGAGCGACGCTTGGTAGGGAAATCAAGATTGGCGCCACGAAGGCAGCCAATACACCCGTTTTGAGCCGGTCGAGAGATTTCATCGCTATGTCCCTTTAATTGGCCCTTTTTCGTGGGCCCAGATCAACGGGTTTCTCCGCGCGCGGAAGAATCGTGGCGAACTCTAATGCGTTACATCTAGCCTGATCAGGCTTTATGGCCAAGCCAGGCACGCGCAGTCGCGCTACAATTGTGCGCAGCGTGCCACGGAATACATATTCATCAGCATTGTGTTTGGCCGCACCTAGGCGATGATTGCCGACGCTGTATAGTATCGTGATCGCAATCCGGAGATGCACACGATGCCGCTCGACACCGCTCGCATTCACGATCTGCCCGACGATCCTCTGGCTGCCATTGACTATTGCTATGAGCAGGGCTGGACGGACGGTCTGCCGGTGATCCCACCGGCCATTGAGCGCGTCGAAGAGATGATGTTGTTCGAAGGCCGACCGCCGGAAACGGTGTTGGCGGAGCATCCTGCAACAGGGTTTGCTTGCACCGTTCATTCTGCCGCCGTCAACGCTGTCATGGCGGGGTGCAAGCCTGAATATTTTCCGGTTGTCGTTGCGGCGATGGAGGCCATGAGTGAACCCGGTTTCAACTTCCATGGCTCGGCCGCGAGCACCGGTGGATCATCGCCGCTCTTAGTTGTCAGTGGCCCCATAATCGACGACATCGGAATGAATGCGGACGTCAATCTCTACGGACCCGGCAATCGGGCGAACAACACGATTGGCCGCGCAGTTCGTCTGATCCTGATGAATGTTTTTCAGATGATCCCCGGCTTATCCGATAAGTCGACGCAGGGGCAGCCCGGTAAGTTCAGCTTCTGCATTGCCGAGCGGCAACGCGACAATCCATGGCCGCTCCTGGTGGACGATCTCGATTATCCCGAGGGCGTTTCAAGTGTGACGGTTTTTGCCGGTGGTGGCTTCTGCAATATCGAGAACCATGGAGGCAATACGCCGGAGATGGTGCTGGGCTCTGTTGCAGATGCCATGGCCAGTTACAGCTGCATTTCCCTTGGTCAATCGGTCGTCGTTTTGTCACCGGAGCATGTGCGGGTAATTGCTGGTGCTGGCTGGTCGAAGCGAAACGTGCAGGAGTTTCTGTTCGCGAACGCGACGCGAACTGTTGATGGCATGAAGTCTGTCGGCAAATTCCGCCAGCGTGATTACGACCAGCAACATGTGACGGACGTGCACGAATTGACCCAGGACGGCGTAATGCATCGCGGGCTCAGTCCGGATGATATTCTTGTTGTCATGGGCGGTGGTGATGCCGGAGGACATTCGAGTTTCATTCCGTCATGGAGTCGAAAGCGCGGATCGATCATGCAATCCAAGCCGATAGGAGTTTGCATTGATTGTGGATGACCATGCGATCTTGAGACGCCAAACAGGAGAAGGCTGAATGCAAGTCTATGATCCAACTGTTGCAGGTCCAGATCGCAACAATGTTCGAGCCGGGGCGCTCGCGGGCCTGGAAGGCAAAACAATTGGCTTGCTGGAAAACGGCAAACTGAACGCGGCCCTCCTGCTGCAGGAAACCGGCGCCCTGTTTGCAGCTCGACACGGCTGCAAGGTCCTGCCGGTCTATTCTAAAGTGAATGCCAGTGCGCCCGCACCAGCCGAGACCTTGGCGCGCGTGACCGAGGAAGTGGATCTCATGATCACCGGGCTGGGAGATTGAGGCAGCTGCTCAACGTGCAGTTTGCACGATGGCATTACATTCGAACAAACCGGCAAGCGCGCTGTTGTCTTGTGCACCGAGCCGTTTGAGGTCACAGCCAAGAACATAGCCCGCATGCTCGGGTTGCCGGACTATCCATTCGTCATGATGGAGCACCCGATCGGCAGCCGCACGCCGGATGAGATCAAGGTGCTGGCAGAAGCAGCTTATAGTCAGGCGCTGCCGATTTTGCTCGAAGGCTGAGATCGCGTCAGCACCAAACATTGACGGGCCGTCCGGGCGTGAATGCGCTTGCCCGTCGTAGGGCGCCACACAAACGTCGCTTGTAGACCTCCCACCGAACGTCCACACGCTAATCTGGTGGAGCTGTGTGTCCGGGAAGTCTCAATGAAGCTCCTCATCGTCGAAGGTAATCCGCGTGACCTGATTGCCGATGGTTGCCCGGCTTACGCGAAAAACTTCGAAGCAACTTTGAGTGCGATCGACAGTTCGCTCGATTTCACCGTCGTTGAGCCATTTGATGCTCCGCTCAACGATGATGACATGGATGGCATAAGCGGTGTTGTCTTTACAGGGTCTTCTATTGATGCCGCCATGGATGCGCCGGAATGCGCACCACAGCGTGAGGCCATGGAGCTTGTGTTTCGTCATGGCTTGCCGAGCTGGGGATCTTGCGCCGGGTTGCAGCTTGCAGCAACCGTACTTGGTGGGAAGATTGGGGCGTCCCCGAAGGGTGTCGAAGTTGGACTTGCCAGGGAGCTCATATTGACAGAGACCGGACAGGGCCATGCCATGATGGCTGGTCGTCCGAAGCATGATTTTGCAGTGCCCTGTATTCACCGTGATGAGGTGCAGCGACTGCCATCGGGCGCCGCCCTCCTCGCACATAATGATCACTGCCCAGTCCAGGCCTTTGCCTATGAAACCGGAAATGTCGACTTCTGGGGCACGCAGTATCATCCGGAGCTAACGCCGCGTGTTATCGCGACCGGACTGCGAAGGCTCGGGGGCGCTGAGGATTTAGGCCAACTGCTGGAGAGCGCTGAGCATGACGAAGCGTCAGCGGCTGCGCTCGGCGGGCGACGCGCAGCGCTCGCTATGCCCGAACGAGCGACCGAATTGGCGAACTGGCTTGGACATGTGCGAGAGCAGTGCTTCTAAGCGGCTGGCGAGAGCTGACAAAGACATCGCTGTGATCAAGAAGATCGGACAGGTGTTCTACCCAGTTTGTCAGGGATGTGCTGGCGCGCCAGCAAGGCGTTGAGCCCTGCCTGATTACCTCGAACTAATCAAGACGACCCGCATGCCAGGCAATATGCTCAGACATGAAGCTTGAGATGAAATAGTAAGAGTGGTCGTAGCCCGGCTGCATGCGCGCGTTCAGATCGATGTCTGTTTCCTTGCAGGCGTCGACAAGGGCTTGTGGCCGCAAACCGTCGAGAAAACCATCAGCCTCACCTTGATCGCATAGGATCGGTGAAAATCGATGGCCATCCTGGATCAAGGCGCAGGCATCATAGGCGCGCCATCCGGCCTCATCGCTGCCAAGATACTTAGAAAGCGCGCCCTTTGACCAATCAGCTGCCGATGGTTCGCAGATCGGGGCAAAGGCCGAACAGCTTTTGAACTGGTCTGGGTTCTTAAGTGCAATCGTCAACGCACCGTGACCGCCCATGGAATGGCCCATAATGGACTGCCGCGACATGTCAGCGTTGAATTCACGCGCAATGAGTTCGGGCAACTCCTGCGTAACGTAGGAGTACATCTTGTAGTGTGCGTCGTAGGGCGCTTGAGTTGCATCAACATAAAAGCCAGCACCGGATCCAAACTGCCAATTGTCCGGTTCATCCGCTACATCAGCGCCGCGTGGAGACGTATCCGGGCACACAATGATGACCCCGTGCTGAGCTGCAGCTGCCCGATATTCCCCCTTTTCCATAACATTGGCATGGGTGCAGGTCAGTCCGGACAGATACCACAGAACTGGTACAGGACCGTCGTTGGCCTGCGGCGGCACAAACACGGCAAACGTCATGTCGCAATTGCAGACACTTGATGTGTGTTGGTACACGCCTTGAACGCCGCCGTGGGAGAGATTTGTTGAGACCGTTTTCATGACTGCCGATCCTGCTGCTGCCGCCGCTACAAATGCGATGTTAACGTCACTCGAGACCGGTTATTGCGGAAGTTGAGAGCAATGACAATCTTGCCATTGCCGATTACGGATCGCGAGCGGTGCGACATTGACGGTTGCGGGTGTTACGGCAAGCTTCAGCGACTTGGTTATGCTATCGCTGACTGCCAAGGGGTTGCGTGATTGCGTAGCGTTGGCTTTTCGCCCGTGATTGGCCACATTGGGCTCTCCAGCGTAGGCAACAGAGGCATTCAATATCAATCGCTATGGCAACCGGAGCATCGGCCATACTTGATCGGATCAAACAGTTCAGCTGGCCATCTCCATGGATGTTGCTCACCCTGCTGCTGGTTGCGATTTTTATCTCGCCCATTCTGGCCGTTTTCGCCGCTGCGACCGGTGATAGCAAAGACTTGTGGTCCCACCTCGCAACCACCGTACTGCCGCGCTATGTCGGCAACACCTTGGTCCTCGCCGCTGGCGTCGCCCTGATCGCTCTGGTGTTTGGCGTGTCATCGGCTTGGCTGGTCACGCGCTATGAGTTCCCCGGCAGGCGTTGGTTGGAGTGGATGCTCTTATTGCCAGCTGCCGTGCCCGCTTACATCGTTGCCTACACTTATACGGACTTTCTTGAGTACGCCGGTCCGGTTCAGAGCCTTCTGCGGGATGTATTTGGTTGGAGCAGTGCCCGCGATTACTGGTTCCCAGAGATTCGTTCGATGGGCGGTGCGATACTCGTGATGGGGGCAGTGCTCTACCCCTATGTTTATCTGATGGCGCGCACTGCGTTCTTGCTGACGCCGGCCTCGTTGTTTGAAACGGCCATGGTGGCTGGCCGCGACGTGTTTTGGAGCGTCGCCCTGCCACTCGCACGCCCGGCTATTGCTGCGGGCCTTGCACTCGTGCTGATGGAAACCCTATCAGATTTCGGAACGGTCGAATACTTTGCGATCGAGACTCTCACGCTCGGCATATTCAACGTGTGGCTCGGGATGAACAATCTTGCGGCCGCTGCGCAGATTGCGTGCCTCACGTTCCTCTTCATCATTGCCCTTCTGGCCATCGAGATTATCGCGCGCTCGCGGCGACAATTCATGGACACCGGCCGGCGGCCGCAACCTATCCAGGCGAGGCGCTTGGTTGGACTGCAGGGCTGGAGTTGCACGCTTGCTTGCATCACCCCCGTAACAATTGGTTTCCTCATTCCGGTCGGCGTGCTGCTTGCTTTCATTCTGCGCGGGTACTCGCTGTCACTCGATGCAGCTGTGGTTGATGCAATCGGAAACTCCCTGTTTGTCGCTGGCACGACAGCGATGGTTGTGATGTCGACGGCGACATTTATGGTCCTCATTTGCGCCTATCGTGGCAACGCTTTCCTGCGCCAGGCAGCAGCTATCGCCTCAGTTGGTTATGCCTTCCCCGGAACCATCCTTGCCATAGGCGTTGTGACGATCATCGGTGCGGTGGATTGGGTCCTGGCTAACGCCTTTGACTCTGTGTTTGGGATTGGCCGAGACGGTGTACTGGCAGGTAGCCTCGTGTTGATTATTCTTGCATGTAGCACAAGGTTCCAGGCTATCGGCTACGGTGCGATGACTTCCGGTCAACAGCGTCTGCCGCCGAACCTGGTGCATGCCAGCCGAACACTTGGCCGGACGTTCGGCGAAAGCCTGCGCGAGGTCATTCTGCCGTTGCTTGCCAAGTCTTTCATCGCTGGAGGCCTTTTGGTCTTTGTCGATGTGATGAAAGAGTTGCCAATGACGCTTTTGCTACGGCCGTTCAACTTCGAGACCTTGGCGACCTATGTCTACCAATTCGCGAAAGACGAGCTGCTTGAAGAGGCGGCATTGCCGGCCCTCGTGATCGTACTGTCCGGAATTATTCCGGTCATCGTGATGAATGCTGCGCTGCGGCGCATCACGCGATAGCGCTCATCGTTCCCAGAAAATTATCAGTGCTGGTTGCGTAGCATCGGACCAAAGCGGCAGCGGGTATCTGCTTCATTCGGTGAGGTGTTACGCTCATCGGCTTTTGCGGTCTCTATGATGGAGAGGAACCGAACGCCGATTTTATCGTCCTTTTCCCACACCGGCTCGCACTTCACGCGACAGCGATCAACCGACATCCAAACCCAGAACTCGCGTGGAACATAGGATTGACCGCCATTCTGGCGCACCCTGGCAGCGCTCAGGCGCAGGCATGCTCCTGATGAAGACTCGTTCACCATCGTGCACGGAATGGCCATGCTCGTTCCCGGAATGAATATGATGGCGGGCAAGTTGCATTCGCGGCGAGAGCTGCGGCGTCGCTCAACACGACCGGCCCCAGCTCGGGGGTTCGGTTGCATCTGCGGCTGGCGATTTGTTTCCTCTCGTGCCAACGCTCTTCTCCGCGAAGGTTAAGTCCGCGTTTATTCTTAGCGAAAGTTTCCTAATGGATCGCTACGAGAGAGGATAAAATTTTATCGATCTAACAGAATTGCGATTGGCGCTTCGTGCTTTTCCCTAAGGCCGCATTAATGCCAGCACACTTTCTTTAATACTTTTGCGCTGAAGCGACCGAAAGCGGCCACTCTGATGACATGGGTACACTGCTCAGCGAGCGAATCAACGCTCGCCGTCCCAGGTCGGCTTTTGCGGATCAAAGTGATTGCGCAGACCGGACCAGACGCCCGGGTACTTGACCTGCAGTGTTGGAAGTTCTGCCGCATACTTTGTAAGTTGCTGCGGAAAGCGCGTCTCGAACATGAATGCCATCGTGTTCTCGAGCTTCTCTGGCTTTAACTGTTTGAGAGAGGCCCCGTAAAACGCGTCAGAATCGGGCCCGTGCGGTAGCATCATGTTGTGAATTGACATCCCACCAGGAACGAACCCCTCAGGCTTGGCATCATAGACGCCCTCAATAAGGCCCATGAACTCCGACATCACATTCATATGGTACCAAGGCGGGCGAAACGAATCTTCGGCAACCAGCCAACGCGCCGGAAAGATAACGAAATCAATGTTGGCCGTGCCAGGCTCACCTAGCGGCGCGGTCAAAACCGTAAAGATCGACGGGTCGGCATGGTCGTTGAGGATCGGTCCAACCGGTGAGTAATGTTTCAGGTTGTATTTATAAGGTGCGTAGTTGCCATGCCAGGCGACGACGTCGAGCGGCGAGTGATCAACTTCACAGGCATGGAACTGACCACACCATTTAACGGTCACGCGGCAGGTTGTGCCGTCCTTGCGCTCGAATGCGGCGACCGGTGTTAGGAAATCGCGACGGTTTGCGAGGCAGTTTGCGCCGATCGGCCCGCGTTCCGGACAGGTGAAATGGGCTCCGTAATTCTCGCAGATGTACCCGGCTGCCTTCTCGGTCCCTGCCTGTAAGACAACCCGAAACTTGACGGCGCGCGGGACAACAACAATTTCGCCCGGAGCAACATCAAGAATGCCAAACTCCGTATGGAACCGCAGATTGCCACCCTGCGGCACGATCAACAGCTCGCCGTCAGCGTTGTAGAAATAGTCGTTCTCCATACTTTGCGTGACAGCAAACGTGTGGATCGCAAAACCTGTCTGGGTGAAAACATCACCGCCCGTCGAAATTGTTCTGATACCGGTGACGAAAGTCAGCTGTTCATCTGGGATTGGCGATGGATCCCAGCGCATCGGTGCCAAAGGTAATTGCGATTCCGCAAGGGTTGGCGCCGAACGGAACAAAGGCATATCGATTGGCGAGAAATCGGAGATGTGTTGCACCGTCGGGCGCATCCGATAAAGCCAGGAACGCTTGTTGGTGGCGCGCGGCGCCGTGAATGGTGTTCCTGATAGCTGCTCGGCGTAGAGACCGTAAGGGCAACGCTGTGGTGAGTTTTGCCCAACCGGCAGAGCTCCCGGCATCGCTTCTGTCTCGAAGTCATTGCCGAAGCCAGGCATATAACCTTCATTGTAGGAAGCACGTGTTTTTGCGACGATGACATCCTGGCCGACGTGTTCATTCATGGGCGCCTCCGTTTGGATCTGCCGAGATGGCTTAGGACGCTTTTAGCACACCGCGCGCGAATTGGTCTGCCTCAATCGACTCGAACAAGGCCTTGAAGTTGCCTTCGCCGAAGCCATCATCGCCTTTACGCTGAATGAACTCGAAGAAAATAGGACCGATTACCGTCTTCGAGAAGACCTGCAAAAGAATGCGCGTTGTGCCGCCATCAATGACTCCTTCGCCATCAATCAAAATGCCGTGCTTCTTCATCAGCTCTAGCGGCTCATCATGGTTCTTCACACGTGATTTTGACTGCTCATAGTAAATATCTGGCGGGCCGGGCATGAATTCCAAGCCGCGCATCGAGATCGCGTCTGTGGCCGCATAAATGTCATCCGATCCGACAGCAATATGCTGAATGCCCTCGCCGTTGTAGGCTTTCAAATATTCCTCGATCTGGCTGTTCTCGTCGGCACTTTCGTTGATCGGTATGCGGATCTTGCCACAGGGCGAGGTGAGCGCCCGGCTGAAGAGACCCGTTGCCTTGCCTTCGATGTTGAAGAACCTGATCTCTTTGAAATTGAAGATGTCGGCATAAAACCTGAACCAGGTGTCCATGTTGCCGCGTTTCACGTTATGGGTGAGGTGATCGATGTAGTAAAAGCCGACACCTTCAGGTGAGGGATCGACGCCATCTAACCAATCAAACTCTGCAGAATAGGGTGAACTCTCTGCGCGATAGTCATCGATGAAATAGAGGAGCGAACCGCCGATGCCCTCAATCGCCGGCGCATCGATAGATTTGCCATCCCCGATATACTCCTTCGCACCGAAACTGACCGCCCGCTCTAGAGCGTGGCGAGCGTCAACCACACGCCACGCCATGGATGGCGCACACGGACCATGCGCTGCAACGAAGCTAGACGCATGCGTGCCGGGTTCGCGATTGACGAGATAGTTGATGCCGCCCTGCCGATAGAGTGAAACGTCTTTGGTCTTATGGCGCGCGACTTCGCTGTAGCCCATCCGGACAAAGAGAGCCTCCAATTGACCGGGCTCAGCGTGTGCGAATTCTACGAATTCAAATCCATCGGTTCCGGCAGGGTTCTTGGCACTGATTTCGGCTGGTGGTGCGTCATGTGGATAGGGGCCCATATCTGATCCTTTCCAGGCGTCTCACATCATGCGTGTCATTGGTCAGATTAGCGCTTTGTGAACGCAAAATTCTTGCAAAATGGTCCATTTATGCCCTTAGATTGCATGCTTCATGCATGAACCAGGAGTTTGTCGGTGAATTTACGCATAGATGACTTCGATCTGCGTCTCCTCAGCGCTCTACAGCATGATGGGCGCCTGACAAACCACGAGCTCGCTCAGGAGGTTGGCCTGTCCGCTTCGCAGTGCTCGCGCCGCCGCATGGCCCTGGAGGAATCCGGGATCATTGAGCGCTATCAAGCTTGTCTCTCTAGTGAGGCACTTGGTTTTGAACTGATCGTCTTTGTTGAGGTCAGCCTGAGCACGCACTCGCCAGACAACGCGAAGGCCTTTACGCGTCTGCTGGACGATACCGATGAAGTCCAGGAAGCCTATTCACTGACGGGCGACTCTGACTACTTGATCAAGCTGATCGTGACAGACTTCAAACGCCTATCGGACATCCTCAACAACGTCTTTCTGCACCACAAGAGTGTCGCCAAACTGCGATCCTCCGTGGTGCTTGATAGGCTCAAACAGACTTCAAACCTGCCATTACGAACGTTGCGGATCTAAGGTTTCTGCAAACTCGGCGTTATGCTGAAATACGCACGGGCAGCTCTGAGAAACCGAGGACGAAGTTCGACGGCACCCGCACCGGATCACCGACAACCTGGATGTTATCGAAACGCTTGAGCACCTCCTCCCAGAGGATACGCAACTGCATTTCTGCGACCCGGTTCCCCATGCAGCGGTGAATGCCGAAACCAAATGCGATGTGATTGCGGGCGTTCTCTCGGTCAATCCTAAAGCTGTAGGGTTTGTCGAATTTGGTCTCGTCCCGGTTACCCGAGACATACCACATCACGACTTTGTCGCCCTCTTTGATCGTCTTACCTCCGATTTCGACATCCTGGATTGCTCTGCGCCGCATATGCGCGATCGGCGTCTGCCAGCGAATCGTCTCAGATACCATGTTGGGTATGAGTGATGGGTCCGCGCGCAACTTTGCGAATTCGTCAGGATTATCGTTGAGTGCGTTGAGGCCGCCCGAGATTGAATTGCGCGTTGTGTCATTGCCGCCAACAATCAAAAGCATGAGATTGCCGAGGAGATCCATTGGTGTTTCATTCATGTTCTTGGTATCGGGATGATGGGCCAGCAGTGAGATGAAGTCGAACTTCGGCTCTTCCGTGGCGCGCTCCTTCCAGAGATCCTGAAAACAGCTGACGCATTCCATCAGTATCCTCTGCCGATCCGCCTGCGGCAGGCCGAAATTACCGACTTGGTCTGTCGATGTCACGACATCCGACCAATAGGTGAGTTTGCGTCTCTCCTCCCAAGGGAAATCAAACAACGTGGCCAACATCTGCGTGGTCAGTTCGATGGAGACGAGGTCAACCCAGTTAAACGTCTCATTGCGCGGAAGACCATCTAAAATTGCGCCGACGCGCTCGCGGATCAAACTCTCTAATTTTTGCAACCGCGGCGGGCCGACAGCCGGCATCACCGGCTTGCGCCAAGTCCCATGCAGCGGCTCATCCTGCGTGATGAAACTGCGCGGTCGAAAGTCCGGCAACGAGTCGCCGATCAGAATACCATCATATGAAGACAGCGCTTTATGGTTCGTATCGGCTGCCATGATGTCGTCATAGCGCATGATTGACCAGTAGGGACCGAACGCACTGTCAGCCAGAAAGTGCACTGGATCCTCGTCGCGCACACGATCAAAGAACGGCCAGTGTGTATTGGTCTCAAAGCGAACAGGATCGGACAGGTCGATCGCATCCAACGCCAACGCCCACGCCTCTTCCCGTGCCTCGGCAATTGCGGATGTCATTTGGGTCAGCCCTCTTGATTGCGCGCGCGGCTCTTTACCTACCCTATCGCGCTCCTCGACATATTCACAATAATGCGGTGACGAATTAAAGTTGCGTCCAGATCTCCATCTCGCGCAAGGCTAGCTCGCACAGGCATCAGTTTACTATGAGTCCACTCGTACCTTCCGCCAAAGACTCGGTTCTGCGTTATGTCCTTGATCACTGGGCCGGCGTCCAACCGGAAACGACGTTTGCCTGCTTCGAAGACGGATCGACGTGGAGCTACGCGGAAACGCATCAGCGCACGCGCAAACTTGCGGCAGCGCTGCAGTCCATCGGCATTCGGCAAGGTGACCATGTTGTTGCCTGGCTGCCAAACTCGAAAGACGCACTCGTTTCTTTCTTCGCGATCAACTACATCGGAGCCGTCTTCGTTCCGATCAATGTTGCGTACCGCGGCCCCTTACTTGAACATGTTATTGCGGTTTCCGATGCCAAAGTCATGATTGCCCATGGCCTGTTGGTCGACAGATTAAATGATGTCAAACACGGCTTGCTGGAGACGCTTGTTGTTGCCGGCGAAGCCAACGCACAAATTGGTCGCCTTGATCACTTAGACTTTGAGAGCATTCAAGAGACGGTCGCTGAGCCGAGTGAGCCCGAACGACCAATCGAACCCTGGCACACGCAGTCGATCATTTTCACATCAGGAACGACCGGCCCCTCCAAGGGTGCGCTGTCAACTTACATCCACGCCTATGTCTCGATGAATGACCAATCATGGTACTGTGTGGACAAGCAAGATCGTTATCTCATCAACATGCCGTTCTTTCACATTGGCGGCAGCTTCATTCTTTATTCGATGCTGTGTCGCGGAGCATCGATCACCTTGACAGAAACTTTTCGCACCAAGAGCTTCTGGTCCACTGTCCGCGCGACGGGCAGTACGGTAGTGTTTTTGCTCGGCACCATGGCCTCGTTCCTGATGAAGGAACCTCTGACCGAGAAGGATCGCGATCATCCGCTCAAGAAGGCCTTCATCGTGCCTATTACGCCTGATCTCACGGCATTCACCGACCGCTTTGGCGTCGAGATCTATACAATCTTCAATATGACGGAAATTTCATCCCCAATCGTTTCGAAGATTGACCAAGTCGATGCTGGGTTCTGCGGCCAGCCACGGCAAGGATATGAGCTTCGGGTCGTGGACAACGACGATCTCGAGGTGCCGGACGGTCAAGTGGGGGAGTTGATCATGCGGGCCGAATTGCCTTGGTCACTCAGCACTGCCTACTACAAAAATCCGGAGGCGACGGCCAAAACATGGCGCAATGGATGGTTCCATACCGGCGATGCCTTTCGTAAGGACGATGATGGGAACTTCTATTTTGTCGATCGTCTCAAAGATGCCATCCGCCGCCGCGGCGAGAACATTTCGTCGTCTGAGGTGGAAGCGGTTGTCATGGAACATGAGGCCGTGCGCGAGTGTGCAGCCGTCGCCGTGCCAAGTGAATGGGGA
>JBCDBQ010000113.1:0-14841 GCA_039183375.1 Pseudomonadota bacterium
AACCCGGCCACATACACCGGCGCCTTCACGCCAATCCGCGAATGGTTCGCCGGACTGCCGGAAGCCAAAGCTCGCGGCTACTTGCCCGGTCGTTTCTCATTCAACGTCAAAGGTGGACGCTGCGAGGCCTGCCAAGGCGATGGCGTGATTAAGATTGAGATGCACTTCTTGCCAGACGTCTATGTCCAATGCGACCAGTGCAAGGGCGCCCGCTACAACCGCGAAACTCTCGAAATCAAATTCCGTGACAAGTCGATCGCCGACGTCCTCGACATGACCGTGGAAGACGCCTGCGATTTCTTCAAGGCCGTCCCGGCCATTCGCGATAAGGTCGAAACGCTACGCCGGGTTGGTCTCGGCTACATTAAGGTTGGTCAGCAGGCGACGACACTGTCCGGTGGTGAAGCCCAGCGCGTCAAGCTTGCCAAGGAATTGTCGCGACGCGCCACCGGTCGGACGCTTTACATCCTGGATGAGCCGACCACCGGCCTACACTTCCATGATGTCGCCAAGTTGCTCGAAGTTCTCCATGAACTCGTCGATGCCGGCAACTCCGTCGTCGTGATCGAACACAATCTGGAAGTCATCAAGACGGCGGATTGGATCCTCGACATCGGCCCGAACGGTGGCGATGGTGGCGGTGAAATCGTTGCCGTCGGCACGCCGGAAGACGTCGCCGCGACCGATGGCAGCCACACCGGCGAGTTTCTCAAAAATTTGCTCAAGCGCCGTGGGCACGCAGCGGTCAAAGCAGACACCAAGACCATCGGTAAAGCCGGCAAGGCGCCCGCCAAGCGCGCAGCTGCCGCGGAGACTGCCAAGGCCCCGGCCAAGCGCGCAACGGCAAAGAAACGGGCGACCAAGAAGGGATCGAAGCGCGAGGCGGCGGAGTAGGCGCGCCTTAGGCCGCCGGCAGCGTGACCTGAAACCGTGCACCACCCAGCTCGGATGCATCCAGGCTGATGCGCCCGCCATGCCCTTCGACGATCTGCTTGGCAATGGCGAGACCGAGGCCACTGCCACCGGTCGCCTTGTTACGAGATGGGTCGAGGCGGTAGAACGGTTCGAAGACCGTCTCGCGCTCTGCATCAGCAATCCCGGGACCATCGTCCTCAATCGTCAGCGAGACATGCTCCGCGTCGTTGCTGATCGTAACCCGACAGCTGTCAGCATAACGCGCAGCATTGTCCAGCAAGTTGGCGATCACGGACTTCAGCGAAACTGGATCGCCGTTGATGTTGGCAGAGCGATCCGGCTGCTCCGGCGCAACGGTTATGCGCTCATTCGGTCGGCGCTCAACTTCCTCACGAACCAGGGCAAAAACGTCCACGTGCTCGCGGCGATCGGCAGTCAGTGTTCCGCGCGCGACGGCCAACGCCGTATCAATCAAGTCCGTCATGTCATCAAGATCGCGGACAGCACGGTCCTGCTGGTCTTGGGGGGAGATGAATTCAGCTCGCAAACGCAGTCGCGTCACGTAGGTCTTCAGGTCATGGCTGATCGCGCCAAGTAGCATGGTCCGGCCTTTGAGCAGCGCCGCGATGCGCGACTGCATAGCGTTACTGGCCGAAATGAGATGACGGATTTCAGGCGCGCCTTGCGGGTCAACGCTGCGCGGCTCTCCATCTTCTGAGAAGTCTTCGACCGATTGGGCCAACGCGGACAACGGCCGCGCTTCACGAACAATTGCCCACATGGCAACTGCGGCCAGCAAACACCCGATCACGCCCAACCAGAACCCGGCCGGAATGCCGAATACTCGTCGCGTACTGTCCCCACGCAGACGGAACGTGGCAAAACTGCCATCTCTCAAGGCGACTTGAATTGAGATCGGCGTGCGCGATGACAGACGGAACCGCTCCAGCCCGCGCGCAATCCAACCCATGCGCGCATCCTTGCCAATGAAGACGCGCACCTGTCGGTCAGGAAGTGTCTCAAGATACTGACCAACCAGCCATTCAACAGCTGGCATGCGCGATGCCGTCGGGCCTTCGCTGATAGCATCCTTTGTGAGCGACACAAGAAACCGCTCATTACTGACAGCACGTAGAACGCCAGGTCGTTGCGGCTCACTGGTCCGGTCCAACAACTCGACAATCGCCGCCGCCTGCGCCGGAACCGGAAACCGCTCCGTACCAATTGTGCGACGCTCTTGCGAAATGAATGACATCGCGACGGCCAGAGCCAGAAACGCGATCAGCAACGCGAAGACGATTAATAAGAGGCGCCCCAGGAAACCCAAGCGACCGAACATCTGACTAGACCTCGCTCACAGGCGCAGTGAGGATGTAGCCTGCGCCGCGCGATGTCTTGATCATCTCCTCATCATCAACAGAGATCTTCTTACGTAGTCGGCTGACCTGCACATCGATGGTGCGATCAAACACATCCGCCCTCCGTCCGCGTGTCCAATCCATCAACTGGTCTCGTGACAAAACCCGTCCGGGACGCTCAATGAAACATGCGAGCAGGTCAAACTCGGCACCGGTCAATTCAATCGTTTGACCATCGCCCGTCACAACTTTACGCGCGGAAAGGTCGACCGTCAGCGAACCCACGTGAAAGCTTTGCGTCTCGGACGGCGCCGGCGCTTGAGCCCGCCGCAGAATGGCACGAATACGCGCCAGGAGTTCGCGCGGATTAAACGGCTTGGGCAGGTAGTCATCAGCACCAATCTCGAGACCAACGATGCGATCAATGTCCTCACCGCGGGCCGTGAGAATAATAATTGGCACTTCCGAGGAGGCCCGTACGCGGCGGCAAATCGACAGTCCATCCTCGCCGGGCAACATCAGGTCGAGCACGATCAGGTCGGGCTCGCCATACTGTGTCATCAACCGGTCGAACGCCGTGCCACTCTCGACCGCGTCAACGCGAAAGCCTTCACGCTGCAGATAATCCTTCAGCAGAGATCGGATCTCAATATCATCCTCGACAACGAGTATGCGCGGGGTATTGGTCATGACCGCGACAATAAACGGACACGCTGCGCATCGGAACCCACGGCGGGTCATTGTTACACTTCGTTACATTTGAGGCGCGTTTCCGTAACAGGCCAGCAAAATGACCAGAGCATTCTCCTTGTGACGCCGGGCAACTCAGCCCATCAACTCAGGAGAAAAGCTATCATGTCGAAATTCATCACCACTGCTCTTTCTGCCGTCGTCCTATCAGCAGCAGCCCTCGCAGCCACCTCGGCTGGTGCCTGGGAACGCAGCAGCTCAACCACCGGCCCCTATGGTGGGACGGTCTCATCCCATGGCTCCGGATCATGTTATGGCGGAACCTGCTCATCCTCGCAGAGTGTAACCGGACCTTACGGCCGCAGCGCCACCCGCAGTGGCTCAACCACATGCTCTGGCGGTTCCTGCTCCGGTAGCGCGACGTACACAGGCCGATACGGAAGAACAGTGACGCGGTCACGCAGCTTTCGCCGGTAATCAGGAGACCTCCTTCCCCTCCTGATCACGGCACCCTCCGGTCTTCCCCGTCTAGGCCGGGGGGGCGCCAGCACCTGCCTCAAGCCTCAACTGGAGACTTCCAATGAAAGCAAGATTTCCGATTGCACTCTGCACCGCCATTTTCATCACACAGTTCTCACTCAGTGCCCAAGCCGACGGGATGTCATTTGCCCGCGCCGGACTGCGCCATTGTGGTGGCGACGTCTCGCGTCTGTGCAGCAACGTCTTCCCGGGTGGCGGACGGATCGCCCAATGCCTTCTGGACAACGTCGAGAGATTGTCCCCCGGTTGCAATGCATTCGTCGGCAAAGCAAAAACCGCGCGCCAGGTCCTATTCGCGTGCCAGCCCGATGCTGAACGCTACTGCGCGGATGTTGAACCCGGACGCGGCCGCATTGTGCGCTGCCTCGATAGAAACCGCGACCGTCTCGCCAAGAGCTGCGACCGGGCACTCAACCGCGCGGAAGCCATGCTTCGGAACTAGGTCACGGCCAGCCGCTCATTATTCGGCGTCAGAAAACCAGGCAGCAAGCAGTCATGTTTGAATTCACACCTGAACTATCTGTATTCCGCCCCGGAATTGGCGCGTTCCTGCCGATTGCCCTTGCATTCATCGCACTCGAATTCGGCTATGCACGGCTGGCAGCCCATGACCGCTCAGAGCAATTCGATAACTCAGAAACGATGGCGTCAATTGGCGTTGCCATCGGCAATCTGCTGGCCCGGATTTTAACAGGCGGCATTGCAGCCATGCCGTTCCTCTTCCTCTATCAGCATCGCCTGGTCGATATCCCGCTCGATCAATGGTGGGCAGTCGCGCTGCTTTTTCTCGGCGTCGAGTTTTGTTACTATTGGTTCCACCGCGCGTCACATAGCATTCGTTGGTTCTGGGCAACCCACGCCGTCCACCACTCAGCAACGCGCTTCAATCTATCGGCAGCCATCCGGCTCGGCTGGACGGGTCAACTAACTGGTGCCTTCGTGTTTTTTCTGCCGCTCGCCTGGATTGGTTTTCATCCACTGGCGATTGTCACCACACTCGGCCTTGGCTTGATCTACCAGTTCTTCCTGCACACGCACTTGAATATTTCACTGGGACCATTGGAGTGGATTTTGAACACACCCCGACATCATCGTGTTCACCATGCCTGCAATGAAGGCTGCCTCGATCGCAATTTCGGATCGGTCTTGATCATCTTCGATCGATTGTTTGGAACCTTCGCAAAGGCGCCCGCGAATGAGACACTGGCCTATGGTCTGCACGGGCGTGAGCCGTCACACAATCCGTTGCGGATCGCATTGGGCGAGTGGGGCCTGCTTCTAAAAGACGTCCGCTCAGCCAAAGGAACAGCGGCCAAAGTCAGGGTCCTGCTCTCACCACCTTGAGACGGGACATGTCCACAATAGAACCTGGGAATTCGCTCAAGTTCGCAACAATTTGGGATCGCTGAAATAACGATTAAGCAGCACACTGATGTTATGCCTTCTTCGATGCGGGGCAATCAAGCTCGCAAACGAGGAGACAAAATATGCCAGGCCTTATCAGATTGACCGCCCCTATTGTCATCCTGTCTGTCTCGGCACTGACAACGAGTGCCGGAGCGTGGGAACGTCATACGAAGACCGTCGGCCCGCATGGCAAGACGGTGACAACTCACACACATGGTTCCTGTTCGGGAAACAAATGCACGAGCACACGGCATGTCCATGTCAGCAACGGAAAGGATCTCCAGCGAGTAGGCACAGTCAACTGCAATCATAACGAATGCGTGGGCAAGATAAGAATTACCGGACCCGATGGTGTCACCGTCACGCGCACCATCCGGGTCCGACGATAGATCGGGGCGTTTAGCCCCTTTTGGTGAGTGCGCTCTTCACTGCTTCCCCCCACCCCCGTCTGGCTTGAAGGGCGCCTCACCAGAAGATCTACCTTGTCCGCAAATCCAAAAGGGACGCGCTAACAACGTTGCCGTCACCAAAGGGGCGGCGGGCTTGCCTAACCTTGCGGAGACTACCCTGAAAACCCCATAGTTCGACATTAGCTGACACCAGCTGATTGCAACGTGCAATTCTCCATCACGTTCGACATCAAACTATGGAAACTGAACATGGCACTCGAACCCTGGATCAATTGTCGGGATATGCCGACTTCCTTCAAGTTCTATACCGAGGTTCTTTGCTTCGAGATCGTCGTTGCGCCCGATCCCGATCCAACACACTTCGAATCCCGTCACGCCACATTGCGCGCCTTCGGCGGCATTCTGCATCTCGACAGCCATAGTCGCGAAGGACCATTCGGCGGCAAACTCTACGTGCGCACAGAAAACATTGATAGCTTGTTCGATGAATTCGTCGCCAACGGACTATCAATTGACAACCAAGCCGCCGACCCACATCTTCGCGGCGGTCCAATCAACCAGACCTGGGGAATGCGCGAATTCTGGCTGACCGACCCCGATGGCAACATTATCACCTTCGGCCAAAGCTTACGTTGAACCCCATGACCAGCCTGCTGCAAGCTGCCATCTCTGGACTCAATCGTTGCCAACCGAGCTTTTTTATTGGACCGCGTCCGGGCAAAAAATCCGCGTCGGCGCTCAGTGCACTCAAGCTTACGCACTGCTGCACTTTGCTCAGCCCGCGCGAACAAGCCAGAACCATTGAAAAGTTCTGTCGTGATCTGCAATGTCAGTGGGTTTGGCTGCCGATCGAGGGCGGGCGCTTGGAGATTTTGAAACAGACAGATTTCGCCGCACATATCGTGCGCTTCGCACACGAAATTTGCAAAAGCGACGAACCACGCGTCTACTTTCACTGTTCAGCCGGCATACATCGTACCGGCTTCTTTGTGTATGGCCTGCTTCGCTTGCAGGGCATGGACAGCGCGCAGGCACGCGCCGAACTCGCAAGACTGCGACCTGTCACAGCTGAGCAAGTCGGCACTGAACGCCTCGAACTCGCCGATGAGATTGTCGCCGAGCTTGAGCAACATGCGGTCAATGAACGATAACTGGCATCATCCCGCCTTGCGAAGATTGGCTAAGGCCTCGCGCCAATCCCCGCCACTTTTCTCCACTTCCGCCTGCATTGTCTCAGGGATTGCAGGTGGCCCGACCTTTTCATTCACAACCTTCGGCTCGGCACGCACTTGCTCGGCCTCTCCGATTGCTTTGTATGGGAGATCAAGCGGCTCATAATCCAACGCTTCCATCTCACGTTCACCGGCTGGAAATGTACCAATCCGAGATGCGAGATTCTGCAACTCCGAGAGGATCATGGCGCGCCGTGTCTCATGCTCAATGGTGAGTGCTCGGACATCATCAAGCAGGCAACGATCAGCCTCGCCCAAAGCCTCACCCAGCGCCTGGATTAGAACCTTTTCACGTGCGGTAACCGCACCAAGCTTTGTTTGAACCTTTTCAAGATAAGTTTTTGAGTCTGTCATTATCGCCCCCTGCTACGTCTCGGACAGGCACACCGCGAACTCTCCCGCGCGGTCTACAGCCGAACTAGAACAAATTTGTCCACTCTCGGAAAAGCACTTTCGGCTCGCACCAAAGATCATGCGATCTTCCGGTTTCCCGCCTTTAACTCGAATCAAATCCGATATGTGGATTTCGCCATCGTAATTCGTAAAAAGTGAGGTCGAATTTAGAAATTGGCTCAAACCTCTGCCACATTCGCGGAGCGAAACTGTTAGGCAGGATATGAGCTTAAGTGGAGTTCAAGAGCGGCGCAGAATGGCTGTTTTTCGAGGCCTGAACAAAACCATCCTATAATATTTCAATTTGCGCCTATTGCTCAAAACATACCTTAAGAGGTTTGCTCTAAGGGTTATGAGACACAAGAGAACTCACTCGTTCAAACAATGGTGGGTGCCATGGTCAGGCGCATTAATTTTGTACTACTTTTCAGTTTCAGCCTCTTGGCTGCCGTTGACATGACTTGGAATGAGACCCGTTGGATCGGCTCAGGACGCATGGTTGTCGACGATACGGCCCGGGACATCCGGATGAGCAGCATGGAGTTCAAGCGCACCTCAACCACGCTCTTACAGATTCTGCCGTAGTGCGCTTAGAGCTGAGCGTTCAGTATTGAATCGAAGACAATCACTTTCCGATTGGGTAATTCTACTGCGCGCGACATAGCACGACCAGAAGAGTCGCGAGTTGGTCATCAAACATTGAATTTCTGCTTGTCGATGCGAGCCAATGATGATCGCGTCAGATCATTCGCTCGCGCGCAACTGCCCTCATTCGTCAATCCCAGTTAACAAATCCCTAGTTGCCAGAAAGCCGTTGCCCGAGCAGGCTCCAGTTGCATGCACGAAGCCTACCCGCTACTGACGGGTACGCCCGGATGAAACGATGTGTCATTCGATCGACCGGGCACCAGAATAGGCATCGACTGAGAAAGATTGCGTGCAATGTCAGATTTCCCGGTTTGTGAGTTTGAAGCCCGGTTGAATCACCTGCAGGAACAAATGCACGCGGTCAAAATCGACGCCATCCTGCTGATGACAGAACCGGAAATCCGCTACTACGCAGGGTTCCGCACGCAGTTTTGGCAAAGCCCGACCCGTCCATGGTTCCTCGTTTTGCCCGCAAGCGGTCGACCGCGCGCAATCATCCCCGAGATCGGCGCTGCCCTTATGGCCCGAACTTGGGTCAAAGACATTCAGACTTGGCCTTCACCTCGGCCCGAGGACGACGGCATATCACTGCTGCGGAGCGCACTGGAAGGCTATCCACGTGTCGGCATCCTCAAGGGACCGGAAACGCATCTGCAGATGCCGCTTAAAAACTACGAACACTTGCAGTCCTCGCTCCGCCAAACGGAGTTCGTTGATGCCACGGAACTTGTCCGTGCGCAGCGGATGGTCAAATCCGAAGCTGAGATCTCAAAAACAGCCGAGATCTGCCAAATCGCATCGCAAAGTTTCGCCAACGCACCCAAACTGTTCAGCGCCGGCCAACCACAAAGCGAAGCTTTTCGCGCCTTCAAGATCGAGCTCCTGCGCCAAGGTGCAGATGACGTGCCATACCTCGTGGGCGGTGCTGCACAAGGCGGCTACGAGGACATTATCTCACCACCAGCTGACACACCCCTCGCCAGTGGTGACGTCCTCATGCTTGATACCGGCGCGACGCTGAACGGCTACTTCTGCGACTTTGATCGCAATTTTGCGATTGGCCCACCGAGTGATGAAGCAAAACGTGCCTATTCGACACTTTACGATGCAACGGAGGCCGCCCTCGCAATGGCACGTCCTGGCATCACAGGTCGGGCGTTGTTCGAGACGATGCAAAATGTGATTGGTGGAGCCGACGAGAGTGTCGGGCGCTATGGCCATGGCCTTGGCATACAACTAACGGAACCGCCGTCACTCGCAGCTTTTGATCAGACTGTACTGAAAGCAGGAATGATCATGACCATCGAACCCAGCATTGCGATCCCAGGTGGCAAGTTCATGGTGACGGAAGAGAACATCGTGATCCGCGATGGAGCACCAGAACTACTAACAGCAAGGGCGGGCGAGGAACTCCCTGTGCTGTAGCCATTGACGACAGTTCGTGCTGTTGCGTCAGCTACCAAAAATACTGAAGACCGCAGCGAGAGCCGCGAGTATGGCTGCAATGACAGCGCCAATTGCTTCCATTATAGCAGCAAATATCGAGGCGATTGCCTCTACAATGGTCGCAAAGCATTCACCGACAGCATCAACCATATAAATACTGCAGGCGACGATGATCGTCATCGGCGTTGCTGTTGCAATCGCATAAACAAACCCGAGTGTTGTCAACGCCCAGAGTGCCATGAATGTCAGGCAGAACAAGAAAAGCGAAGCAATAATGGCGACGGTCAGGCGCGAGCGCACCTCGTTGAGAACTCCGTTCCGATTATGGGTCTTTTGATCGTTTTGGTTCGATTGAGCAGTCATATTGGCCCTGTTGTATGAACCGCGCGAACGGCAGGATAGTCTGAGATTATACTCAGCTTCACATCAACATTGGGGCAGAAGTGCAAACGGCCAATAAAGCCGCGCAACATTTTTGCGCGCGGCTTTCATTAACCCTAACAAATTCCAGCGGCGACGACTGAGAATTGCGACGATAGATCAACCGGCTGGCGGCGCGACCGACAATCCTTTGACATTATGCTTTTCGATCAGACTTGCGACGAACCCAGAGGACTTCGCTTCCTCAACAAACGCCGCCAGCCAAGGCGTCGCTGCCGAATTTTTCTTCGGCGTACCAACTGCCTGCTGAACCGCACTGAACTGACCATCGAGGATTCGCGCACCCGGCATACTTTCAACATCTGTAATGAGACGCGGCCTGAGACCGGACAACACTTCCAGCTTGTCTCGCTCGAAAACCTCAAATGCCTCATCGAGACTGTCGGTCAGAACCAGCTCGGCCTGCTTGATGTTATTCTGCAGCCAAAGCCCGTAGGCCGCCCGCGCTGTCACGGCGATCCGATTGCCTGGCTTGTCGACTTCGCTGATGGACTGAATTGGAGAGCCTGCAGGCACCAGGTAAGTTGCTTCGATCTCGCAATAGGCGGCAGAAAAATTGATCTTCTCGGCACGCTGTGGCTCCGCGCCGATATTGCCGATGTCCCATTTGTCGGCATCGGCATCATCACCCAGCGGTCCTGGTGAAGCATAACTCACGTACTGCACACCCACGCCCAGACGGTCGGCAATCTCCTTGGCCATATCAGGTGACACACCGACGGGGTCCCCGTTGCTCGCCTCTCCGGTGACGAGCAGAAAGTTGCCGAGATTAATTCCGGCGCGCAGCACGCCTGTCGGCGCCAATTCATCAATTATTTTCTGATCGACCATCGTTTGTTCCCTCCACATTGTTCGCGGCACTTTAGGGCCCGCAGATGTGAACCGCAAACCTGTCTCTGATTGTGTGAGGTTTGTTTCCTTGACCAACGAGCGGCCGACGTTTCTGGGAAGATTGCCGTACCGTCTCAATCTTCGTCGCGCAGCGCATCCATGAATACCCGGATGCGCGTTAGCTTCGGCACAAGGTCAGCGATGAATTCTGGTGAGAACTCATCGGTGAAAATTTCCAGATCTGCGGTCAGACTATGGATAGCCTTGTCCCGAAACTTGCGCCCTTTGGCGGTCAGCCAGACACACTTGCTGCGGCCGTCCTTCGGGTTTGGCTTGAGCTTGACCAGCTGATGCTTCTCAAGGATCGACAGCGTGTGGGTCATTGTTGTCTTCGGCACCTGGAAGGCACGCGCCAAAACAAGCGGCGTCTGGCCATCTTCAACACGGATCAAGTGATTGAGAACTGAGAAATGCGAGACCAGAAACCCGTCCGGCAGGCGCGCTTCGAACATCGTCCGTGCGAGCTGCTCAATGATGCCGATCTCATTGAACAGCTCAAACGCGGTTCCCGTCATGGGCTGACCCGCTGGCTTCTCGTTCTCTTCTAGCTTGTCATCCATTCCGTATACGTGTCTCGAGGGGCCAACGTGGCGAACGCCCAACTTGCGGCCCGTATCCCAACCGTCCAAGCATTTGAACTGTGTCACCAGGTTTGGCAAGCATGCGATGCACAGCTTTGTAATGCGTTGCCATCTCCGGAAACTCCTGCAAGGCCTGACTAACGGGGTGCAACGCCAGACCAAGCGCCGTTGTCGATAGGTTCAATCGCAACCATCGTCGCCCGGCAGCAATCTGATCTGTGCGTGCATTGCCTGTCGTCGTCAACACCGCATAGGCCGGCGTCGCCATCAGCATCTCGTTGTAAATCCGGACACCTTCCTTGAATCCGGAAGAGTTTTGATCCAGTTGCGCTTCGCGGCTGAGCACGCCCGCAATCATCAAGGCTTCCAGGAAAGGCCCGCCAAGGTCGATGCCGTCCGGATTGGCATTGATCTCGGATTTGCCAAACCTCATGAGGTCGACACTCTCCTTCATAGTGCGATGTGTATAGACCTCCGTTTTCCATGCTTCCCACGTCAGTTCGCGCAGCTGTTTCACGCGGGCCGGTTCTGCAATGATGTTCGCCAATGACGACAGTTCCTTGATGGCGGCGTCAGAAACCGGCTTGTCGTCAAATGGCTCCTTGCAGGAACGCCGCGTCATGACATGCTGAAAGAGCGGATCACGACTGCCGCCCTCTCGAAATCGCGCCACAGCCACCGGCCCGTTCTCGCCCTCTGGAAAAAGGTCGAGATCAACTGCGTGCCCTGTTTCACCAGCAGCAATGGTCATCAATTCGAGGAAGCAGCCCAGCCCGATCGTCAACTGTCGGGCCTGCGGATCAGTATGTGGAAGATCGCGGTCCTTATCACGATAGAGCGCGACCATATCAGGCTGCCTGAGATCAACCAGCCACGGCTGCCTGTTATGCGGGTTAGGTGCCAGGATCGCATAGGACAGCGCGCGCTTGCGCGGCTCGGTATATCCACCAGCAGCTGACCAGGGCGCCAAGGCCTTTTCGGGTGTCCGGGTCAACGCAAATACGCCGCCGCCCGCCCCAGCAGCAACGATTGTTCCACCACCAATCAATCCCAGGACACCACGTCGAGAAACGGTCATCTATCTACTCCATATTTAATACGATTTCGTACTATATAGTTCGATATCGTATCAATTGCAAGTAGCAAAGATCCAATAATGCGAAAGGCGTATGTGCTGCGCCAAGGGCAGTCGGAATACAACTGATGCGCTTTCGACAGATCGAACGCGCGAATGTCTGTCCGTTTCGAGTGGGAGCTGCTAACTTGTGAGTTAGAAGATTCTCACTGACGGAATACTCGCGACATGGCGTCTAAATCAAAGAACACCCCACCTCGGCTCGCTGCCGCCGATCTCAGTCTCAAACTGGGTCGCAAAGAATACGAAGAACAACTCGAGGAGCTACAGCTCAAGCTGCTGCAGATCCAGCAGGCCTATCTGTTCCAGGAACGTTCAGCTGCGATCGTTTTTGAGGGATGGGACGCCGCCGGAAAGGGCGGCACGATACGGCGCATATCGACGGTTCTCGATCCACGCAGTTTCAAGGTTTGGCCCATCAGTGCACCGCGGCCCTACTACCTGGATCGCCATTTTCTTCTCCGTTTCATGGAGCGACTACCAGAGCGCGGCGCCATCACTGCATTCGATCGCTCGTGGTACGGCCGTGTTCTCGTCGAAAGGGTCGAAGAATTCACACCCAAGGAACGTTGGATGGCCGGCTATCGAGAGATCAACGACTTTGAGCGCCTCATCACAGACGATGGAACCCGGCTCGTGAAGATCTTCTTTCACATTTCGAAAGATGAGCAACTCGAACGGTTCGCAGATCGTCTCAAGGCTCCTCTCAAGCGCTGGAAGCTAACGCATGACGACTTCCGCAATCGTGATAAGTGGGATGCCTATGCGACGGCCATTGATGACATGTTTGAAAAGACTTCGACGGAACATGCCCCATGGACGCTAATCCCGGCAGACAACAAAAAATACGCGCGCATAGCAGCCATCAAGACCATCGTTGACTGTCTCAGCGACGATGTTGATCTTTCACCGCCGGCGCTACCTGAAAAGATGCTAGAGGCCGCCAAACAACACCTCGATCTCGACCCGGACTTCCTCAACAGTTTGTCTGGGAATTCAGATTGACCAGAGTCTTAAGGATTATTGCTCTCTCCAATCCGGCAATTGCATTCGAGGAGAACGCAGCAACCAATTGCAACCATAGGTTGATAGAAGCCAAAGATAGCTGCCAAGATCCCTATAAAATATAGCTAAAATGCCGACCAAGAGTTGTCCGACAAACCACCAATATGGCGCTGAAGCAAAACTCAGCCGCATAGACAGAAATCGACACTATTCAGCAGAGTAATCTTAATCCTTTGCCTGTATCCCTGTCCGATCGTCGAACTGAACTCAGGTGGGGAGTGCGCAATGGATATCGGCAGGCTGTTAGTGGCTAAGGGATTAATCTCAGCTCAGGATATCGATAGGGCACATCAGCATCAACGCTCCCACGGTGGACGCTTGGTCGACAGCATCATCGCGCTTGGCCTCATGACCCAGGAGCAAATCGACGAAGTCCTGACTGACGCGCCGCAAGCACCGGCCAAGATACAGGACAGCGGTATCGATGGCGTGTTCCTTCTCGAATTGATGATCAAGGGCATGTACGCGGAGAGCCTTGAAACCGCTTCGCAGCTCGTCACATCATTAAAGCTGACCAACACGATTATCACGCAATTGGTGCAGCTCGCCACGGAACGCAAACTTGTTGAAGCTCTCTCATCGAGCGCTGGCAGTGGTTTGCGCGCCGAACTGCGTTATGGACTGACCCGGGCCGGACGAGAATACGCGATCGACGCCTTGAGCCGGAGTCAATACTTCGGTCCCGCACCTGTTTCACTCACGGATTATCAAGACCGCATTGTTCGCCAACGCGTAACGAATGAGGTCGTAACGCGGCAGCAGCTCGATCATGCTTTCGAAGATCTGGTTATTCCGGAGCGCTTCGTCAGCCGCTTGGGCCCCGCGGTGAATTCCGGCAATGCCATCCTCATCTACGGTCCGGCAGGGAACGGTAAGACAACAGTCGCGGAGATCGTTGGCAACGTCTTCCAGAACGTCATTTACATCCCATACTGTGTCGAGATCGACGGCGAGATCATGAAGGTCTTCGACCCCAGCGTTCATAAGGTCGTGGAAGGCGAACCTGTTGAACGATCGACCGCTGATCTGCGCCGCAGCCGCATCGATCCACGGTGGGTGGCCTGCTATCGCCCAATGGTCGTGACAGGCGGCGAATTGACGATCGAAATGCTCGATCTCAAGTTCAACTCCGTTGCAAAGTTCTATGAAGCACCATTGCACATCAAAGCTCTGAACGGTGTGTTTCTGATCGATGACTTCGGGCGTCAGCGCGCCAAGCCGGAAGAAATTCTCAATCGCTGGATCGTGCCTCTCAACAGTCGCGTGGATTACCTGTCGCTGCATACCGGCAAAAGTGCAAAGATCCCGTTCGACGAGATCGTCATCTTTTCAACCAACATGCATCCGGATGACTTGATGGATCCGGCATTCCAGCGTCGCATCAGTTACAAGCTGGAGACCGTCGAACCTCCCGAGGATCTATTCCTCAAAGTCTTCGCTGCCATTGCAGGCAAACACGGCCTGCAATTGACAGAGGATGTGTTCTTCCAGGTCCTCGAAGGCATCCGGGCCAACGGCGCACCACTGGCCTATTTCCAACCCAAGTTCATAGTCGAACAGGTCCTGGCATCTTGTAAGTTTGAGTGCATCGAGCCTCAGTTTAATCGCGATAATATTGACGACGCCCTCGCCAATCTCTTCGCCACCAAGACAAGCGATACGCCTGAGAGGTCGCATGCGGTCACCCAA
>JBCDBQ010000114.1:0-14834 GCA_039183375.1 Pseudomonadota bacterium
CGACAGGGCATCGGCGAGCTCCAACGCGTCACGCGCCAGCGCAACAACCTGCCCACTTCTTGGCGTATCGGCACTGAGAAAATGTGTGCCGCCATAAGCGCGCAAACTTGGAACAATGGTTCGGAGACCACCGCGATGCAGCTGCGGCAAGACGAGATCCCAGCAACGCAGACTGTCTGGCCAACCATGGAGCATAATAACGGGAAATCCGTTATCCGGACCGGATGTTTCGACCTCGATGCTCAGTCGAGAAGTCTGAATGTGGCTGACGTCAGTACTCATTTGGGATCAATATGCCAAGGAGGCACAAGCTTTTCGAATTGGACTTAAACCGTCCCCCGCCCGTTCCCGAACTCCCATATTTTGGACTTCGGCATCCTAGAAGGCATGACACTGGAAAAATCCCATGTCGTCTGACCATCCAAAAAAACGATCAATTCGGCGGACGGGAGGCGACGGTGTGTGAGGTCGGCTCAACCGGCTATGATCCAGCCTGCGGCTCAAGTCCTCACTCGGTTAGCGGACTTTGAAGAATGGATCCGCCCGCCACTGCAACCGAATTCTGCGTATCGGTAGCCGCGACGGGCGCCATTCTTACTGGCTTATGCCTAGAGCGTTCTTTGAACGGTCTCGACCTGGAAGCATTCGATGACGTCACCCGCACGGATGTCCTGGTAGTTGGCGAATGCCATACCGCATTCCTGCCCACCCGGGACTTCCTTGACCTCATCCTTGAAGCGCTTGAGCGTCGACAGGGTGCCTTCGTGGATGACAACGTTGTCGCGCAAAAGCCGGACCTTGGCTCCACGTTCGACCTTGCCGTCGGTGATCAGACAACCTGCGACCTTACCAATCTTCGTGATGTTGAAGACTTCACGGATCTCAGCATTGCCGAGGAAGATCTCGCGCAACGTCGGATCCAGCATGCCGGACATTGCTGCTTTCACATCGTCCACGAGGTCGTAGATGATGCTGTAGTAGCGGATCTCGACGCCTTCCTGCTCGGACGCTGTCTTGGCCTGCACGTTGGCACGAACGTTGAAGCCGATGACTACGGCATTCGACGCGGTTGCCAGCGTGATATCCGACTCGGTGATACCACCAACGCCTGAGTGGATGATCCTGGCTTCGACTTCCTCGTTGCCAACCTTCGCCAACGCACCAGCAATGGCTTCGACAGAGCCCTGCACGTCGCCTTTGACAATCAGCGGGAACTCTTTCTTTCCGTCTTCATGCAGCTGCTGCATCATCTGCTCGAGGGTACGGGCAGAGCCAGCTGAGCCCAACGTCTCACGGCGCTTGCGAACACGATAGTCGGTGATCTCACGTGCGCGTGCTTCGCTCTCAACAACAGCGAACTGGTCACCGGCTTCCGGCGCCGAGTCAAAACCCAGAACCTCGACCGGGAACGACGGACCTGCCTTGACAACGTTCGAGCCGGTGTCATCGATCAATGCCCGGACACGTCCCCAAGAGGAGCCGGCAACCACAATGTCACCAACGGACAATGTTCCGCGCTGAACAAGTAGGGTTCCAACCGGTCCACGGCCACGTTCCAGCTTGGCCTCGATAACAAAGCCTTCGGCTGAGCGATCTGGGTTGGCTTTCAGGTCGAGCAATTCGGCCTGCAAGTTGATTGCTTCAAGCAAGCCATCCAGGTTCATCTGCTTGAGAGCCGAAACCTCGACTTCAAGAGTTTCACCCGACATGCTCTCGACAATCACTTCGTGTTGCAGGAGTTCGGTGCGAACGCGATTGGGATCGGCGTCAGGCTTGTCCATCTTGTTGATGGCAACAATCAACGGAACTTCCGCCGCCTTGGCGTGGGCGATAGCCTCAACCGTTTGCGGCATGACACCATCGTCAGCAGCCACCACAAGGATCACGATATCGGTCACCTTCGCGCCGCGCGCACGCATGGCGGTAAAGGCGGCGTGGCCTGGTGTATCGATGAACGTTATCTTGTTACCGCTCTCAGTGGTGACCTGATAGGCACCGATGTGCTGCGTGATACCGCCAGCTTCGCCGCTGGCCACGTTTGCAGCCCGAAGGGAGTCGAGCAACGAGGTCTTACCGTGGTCGACGTGACCCATGATGGTCACGACAGGGGCGCGCGACTGCTGCGTTTCATCGGCATCAATTTCGCCGATGAAGCCCTCTTCCACGTCCGCTTCGGAGACGAGCTTGGAAGTGTGACCAAACTCTTCCACGATCAGCTGCGCCGTTTCCGTATCAACGACATCATTGATCTTGTGCATTGCGCCTTGCTTCATCAAATATTTGATGACGTCGACGGCGCGCTCGGTCATGCGGTTCGCCAATTCCTGGATCGTAATCACTTCCGGAATGGTGACTTCGCGTGAGATCTTCTCGCGGGCCTGCGAGACACCCATCGCCTTTTGCTTCTCGCGCTCACGTTTGCGCTTCAGCGATGCAAGAGAACGTTCCCGCTGGCGCTCGTCGAAGGCATTGGTGATCGTCAGCTTGCCGCGAACACGACCATCATCACCGCGACCGGCACCGCGCTTGCCACCACCGCGGCGGCGGCGATCCTCTTCTTCCTCACGGGCAGATGGGACCGGTGCCGCTGGCTTGAGGGTACGGCGTGGCGCCTCCTCAGCCTTCTTGGGAGGTTCAGGCTTTTTCGGTTCAGGTCGATCGGTTCGTGTCACGATCATCGGCTTGATCATGCCAACTGACTTGAGCAGAGGCTGATCGGCCCGACCCTGATCCTGAGCCGGCGCGCTTGCCTGCGCAGCCGGTTGTGCTTTGGCTTCGGCCCGTGCTTTGCCATTCGTCTTGGCAGTCGGCGCATCAGCCTTGCTTTCCGCAGCAGGTGCAGCGGCGGCTTCTTCGGCCTCAGCAGGTGTCTGGTCAGATGCGGGCTTGGGCGGATTGACGAGCGACGGCGTCATGGCTGTCTTTTGAGACAACTCGCGATTGACGACTTCCTGCTCGGCAAGCTGAGCTTGCTGGAGTTTTCGCGCAGCCTCGGCAGCAACAGCTTCTTTGGCTTCTGCTTCCTGGCGCGCTGCCTCATCGACCTGACGCTGCTTTTCGGCAGCTTCTGCGTCCAGCTGAGCTTGTCGCTTTGCGGTCTCGACGGCCTCTTGCTCGGCATCCTTGGCAGCGCGCTGTGCAGCTGCCAGCGCAGCCGCGCGCTTCGCGACCTCTTCCTGCGACAGCCCACCAGCCGACTTTGCCTGGGACTTCGCAGCGCCTGAAGCCTGCGCTGATTTCCGAGCACCAGCCTTGTCAGGCTGTGCCACCATCCGCTTGCGCTTTTTCTCAACGACAACCGACTTTGACCGCCCATGGCTAAACTTTTGTTGCACATGCCCGGCGTCGACAGTTCTATTCAAACTCAAAGGCTTACGGCCTTTGGTTTGTTTCTCGTCGGTTTCCTTCGATTCGCTCATGCTTGTTCCGTCTCTAGTCCTAAATCATTCGCCGACTCCGATGGCGAGGTTGCCCCAATGGCTGCGTTAGCGCTTGGATTAGCATCGTCGAGGAGCAGCAAGAAGCTGCTTAGCCGACGCGCTGCCAAGATAAATTCGTCAGCCACTCGTCCGTGATTGAGTGCAGCATGTACCACATTTGGCCGGCCAATGGCCAAACTCAATTGCTCAATGCTGAAAAGATTTATTGTTTTTGGCTCGATCGCCAATTCTTCGCAGATAGCTTTGTACTTACCCGCAATGCGCTTTTTGCCGTCCAAACTGGCGTCTGATGCCTGTACAAGAACATCGACGGCAGCGGTTTCAATTGCCGAATTAACCTTGGTGAAGCCGGTGATAACACTGCCCGCCTTCTTCGCCAAGCTCAAACTCTGAAGCGCGCGATCCGTCAACAGGCGCTCCAGTAACGCTAGAAAATCGTCTGGAACGTCGACCGATCTGCGGAATGCCCGGTCAAAAGCTCGTTTCTCGAGAGCGGTCTTGATGCAGTCTTTCGAGCAGGTCACCCATGCTCCACGCCCGGGAAGAGCGTTTGCCAGGTCGGGTGTTAGTACGCCCTGGGGTGACAGGGCAAACCGGATAAGCTCATCCGGTGCACGCGCTTGGCGCGAGGCAATACAGGTCCGCATGGGGCGATCTGCCCCATCCGTACGGACATGCTGTCTTGACCTTGCGCTCATCGCTCGTATGTCGAACCTCGCTCATCAGTTCGCACTGACAGACGCCGCAGCGTCGTCTGCTTGTTCGGCCTCTACAGCCACATCGCCTTCGGCGGCTTCCTCAGTCTCGGCCTCGTCAGCATCCGCGGACGCTTCGACTTCCTCGAGCATCTCATCCGGATCAATCCAGCCGAGCAGTATTCTTGCTGCCAGGATCATTTCCTCAGCTTCTTCACGGCTAATATCGAAGCTGCTCAGGATGCCCTCGTGCTTGATCGGATCGACGCCCTTCTCCTTCTTGCGCTCAACCCAACCCGTCAGATCATCGGTTGCGCAGTCAGCAAGATCCTCAAGCGTCTTAACCTCGTTCTCGCCGAAAGCGACCATCATCGCGGTTGTCACACCTGAGACACTGGTCAGCTCATCCTGAACACCCAGTTCGCGGCGCTTCTCGTCACGCTCCTGCTCAATGCGATCGAGATACTCGCGGGCCCGTGTCTGGATCTCTTCGGCGGTTTCCTCGTCAAAGCCCTCGATCGATGAAATTTCATCAAGCTCGACAAAGGCAACTTCTTCAACCGAAGTGAAACCTTCGGTGACAAGCAACTGAGCGATCACCTCGTCAACATCGAAGGATTCCATGAACAGCTGAGATCGATCATTGAATTCCTTCTGGCGGCGCTCACTTTCTTCCTGCTCGGTCAGAATATCGATATCCCAACCGGTGAGCTGCGAAGCCAGGCGCACGTTTTGCCCGCGGCGGCCGATCGCCAATGAGAGCTGGCTTTCGGGCACGACCACCTCGATACGCTCAGAGTCTTCATCGAGAACCACTTTGGAGACTTCGGCCGGTGCCAGCGCGTTCACGATGAAGCTTGCTGCCTCAGGGTTCCACTGGATGATATCGATCTTTTCGCCCTGAAGCTCATTCACCACGGCCTGGACGCGCTGACCGCGCATACCGACACAGGCGCCGACTGGGTCAATTGATGAGTCCTTTGAGATCACGGCAATCTTTGCCCGCGAGCCAGGGTCCCGGGCGACGGACTTGATTTCGACAACAGAGTCATAAATTTCCGGCACTTCCATCGCGAACAGCTTCGACATGAACTCGGGCCGTGCACGGGATAGGAAAATCTGCGGCCCACGCGGCTCGCGGCGGACATCATATACGTAGGCACGGATGCGATCCCCGTAGCGCACGTTTTCGCGCGGGATCATCTCATCGCGGCGAATAATGGCTTCTGCCCGGCCGAGATCAACAATGACGTTGCCGTACTCGACCCGCTTGACCGTGCCGTTGGCGATCTCATCGACGCGATCCTTGAACTCTTCGTATTGGCGATCCCGCTCGGCATCGCGCACCTTCTGGACGATGACCTGTTTGGCGTTCTGTGCTGCAACGCGGCCAAAATCCATTGGTGGAAGTTCTTCGACAAGCTCCTCACCGACTTCTGCGTCGTCTTTGATCTTTTTGGCTTCAGCCAGTGTGACTTCGGTCGATTCGTTTTCGACTTCCTCGACAACAGTCAGAACGCGGGTCAGTTGCGTCGCGCCGGTCTTTGGATCGATGGCGCAACGAATATCATTTTCCAAGCCGTAGCGAGATTTGGCTGCCTTCTGGATGGCATCCTGCATCGCATCAATAACGATGACCCGATCGATCGACTTCTCTCGGGCGACGGCATCCGCGATCTGCAACAATTCAATGCGGTTTGCACTGACCCCTGCCATTGCCATGATCAATCATCCTTCTCACTTGAGACCGACGCCAATGCCTGGGTCTCAGACTCTATCTCAGTTTCCAAATTGCTGTCCGACTGTGTCTTCTTAGACCGTCGCAAAGACTCACGTACAAGCTCATCCGTCAAAACGAGGCGTGCACTCTCCACCAGTCCCACTGGAATCCCCAGAACCTGGCGGCCAAGCTGATCCAGATCCACCTCAACGCGGATCTCACCGTCCGTGAACCCCTCAATTATTCCGCGGAAACGACGTCTGCCGTCGAGGAGTTCTTTTAGTTCGATCTTTACTTCGTAGCCCGCCCAGTCTTCGAAATCGCTACGACGCACCAATGGCCGATCGATGCCCGCTGAGGAGACTTCGAGCTGATAGGCCTCTTCTATAGGATCGAAAGCGTCCAACAGTGGCGAGATTTGCCTAGAAATAGTTTCGCAATCCTCAATCGCAAACTCGCCGCTGGCGCGTTCAGCCATAATTTGCACGGTTTGCTTGTCAGCACGGCCCATGAGCTGGACGCGGACCAGGCGATATCCCAGGTCCGTTAGCGACGGCTCAATAATCTCAGCAATTTGGGCTGCTCTGCCGCTTTCCTTGATAAAGCGATCATCGAGCAAAACCGCATCCTGTTCTGCCATGCGTGACTGCGTGATTCCTATTGCGTACTCAAAATCGGATGTCAGCCCCGGCGCACATTCACATTCGCGAGCGGCGATCAACATTAACTACGGCGACACAATTCGGTTTAGATGGCGACCGCGCTAGCTTCAACAATAAAAAAGAGCGAGCCCGGGAAGGGCCCACTCTCAGAGTTGAGATGATCATGAGCATGTAAAGCTTATGTGAATGATTTGCCCAATGCAAGCGCATTTTGTCACTTTTTTGAACATGACGAGCAAAGATGCCGATAAACGTCGGCCCAGAAGCATCAAGTTCTACGAAATCGCAGATAAGCGCAGGATCTGCCTTCGCGAATCGCTTTGGCCTCGTAACGCGTGGCAGGCCAATCGGATGGCCGCACGCGCCAATCTGACGGCCTTGCAGCCAGCCAGTCAAAATCTGGATGGCCATGAAACGTCAGCAGAATAGATTTCAGGTAATCATCGATATCAGTGGCGATGCGCAGTTGCGCGCCTGATTTCATTATCTTTGCGAGTGATTCCGCCAAATTCGCATTTATCAGCCGTCTTTTATTGTGACGTTTCTTCGGCCACGGATCGGGAAAAAGAATAAACGCGCGATCAATTGATTGAGGTTGCAGGCGGCGCAGTAAGGGTCGGGCGTCATCAACATGCAGGCGAATGTTACCGAGGTGTTCCTCGTCGATGGCCGTCAGGACCCGGACCACACCATCTCGAAACGGTTCGCACCCGATTATACCAACGTTTGGATTTTCCCTGGCCTGCCAAAGCAGATGCTCGCCGCCCCCGAAACCGATTTCCAACCAAAGCGCCTCATAGGCCTGGTCGAAGATGCCAGCCCTACTCAGTGGTCCGTCCGTCGATAGGTCGATTGAGGTCTGTGATGACAGACGTGCGACGACATCCTGCTGACGCGCGGTTAGACTGCGCGACCTCGTGCGGCCGAAAGTACGCAGCTCATGATCCGCTTCAGAGGCGACACCTGGCGCTTCATCGAGGGCTTCATCAGAGCCGTCATCGTGCTTTGGCTCGGAGGACGTCATCTTCTGGGTTCGGTTTTGTCACCGCCTTGGCCGGGCTGTCTTTCGCACGGTTGCCGATCAATGTCGCAACCGTGCGCTGGCGACTTCAAGGGTGATTCTTGATGCGCGCTCTAGGCCATCGCTGACTTGAGCTCACCGACGAGATCTGTTCGCTCCCAGCTGAACCCGCCATCACTGTCCGGCTGGCGCCCAAAGTGTCCGTAGGCAGCTGAACGTGCATAGATCGGCTTGTTCAGTTCGAGATGCTGGCGGATGCCACGCGGACTCAGGTCCATGATCTCGTTGAGAACCCCTTCCAGACGAGCCTCGTCGACGTTTCCGGTGTCGTAGAGATTGACATTGATCGACAGCGGCCGCGATACGCCGATGGCATAGGAGAGCTGGATGCAGCAACGATCTGCGAAGCCGGCAGCAATGACATTCTTTGCCAGGTAGCGGGCCGCGTAGGCAGCTGAGCGGTCCACTTTGGTCGGATCCTTACCGCTAAATGCACCACCGCCATGCGGAGCTGCACCACCGTAGGTATCAACGATGATCTTTCTGCCGGTTAGTCCGCAATCTCCATCCGGTCCGCCAATGACGAACTTTCCGGTTGGATTGACGTGCCACTCAGTGTCGCCTGTCACCCATTCCGCGGGTAGCGTCTTGCGAATGAACGGCTCGACCACCGTGCGCACATCCTCGGACGTCATGTCCTCATCCATGTGCTGCGTTGAAAGAACAATGTGGGTGATCCCAACGGGCTTGCCGTTTTCGTAGCGCATTGAGAGCTGGCTCTTGGAGTCCGGGCCGAGCTTTCCGCCCTGTCCCTCGCCAGACTTTCGGGCCCTTGCCAGATCTTCGAGGATCTTATGGCTGTAGTAGATCGGTGCCGGCATCAGATCAGGGGTCTCGCCACAGGCGTAGCCAAACATGATGCCCTGGTCACCCGCGCCTTCATCCTTGTTGCCTGCAGCATCAACGCCCTGAGCGATGTCAGCCGACTGCTCGTGCAGAAGGACTTGAACATTCGCGTTCTGCCAATGGAAACCTTCCTGCTCGTAGCCGATGTCCTTAACGGCAGAGCGCGCGGCTTCTTCGATTTGATCTTTGGAGATACCAGCCGGTCCGCGCGTCTCACCGGCAATCACGACTTGATTGGTCGTCGCCAACGTTTCGGCCGCGACGCGAACCTGCCACGGGTCCATGCCTGCGTTCAGGGCTTCGCGGAAATAGAGATCAACTATCTCGTCGGAAATTCTATCGCAGACTTTATCTGGATGGCCCTCAGATACGGATTCACTTGTAAAGAAAAACGTCCGAGCTGACACTTAGAACCCCCGATCGTATCGTTGTTTGCTAATCGGAAGCTGTTTTGCAGCCTTTGAACAGGTCGGTCAAGCTTAGCCCATGCGGTCTTCGGCCACTCTCATCTCTATGTCGACACCACCAAAACTGAGCGCGTGGCAGGCTTGTTTGTTTCGGTGATGGCTCTTAGGGCAGACTTAGGCCGACTGTTGACGATTGTGCTGCTGGCCCTGGAATTCATCCTCGTCGGCGAGTGAGCGTACGAGGTCGACGACAGAACGACGAACCTTCGGGTCAGCAATTTTCGCAAACGCACGATTGAGTTCGATGCCTTCGCGGCTTTTGAGAAACCCGCCCACGTAGTCACTGGCTGGTTCTTCGGCTAAGCCTGCCGCACCCCTTATTTCAGCCAAATCAGGCGCTTCATCATAGAAGAACTGAACATTCACACCCAGCACATTGGCAAGCTCGAACAACCGACTGGCACCAATCCGATTGACGCCCTTCTCGTATTTCTGAACCTGTTGGAAAGTCAGTCCTAATTGTTCGCCAAGCTTTTCCTGACTCATACCGAGAAGCATTCGGCGAAATCGGACCCTAGAGCCTACGTGCGTATCAATCGGATTCGGCTTGCGCGCATTCCGGCTTGGGAGCTCTCCGTTTTGCAACTGGTTGTCCTCTGCTTCGCACCAAGATGGCCCACCCTCCATCCTGGCAGTCTGTCATTCGTCTTGAGCCAAGTCGGCAGCCGACTGCCGTAAGCGGGCGGATGGTGGAACCTGAGCAACCAACTGGTAGTTGCAATTAGCAGCGAACACTGCAAAAACACCTGGAGTTGATTCCAACCTGAACATCCACCTGACCAAGATCGCGGTTCGGGATCGATAGCACGTGATGGCGACAATTTATATCAAATTCTGGTTTTTGAGCACGCCAATTCAACTAATTCGCATCTTCTCAAATCGATCAACCTGGCCGGTGTAAAGCATTTTAATCAGTTAACGTTCTGAATTTACAACCAATAATAATTATTGATCCAAAGAGTATAACCAGCATCAGCGCCGCAAGTGAATTTTCAATTTTGCTGTAGATTGTTGGGCTTATGGGCCTTGGCAAGTTGATGTCGATCACACCGATTCCATCCAGAGCGATGTCCCGCAGAATCCGACCGCGGGCGTCAATCGCGCCGGATATCCCGTTATTGGCTACCCGCAGAAGTGGTATGCCCTGTTCAACGGCGCGGACTCTCGATTGGTGAAAGTGCTGTGGTGGGCCACTGGAATCACCGAACCAGGCATCATTCGTCAGATTGATAAGCAGTTCTGGCCGGACCTGATCAGAAGTGGCGTAGCTTGGGAAAATCGCCTCATAGCAAATCATCATCAGTGCCTGTCCTAAGCCGGGCAATGACATGTGTCTGCCCTCGACTTCGCCAGTCGAAAATCCTCCCCGCTGTCGCGTGAGTTGCTCCAAGCCGATGGCTTCGAGTACCTCCTGGAACGGCAGATACTCACCAAACGGCACCAGGTGATGCTTGTCGTAGATACTGATGGCTTTGCCAACCGCGTCGTAGACAACAGCCGAATTGAAAACTTCGACTGATTTCGGGGATTTCCCTTTGACTTGCTCTGCGCGGAGCAGACCGGTGACCAGAAAAGTCTGGTTCGGGAGCATTGCCGCAATGCGGTCGCTTACACTCTGTTCGCGCAGAGCCAAAAACGGCAGTGCAGCTTCCGGCCAAAACACGATCCGTGTTGTGTCACTGCCCGATTTTCCCTTGGCTAGCGCTGTCCGCGTGAGCGCGACATGATCTAGAAAGATGCGATTCCATTTCTGCGGATCGAACTTATCTTTCTGGTTGATCGAGGGTTGGACGATAAGCAGTCTCACACTCTCGTTGTTCGCCGGCATCGTCTGGCTCAGCGCCCAAGCGCCGTAGCTCCACGACACAATCAGCGGCAGAACCGTCAACAAGCCGATGCGCACAACAGCTTTTCTCGTTGTTTCACGCTTGGCTGGATCGAGGCCTCTGGCGAGAACGGCCAGTGGTGTCGCGAACACCAAGACGGTTAGAACGGTCAGGCCGTATATGCCAACGACGCCGACGAACTGCATCAGTTCAATTGGTTGGGTCAGCGCATAACCCAGTACATTCCAGGGAAAGCCCGTGAAAATGGTTCCACGCAGCCATTCGCTAACACCTATTGCTGCTGCCAACGCCAGCACGCGAAAGAGTGGCGGCCCCTGCACCGCTGCAACGACAGCCAGCGCGACAGCATGAAACAAGGCCAGACCCGCTGGCAACAACACCATTGCAAACGGCAGAAGCCAGGCAAATGCCTCAGCCTGCACAAGGAATGCGTTGCCGATCCAATAGAGCCCCGCTGTGTGGATCCCGAAGCCAAACCACCACCCACACCAAGCACCGCGCCCAATTAGATTCCGGTCTGGTTCGAGCCCAGGCGATTGCTCGACTTCGCCAGCCTCGGTCAACCACAGCAGCAAGGGCAGAGTAAAGAGGAGCAAGGGGGTCAGAAAGAACGGCGCGAACGCCAGAGCACTTACAGCCCCGGCCGTGACAGCAATCAATGCGGCCCGCCATCTGCCGGCCGATGACACGGTCATGCGAACAAGGCCGAGCTGATTGATCAGTTTGACGACCGCACCCATGCGCGCCACTCCCAAACTCCGGTGCCTGCTGACCCGTTCCGTCCGGGATTAGCTTAGGCGCGGCATCCCCTTTTAGTTCTCATTCGAGGCGGGACCCCGGGCCGAGATGTGGACCTTCAACTTCTTGATGCGGCGTGGATCTGCGTCCAGGACTTCGAATTCCACACCGGCTGGATGAGGCACCAATTCTCCCCTGGCCGGCACGCGACCGACAAGTGAGAACACCAGCCCTCCGATTGTGTCGATATCAGTTTCGTCTTCGCCAAGTAGCGTTACACCGAGATGCTCTTCCATGTCCTCTATCGGCATGCGCGCGGCAGCGACCATGGTTGTGCCGGCGTCGTCAGTGATTTGCGATGGCTCGTGTTCATCGTGCTCATCTTCAATCTCGCCAACAATTTCCTCAACCAAATCCTCGATGGTTACAAGGCCATCCGTGCCGCCATATTCGTCAACAACGAGTGCCATGTGTATCCGCGTTGACTGCATGCGAAGCAGCAAATTCATGGCTGGCATTGAGGGCGGCACATAGAGAACCGGTCGGCGAACTTTGGCAGACGACAAGGGCTTGGAGAGGATCGAATCGCGATCATCGTCACCGCCACCATTCGACGCGACCTGTGCCTCAGCTTCGTCCTGTGTCGGACTGCTTGAGGCATTGCCTGCAGAATCTGCGGCATGATACGGATCGGCACCGGTGGTGCTTGCAAGCTCCAAAGAACCAATTGGACTGTCGGACAGCGCGCTTAGGCTTCCGCTCTTCACCAGCCACTGCACGAGGTCTTTCACGTGCACCATCCCCCGAGGATCATCAAGGGTCTCGTGATAGAGCGGCAAACGGGAAACCCCAGCCTCCACAAACATTTCCAAGGCTTCTGTGACAGTCTTGCTCTCGTCAATGGCAACAATGTCCGCGCGAGGCACCATGACGTCATCAATCCGCAATGCGCCATAACGCAAAAGCCGAGACAGCATGGCTCGTTCTTCGGCGGAGAAGACGTTGGCTTCTTCCTCAGCGCTGATGGCTGCCTCCAAGGAGTCGCGCAACGTCTTCCCGCCAGGGAGACCAAGGCTCGTACGGATTGCACTGAGCCAGCTGCTCTGCGCCGTTGCCGTCGTGCCGTTACCGCCGGGTTTGCCCGTCTTGGATGTGTTGTCTTCGCTCATCGTGATTGGCTGTTCTTGCCCTTCAAATCGAAAGTCTGGATCGAAACTCAGTATCTCATCAGGTCACGCTTGCAGCAGCTCCGCTCCGGCATAGGGATCGGGAATATCAAGCTCCGCTAACATCGCGATCTCGAGTTCTTCCATCTCTTTGGCTGACTGCTCTTCAAGATGGTCGAATCCGAGCAGGTGAAGCACGCCATGCAGGAGAATGTGTGTGAAGTGCGCGGCCAGCGGGGTTTCATTCGCGGCTGCCTCGTTGAGCAGCGTCTGATCCGCGACAGCCAGATCGCCCAACAGATGCGGTCCTGATTGTTCAGCAATGAGGGGAGCACTTGGGAAGGAAAGAATATTGGTCGCGCTATCCTTGCCGCGGTATTGCGCGTTTAGCTCACGAACTTTGTCGTCGCTACAAAGCGCCAGGCAAACCTCGCAGTGCGTGGCCGGCAGTTCCAGATGGCGCTCAATTACGCCGGATACTTTTTGAAGATGGTCGGCAATCGGCTCAAACAACCGCCAGTTGCCGCTCTCGGTCACGACATCAAATGTCAAACATTGGTCTGGCTCTTCTTCATCACGGCCAACCGATACGGTGGTTGCCGAGGAGCCATCAGAACTATCCGTCATTTGCCTCAGGATGCGGGTTTCGCACCCAATGCATCGTATGCCTCAACTATCCGTGCGACCAAGTCCCGCCGCACGACATCGGAACCGGTGAAACGGATGGCCTCGATGCCCGAGACGCCGTCCAACAACCCCACTGCCTCCATCAAACCTGATTTTTGGCCCGGCGGCAAATCAATCTGTGAGGGGTCGCCGGTTACAACCATTTTCGCGTCTTCGCCCAGTCGCGTCAGAAACATTTTCATCTGCATGCTGGTCGCGTTCTGAGCCTCGTCCAGGATGATAAAGGCATCAGCGAGCGTTCGCCCGCGCATAAAGGCGAGAGGCGCAATCTCAATCACGCCGGTTTCGATGTCACGTTCGACCTTTTCCGGCGGTAGTACGTCATAGAGCGCGTCGTAAAGCGGGCGCAGGTACGGATCGACTTTATCCTTCATGTCGCCCGGCAAGAAGCCAAGCCGTTCGCCGGCTTCGACCGCAGGCCGTGAAAGGATGACTCTGGACACGATTCCGCGCTCCAGGTAATGCGCGGCGGCGGCAACGGCCAGGTAGGTCTTGCCGGTGCCAGCAGGTCCCAGACCAAAGACCAGATCAACCGACTGAATGGCGCGAATATACTGGCTTTGTGTGGGTGTTCTGGCCTTGACGACACGGCGGCGCGTGGTGATTTCACCCTGTCCACCAGGGCCGACGTCGTCCATCTTGGCGTGGCGTATCAGACCGTCAAAGTCTCCCGGGCCGACCTCGTCGCCCTTCGCAACGCGCGTATAGAGCGCCTCCAGTACCTCCCGGGCGATCTCGCAGGAAGGCTCAGAGCCGGCCAACACGACAACATTTCCGTGTGCATGGGCCTCAATCCCAAGCCGGTCTTCAACCAGCGCCAAGTGGGCATCGTATTCGCCTAGGAGCCTTGGGAGGTGACGATTGTCTTCGAAAGTGACGACAACCCGCTTCTTCGCCTGGCCTTTGCCAGCCCGCCCCATCCCGGTAGGGCCTAATCCGCGCGCATCTGCCAAATTTTGAGCTCCAGTCCTTTGTTGGACGTTTCAAGCGTTATTTTAGAATGCAACATTACCGCGAACTCGGAATACGAGCCTCCAAATAGGAAATCAGGCTCATCTCCGCAGTTACGCCCTTAGACAACAACTACGCCGCAAGTACGACACCTGAGAGCGAATTCTTGCTTGCAGCCGCGATTTCCACAGGATGTATCTCGCCCAGTAAACGGCTGTCGGCCGAGGCATGGACGGGCTGCAGGTAGGGCGAACGCCCAACAATCTGGCCTTCCGAGCGACCGTTTTTCTCGAACAGCACCGGAATTGTCTTGCCAACGCAGCTATCGTTGAAGGCACGCTGCTGATCCTCTAGGAGGGATTGCAGCCTGTGGAGCCGCGTCGTCTTCTCATCTTCGGTGAGGTGATCTTCGAGAGTTGCAGCCGGCGTTCCCGGACGGGCGCTGTACTTGAACGAATAGGCCTGTGCAAAGCCGACAGCCTCGACAACACGCAGCGTTTCTTCGAACTCTTCCACGGTTTCACCGGGAAAACC
>JBCDBQ010000115.1:0-14691 GCA_039183375.1 Pseudomonadota bacterium
AAAAAGCCATAACCGGGATGCACCGCGTCGGCGCCGGCCTGGGTGGCGGCTGCAATGATCTGCGTGGCATCAAGATATCCGGCAGCCGGTGACGGGCCTGTGAGTTCGATCGCTCGGTCGCAGTGTTTGACGTGCAAGCTGCCGCGGTCTGCCACTGAGTGGACCGCGATGGACTCAATGCCGAGCGCCTTGCAGGTCCGCGCGATGCGAATAGCAATCTCACCGCGATTGGCGATCAAGATGGAGCGGGGAAGTCGGTTTGAATTTGCCATGGCCTCGACCTCACATCCGGAAGACGCGTTTTTGGCCGCGCTCAGGAATGGCGTCGCGACTGGCGCAGAGTGCCAAGCAAAGACCGATAACATCCCGTGTCTCTGCGGGTTCTATTATGCCATCGTCCCAGAGCCGCGAGGTGGCGTAGTAAGGATCGGACTGCTCGGCGTATTGCGTGCGTACACGGGTCTCGATGTCATGCAACTCATCTTCGCCGGGCGGGCCATGGCGCACGCTGCTGCGGCGCAATTCCAACATGACGTTGCTCGCGATATCAGCACTCATCGTGGCACATTCCGCCGTCGGCCAGGCGAACAAGAATTCGGGCCAGAAACCGCGTCCGCACATGCCATAGTTTCCAGCACCATAGGAACCGCCAACAATCACTGTCAGGCGCGGCACTTCGGCTGTGGCCATGGCATAAACCATCTTGGCTGAGTCCTTGGCGATGCCGCCGCGTTCGGCTTCGCTACCGACCATGAAGCCTGAAATGTTTTGCAGGAACAGCAGCGGGATGCCGCGCTGATCGCACATCGTGATGAACTGCGCCGCCTTGAGCGAACTTTCCGAGTAGAGTGGGCCGTTGTTACCGAGTATCCCAACCGGATACCCATGGATCCAGGCTGTGCCGCACACCAGTGTCGAGCCCCAATCCGGCTTGAACTCAATGAAGGCACTGTCGTCCGCAATCCGGGCCACAATCTCACGAACATCATAGGGCATGCGCCGATCGGCTGGCACGACACCGGATAACTCCTCCGTGGCGTAGCGTGGCGCTTGTACAACTTGCGCCGGTGTCATCGTCCGAGCCATCGCCAGCGATTGCACGACATCGCGCAATTTGGCGATCGCTTCGTATTCATCCTCGGCAAGATAATCGGATACGCCAGACACCTTGGTGTGCATCTCAGCGCCGCCGAGTGCCTCGCCATCAATTTCTTCGTTGATCGCAACTTTGACAATTGACGGTCCGCCGAGATGGATGCGTGCCTGTCCGCGCACCATAATCACTTCATCGGAGAGCGCCGGTATATAGGCGCCGCCGGCAGTGCAGCCACCAAACACTGCGGAAATCTGCGGCAGGCCGGCCGCCGACATTCTGCACTGCCGCAGGAACGTGTTGCCGAAATGATCTTTGTCCGGGAATACCTGATCCTGCTGCGGGAGATTGGCACCACCGCAGTCCACGAGATAAATGCATGGCAGCCGATTCGCCTCGGCAATCTCCTGCGCCCGAACATGCTTTTTAACGGTCTCGCGGTAGAACGATCCACCTTTGACGGTCGCATCATTGGCAATCACCATGACAGGCGTGCCACGCACGATGCCGATACCTGTAACGATACCGGCCGCCGGAACCTCATTGTCATACTGGCCCCAAGCCGCGAGAGCAGAGAGTTCCAGAAACGCCGTTGCTGGGTCAACCAGCAGATCAATGCGATCCCGAACCAGCAATTTGCCTCGCTTATGATGGCGCGCGACGTGCGCTTCGCCGCCACCGCGCAGCACGGCGGCTTTACGCTCGCGCAGTACGGCCAGACGCTCGCCGAAAGCTGCGGCGTTGTCTTTGAATGCTTTGGATCGTGCGTTGATGTCGGATTCGATGATTGTCATGCTTGTCAGATCAAAGCTCATCCTGGACGGCGTCGATAAATGTCTCGAGTGCCGTGATGTGGGCTGCAAAACTGCGTTCTGGAATGCGTTTGTGCGCGTAGCGCTTGTAGGTGTTGTTGCAGGTGATGTGCGTCACGCCTGCCTGCTTCCAGAACCGAACCTCCTCACGCCATTGGTCAGGTTCGCCAACAGCTGACATCCAAACTTCGAGACCCATTTCGCTCGGGTCGCGCCCGGCCTCGCGCGTCATTGCCTTGAGATTCTCGAACGAAGCAATGGCTTCGTCCCCTGGCGGATGTTCCAGCATCATCCATCCGTCACCCAGTTCTGCGGTGCGCTTCATGGTGTTGGCATGATGGCCACCGAACCAGACAGGGATCGTGCCTGCCGCCGGCCTCGGATTGATGCCGGCATCCGGGATCTCATGCCATCGACCTTTGTAGTCGACATGCTCGTCAGCCCAGAGCTTGCGCATCACCTCGACTTGTTCGGCGGATCGAATGCCACGTGTCGACCAGTCTTCATTCAGGCCGACGAATTCAGCTTCGTTCCAGCCGATGCCAATGCCCAGTCGCATCCGTCCGCCCGAAAGAACGTCGACGCAGGCAGCCTGCTTTGCAACCAGAACCGTCTGACGCTGAGACAGGATGAGGACCTGGGTTGAGAACCCGATGGTTTTCGTTGCGGCTGCGAGAAACCCGAACAGTACGAATGGATCGTGAAAGTAGTCATTTGATGTATTGCGGTTTGCCCAGTTGGGCCGGCTCGCGGCATTCACGCCGAGCACGTGATCGGTACCGCACAGGTGGTCATAACCCATGGCCTCACAGGCTTGTGCGTATTCGACGACTGTTTGTGGCTCACCACCGATATCGCTGAGCGGCAAGCCAGCGCCGAGTTTGATACGATCAGCCATATCTCGCGTTCCTTAGTCCAAAAGTTCCGGCACGATCCAGAACGGCGTCTCGCCACGTTCAACCCGTTGCACGTTATCGAAGGCATTGCGGAACCGCGCAACGTGATTGTCCCAGGTCGGTCCGGCAAAGTGCGCCGTCAAGACCACGTTGTCGAGCTTGAGCAGAGGATTGTCTGGCGGTGTCGGTTCCTGGTCGAACACATCGAGGCCGGCACCGAACATACGGCCTGCGGCGAGATGATCATAGAGCTCCTTCTCATCAATAATCGGCCCACGGGCCGTATTCACCAAAATCGCTGTGGGCTTCATCAGTTCAAGTTCAGCCTTGCCGATCATATGTCGGCTGGCTTCATTGAGCGGCAGGTTCAGGGAGATGACGTCACACTCCGCAAGGATTTCACGCAGAAGTCGAAAGCGGACATTCAACTGGTCTTCACGGTCTTCGCTAAGGCGGACGATGTCGAAATAATGGACATTCATGCCGAATGCCTGGGCTCGCTTGGCGACCTTCTTGCCGATATTGCCGAGTCCGATAATGCCAAGCGTCTTGCCGGCCAACTCGTACATGCGTGGTGACGGTCCGTTGCCACGCCAGCGCCCGCCGCTCACGTTGTCATGCTGCCAGATGACCCGCCGCGCCACGGTGAGCATCAGCATCATGGCATGCTCCGCGACCGAGATAGCGTTGGCACCACCATTGTTGCAGACCGGGCGCCCGGCGGCACGCGCAGCTTCGATGTCGACTCTGTCGTAGCCGGCGCTCAAGAGCTGTACGAGCTTGAGGTCCTTGGCCTGTTTATGGAAGTCCGGTCCCATCGGCACATGCGGATAGCAAATCATATACGCCGCATCGGCGAGCGCAGACTGGTAGTCCGGATTGTCATTGTCAAAGATCAGTGTTTCGAAACCAAGTGGCGCCATATCCCGCGCGATCGGCGTAACCTCAGGCGACGGTGAGACGAGAACAATCTTGGACGGCATGGGGTGTTCCTGCGCAGGTTTTGGGCAGCGTTCGGGAGGGGTGAGGCACCTTACCGGTGTTTCATCGCTGGCGCGAAGCATCAGTGTGATTTTGCAGACAGCGTCGGCTGCCGCGTCTCTGGCGGAGCGGTCAGTGAAGCGAAATGGTAGCGATGTTTTCGCTCTAAACTTCGCTCGGGATGATGAAACTAAAGAGAGCAATTGCCGATATCGACTAGAATCCAGGCAAACCTCGCCCTAGATTGGCGGCAGCAACAATTGTGAGAGCGGAGCTTAAGGATGTTCCACAAAGGCCGGTGCACCTGCGGTGCTGTGACGTTCGTCGCGGAAGGTGAGCCGATTAACATTCGCGCCTGCCACTGTCACCAGTGTCAATCAGCGTTTTCATCGCCGTTCTTTGCACGCGCTCTGTTCGAACAATCCAAGGTCGAGGTGAAGGGCGCCACAGCCGCTCATCTGTCGTCCCCGGCACTTGAGCGGGTATTCTGCCCGCAGTGCGGCACGCGCCTTTGGGCCCGTCGCACTAACGGGACCTATATGGGCATCGCATTGTCGGCCTTTGAGGAGCGTGACCTATTCGCGCCCACTGAGCATATTTGGGTCTCGGAGAAGGTTGCCTGGCTGGAACTGAGTGATGGCCTGCCGCAGCACCCGGAGCGCTCACCAAGTTTGCCGTGACGCCCTCGACTGGTTCTCGCTTGCCAAGGCATTGACGTCTAGCGACGCATTGACATCTGTGCCGAACGGGAGCCCTGTCGGTTGGTAAAAGGGCCGGTGTCCCGCTCTCAGGTCAGCAAGGATCCAAGCAATGACGACCTTCGACATCAATCCGACACTTGACGGTGATCGCCTCCATTTGCGCCCGCTTCAAGAAGGTGACCGTGGCGCGCTCTATGTAGCCGCAAGTGATCCCGAGACCTGGGCGCAACACCCGGCATCCAACCGACATGAGCGAGAAGTCTTCGAACCCTACTTTGATTATCTACTCTCTTCTGGCGGGACATTGGTTGCGATTGCCCGCGAAGAAGATATGACGATTGGCTGCTCGCGGTTCTACCCGGTGCCCGACCATCCCGGCGAATTCGGAATTGGCTTTACATTTCTAGCCCGCTCACACTGGGGCGGCAGCTGGAATAAGGAAATGAAATCACTGATGGTGGCGCACGTACTCAAGCACTTTGAGCGTGTCTGGTTCCACATTGCGCCAAACAATCAGCGCTCCCAGATTGCCACCACCCGATTGGGCGCGAAGTTCGCATATGATGCTGAGCTACAGGTTGGGCTAAGTCCGGCAATGACGAAATGCTACACCCTGACGAAAGAAGACTGGGAATCGGCGACGGGTATTGTGCTACCGGGTTAGCGTGCCCGATCGGCTCTGCAGCATAATCTTAGCTTGCGCCATCACGCTGTGGAAATCGCCACGGTCAAACCAGCTGGCATTGTGCGGTAACAACGGCGAATACCGACCATCAAGAATGTCCTGCATCCGATCGAAGTCGCGCAAAGGAATGACCACGTGCGGCACGCTCGCGTCCGTGGTCTCGATGCCATTGCTGGTGACCGACCATTGCCCACCACGCCAAAGCACGAGGCTCCGGCGGCGATTACATTGGTAGGCGCGCTGGTCGATCACGGCTGTTACTCTGCGGTTTTGTTGGACGAAGTCGTCGTGCATGCCTCAGAAGGCAGTTGAGAGCTGACCGCGGACGTGTCGGTCTGGGCGGATTGCGCGGGCGGCGCGCTGATGTATGCGAACGAGATCATCTTTCAGTCTGAGGCGCATGCGCTTGAGCGACTGCAGACGAATACTATCTGGCTGCGGTCGCCCATGTTCTTGTTGTATCCGTGCGTCCAGGATGTCCTTCTTGGCTTCCAAGGCTTCAATCCGACCCGACATGATGCGACCAAACATTGTGCGCTTCCTTTCTCTTGGCTCCTTATGAGCTAGATATACGGAGGCGCACGTGATGATTGAAATCGTTTAGATGTCGGGTTTTGATAAGTATCACCGATCGAACGTCGGCTTAGGTTTGCGCCATGTGCCGTAGCTGATAAATCGCAGTGTGTCTCACGTTGGCAACCGGGCGCGTGTCATTGGCGAGAATCAGGCAATCCATGTCCACAAAACGATGGCCTTTGCGTTCATAGTTGTCGCTGACGACCGATCGGACTGATAGCGTCTCACCGACTTTGGCTTGCGAGAAGAATTGCATGTCACTGCCGACATGGATCCACGGCGGCAGCAACACGTTATCCTTCAAGGCCAGGTTGCAAAGCCGCAATAACCAGCCTGGATGCGCAACGTGCAGTTCCTTGTAAATCACGGCCGTCTCGCGCACGTCGGCAAGATATTGATCAGCGACTTCGCCGGTCAGCTTCTCCGGCGCAATACCAAGGTTCGTTCCAACGGCAAGACTTGTTTCGTTTGCCGGCGGTCGTTCCGCGGGCGGTAGGCTGGTCGCGTAATCACCGGGATTGGGTGCGGTTGGTCTCGCGGCCGGCATCTGTGCCTGCCCCGTCGCACTCAGCACACCGTCACTTTCGACGGTAATGTCCAGTGTGCCCTCGCCAGTTGGACGTGCGACAACCTCCGCAATCCGGCCGTCGTAGACGGGCTTGGCGAAGCGGCACTGCATGCGGCCACTTTCGAGAAACGCTGCCCCCCACATCATGACTGCAGGGTTGGTCGCGTAGGCGAAAACCTCAACACCAGGAACCAGCCCGCCCGTGAAGCCCAGTTGCTGCGCGATTGTATCGTCGTGGATCTTGTTCTCTGAGGCATGCGAGAGGTTGTAAGCTTCGACCTTGTGGGAGAGCTTTTCTGCTGCTGACATCTTGCGGTCTCCTTGCTTCTAGCTGAGTGGCGCCACATCGACCCGCGCAACAATCCCTTCGAGATCGGGCGAGGGGGCTGGATATCGCTTGAGCACTTGCGGATCATGGCCGGGTATGATGTGCGCGTCGCTGTCGGCCAACTTGCGGATCTTGCGATAGCCTTCCAGCATGCCAAACAGGTCTTCGTGCGTTGAGAAGGGGATCTCGTCGAGGAAACCCTCGTAGTAATGTGCAGCGTCCGACGCGACCACGACCGTGCCCCGGGTGGTGTTCACGGTGAGCGACTGGAGGCCCCGGCAATGACCTGGCACGTGATGGACTGAAATACCGGGTGCAATGCGATCCTCGCCATCATGAAAATCAACCCGGTCGTGATAGACCATGCCGACCATCTCGGTCACGTCCGAGAGCACAAACGAGTGGCGCAACACCTTGTGCGTCATGGCGCGGCCAGTGACATAAGCCATCTCGGCATCCTGGATGTGGAAGCGCGCCTTGGGAAACCTATCAAGGTTGCCGGCATGGTCGTAGTGCATGTGCGTGATGATGACATCTTCAACAGTGTTGGCATCAACACCGACCAGACCGAGGCTCTCAGCAGGACAGCGTAGAAACGTCCGTCCACGTCGTTCACCCTCTTCGCGGTCAAACCCAACGTCCACAACAATGGTGCGCTCCGCTGATTTGATGACCCACACGAAGTAGTCCATCGCGAGCGGCGCATCGTGTGGATCTCCCCCAATGAATATCGAGCCGCGCGTCCCCATGCGTTCGGCATATTTGATGGCGTAGATCTCGTATTCGGGAGTGGTCATAGATGGGCTCAGGTTCAGTAATCAAATTCGCAAACGAATGAAGGACATCCCCTCTCCCCATAGCGCAGCGTATGGGGAGAGGGTTAGGGAGAGGGGCAGCTGCGCGTACGAATTGAATTTCTGCCCCTCACCCCAGCCCTCTCCCCGCTGGCGGGGAGAGGGAGCAAACAGGCTCAAACTTCCGGCGGGAGTGCGCAAACCTGCTCGTAGGCATAACGCTCTTTCAACGTGCCGAAATGCTCAAACGCGTCGAGAGCCACCTCGAAAGCCGGCTTGGTAATCTCGATATGCGGCGTCCAGCAACCCAGCTGCTGATAGGACTCGATGCACTTGGCGAGAACATCCTCATCGATCATCGGAAAGTACGACTTCTCTGCCTTGGCAATCTCTGCGGCCGGCGTCTCATTCATGTAGACGCGTGTCTTCTTATAGGCCCGCGTGAAAGCCTTAGCCTGATCGCTTGCCAGCCACTCGCGCGTAGCTGCAAGACTTGAAAACGCATTCGGGCCAATCTGTTTGCCGACCTGCGCCACAATGTGACCGACGCTGTCTTTTTCAAGCTGCTGCGGGAAAGGACCCTGCTGCTGTACGTAATTGCCTTGGCCGTCGCGGAACGCCTTGTCCATATCGGCAGCCCCGCCGACATTGATGACCTTGAGCTTGTCGAAGTCGATCCCGGCTTTGTGACAGGCATACTTGAACATCGCCAAGGGTTGCCCGCCGCCGAACAGGACCACTTCGGAACCTTCGAGTTTCTTCCAGCTGAAATCCGGGTCCGGTTCACGCGCGGTCAGGAAGAAGCCATCCATCTCGTTGATTTGTGCGAAGTGAACGGCGGTTGGTGTTTCGCCCTTGCCCAATGACGTAAAGCCCTGGCTCGGAGCGGACTGGATCACCTGCGCCTTGCCATCCTCAAGGGCTTTGATCGCTGAAACCCCTGGTGGCGCAACGGACCAGCTGGCATCCAGACCTTCCTCTTTCAGGAAGCCACCCGACATGGTGGAAATCAGTGGCGAATAGAATGCAGAAAACAGTGTGAATTGGATTTCGATTTTTTCCATGTTGGGCTCCGGTTGGGATGTCTGAAACTAAGAAACGTATGGCTCTACTTAACGTGCACGTTGTCCAAAGAGAAACTTCTGACCTTCCTTGTCATCGCCAAGATTGTAGTCGGCTGGGCGAAGGTCTGCGCCCGACTCGAGCCCACGTTGGACGGCAGGCCGCGCATGAACGCGTTCGAACCAGGGTTTGATGTTGGGAAAATCATCAAGGTTCTGCCCCTGATGCTCATGGCGGCGTATCCACGGGAAGGTAATGATGTCTGCGATGGAGTAATCGCCACAGATGTATTCCCGTCCGGCCAACCTTCCATCCAAGACACCGTAGAGCCGATTGACTTCATCGGTGTAGCGCTTCGCGGCATAGGGGACCTTTTCGGGCGCATAATTGCGAAAGTGATTGGCCTGCCCGGCCATCGGGCCAAGGCCTGCCATCTGCCAATAGACCCACTGCTCGACTTCTGTGCGTTGGCGCTCATCTAGGGGGTAGAATTTGCCGGTCTTGCGCCCGAGGTATTGCAGGATAGCGCCACTTTCAAAAATCGAGATTGGCTCGCCGCCTGGCCCATCGGGATCAACGATGGCCGGCATCCGATTGTTCGGTGCGATTTTGAGAAAGCCCGGCTCGAACTGGTCACCCTTGCCGATGTTGACCGGATGGATCTGGTACGGCAGCTCGCACTCTTCGAGCATTATCGTCACCTTGTGGCCGTTGGACGTTGGCCAGAAGTAAAGATCGATAGTGGCTTGCGGCATGATGCGCTCCAATAGCTTTAAGTGATTGCCTAGCTCCGGGAGCCAATCATAGCAGCACGAATGATGGTACTGGCAACGACCATCTCCGGGCTGGTCTTACGGTAGGTCTTGATGATCTCCAGGAAATGCTGGCTGGCTTCGTCGCTCGGTCTTTGCGGTTGTGCCGGTTCAGGCGGTAGCATGGCACGGACACCGGGAACAGCCGCGTCAATTCTGGCACGCAATTCGTCATAGGCAGCAACGCTGCGATCATCCGATAATCGTGGCGGCAAGACGACTGCGAGATGCATCATCAGACTCGGCCAGTGGGCCAGCATGCGATAAAGACCCGGGACGAACGGCTGACCAACCATGTCAGAAGCAAACAGGTAGAGCGCATCATGCTCTCCTTGCGGCAGCGCCGTTAGATCGACCATGTCTGGCAACGGCGGTAGCATAGCTGGTGAAGCAACCTTATCGGCAGACGCTGTTGGAGGCACTGCGGTTTCAGTCAGCAACGTTGCCGTCAGTCCCGCAAACATCATGTTGATTGGCGAAACACGAATGAAGCTGGCGCAGATATCGAGCACCGCCTGTTGGTCGTCACGTGACATTCGCCATGCCGCGAGAACCTCACTTGGAATCGGTTCAATGGTACCGAGTTCCAGGCCTTCAGCACATTTCGCGGCTGCTTGCTGGGCAAGGCCACTGTGGAATGCCGGTGCAACGGCCGCCCACGACCATTCCAGTAAGCCTGGCTGGGCTGCCATGAAGCGGTGGATCGCCGAAACATACGGCACGCCCCAGAGTTCACGTACTTCGGTGAAGATCCGCGCAATCTCACCACTGGCAGTTGCTTCGTCGATCTCGCCAGACATCAGAACTCGCCCGCCCTTTCTTCAAAGACGCCGAGCGTCATAGCCCCATCTGTGCAATCAGCATCTTCGTCAGAAAATCCTCACCGCTTGCGAGGCGATCCGTGATGCTGAAGTGATTGTCGCCAGGTGTAGATAGATATTCGGCCTTGACACCATGCGTTCTGAGGTGCGCGGCATAAGCCAGCGACTGCCAGTGAAACAGGTGCGGCTCGTGCTCCCCGACGCCAAGCAAAACAGGCGACGCGGCAACCGGTGGCTTGAACATCGGGCTCATGGCGGTTGCTTCGTCTTCGCTCAGGTGAATATCAGCCTGAACATCGAGGAAGCGGTGGGGCTCGATATCGAACAGGCCGCTTAGTAGCGCACTTGACTTGATCAAATCGTTCGGCAACCCAGCATAGGCCTGCCAATCAGTGGCAATCATCATACCGTTGAGGTGACCACCTGCGGAGTGACCCGAGACATGGATTCGGTTCGGATCGCCGTTATGGCCGGCGACATTCTGATAGGTCCAAACAATCGACCGCCGCATCTGCTCGACGATGTCCATTACCCGTACTTTAGGGCAAAGATCATAGTTAACCACGACCACGGTTGCGCCGGCAGCCACCAGCGGCGCAGCCATATGGCTGTAGAAACTCTTGTCCAGTGCCCGCCAATAACCCCCATGAATGAAGAGATGAACTGGTGAATCGGGCGTCGCCGATGGGAAAACATCGAGTTTCTGGCCCTCACTGTCGCCAAATGCGATATCAAGCGTGCCAGTGAGTTTATCGCGAACAGCGGCGCTCATTTCGGCGTTCTTGGCCAGATAGTCTTCTGCATCCGGCACGCTCGTTCGCGGCGAATACTGAATATTCATGTCGGCGATTTCGTCCTGCGTATACGTCTTGGCCATTGTTTCAGTATCCCTCCCGCTCAGCATCAGCCCGGTGGTGCAATCACATAGTCGAACATTGAGACAACGGCTTTATCGACCGTATAAAACCGCCTAAAATCAGCCCGAAGCGGATTGCAGGCTTCCAGCGCTATAGTTGTCTAGTTTGGCTGCAGACTTGCACAATTCAAAACCGTGCTAAACTACAATCACGTTATTTGGAACTGGTGATCAGAGGCGAGATAGCTGGTCGCGATCATGAGGGGAACAATCAATGTCAGAGAACGGCAAAGATCATAAGTACATCGGCAAGCGCACCATTCGCCCGGACGGTGCGGATAAAGTAACCGGCAAGGCGACTTACGGCGCGGACTTCTCCCAGCCCGGTATGTTGTGGGGGGCGGTCAAGCGTTCACCTCATGCTCACGCCCGCATCAAATCGATCAACTTCGATAAGGCATTGGCTCTGCCCGGCGTCAAAGCTGTCATGAGCAGTGAAGATATCGTCGAGTTCCCGATCTCAGGCCCACCGGTACTGGTCGGCATCGCCGATATGCGCTGGATTTGCCGCAATGTCATGGCCCGCGAAAAGGCGTTGTTCGAAGGCCATCCCGTGGCCGCTGTTGCCGCGACATCAAAGAATGTTGCGGCCCAGGCCGCCAAGCTGATCGAAGTCGAGTATGAAGTGCTGCCGCACGTCATCGATGTCGAGGAGGCGATGCAGCCGGATGCGCCAATACTGCATGATCACGTACGCGCACCTGGTGACGACTCCGGTAAGCCATCCAATATTTCCGGCCGCCTCGAACATGTGCTTGGAGACATCGACGCTGGTTTCAAGGCAGCAGACGTCATCGTTGAGCGCAGCTACAAGACCAAGCCGGTCCACCAGGGTTACATCGAACCACACGCCTGCCTCGTTAGCGTATCGAAGGACGGTGCAGCGACCGTCTGGAGCAGCAGCCAGGGCCATTTCATGGTGCGTGCCATGTGCGCCCATCTGACGGGAATTCCCCAGAGCAGCGTCAAAGCCATTCCGGCGGAAATCGGCGGCGGCTTCGGCGGCAAAACTATCGTCTATCTTGAACCACTGGCTTTGGTCCTGTCGCGCAAGACCGGACGCCCGGTGAAAATGCAGATGTCGCGTGAAGATGTATTCCGTGCTTCCGGACCGACCTCTGGTTCCTCGAGCAAGGTCAAGATCGGTGCCACAAAGGACGGCAAGATCACAGCTGTCGAAGCAACCTTCTGCCTGCAGGCCGGCGCATTCCCGGGATCACCGACACGCGGCGCGGCCGGTTGCGCTTTCGCACCTTACGACATTGAAAACGTCAAGGTCACCGGCATAGACGTTGTCTGCAATCGACCGAAGGCGACGGCATACCGTGCACCTGGCGCACCGATTGGCGCCTTCCCGGCAGAGAGCACGCTGGATCTCGTTGCCAGAGAAATCGGCATGGATCCGCTTGAATTACGCCTTAAAAACGCTGCCAAGCAAGGCACCAAGGCAGCTTACGGGCCGGTCTACAATCGTATCGGCTACGAAGAAACAGTGCGTGCCGCCTTGGAGCATCCGCACTACAAAACGCCGCTTGGCCCAAACCAGGGACGCGGCGTGGCGAGTGGCTTCTGGTTCAATGCAGGTGGTGACTCTAGTGCTCAGATCAACGTCAATGAGGACGGCACCGTTGTCGTCGTTACCGGACACCCTGATATCGGCGGCTCACGTGCATCGATTGCCAACATCACGGCTGAGCTTCTCGGCATCGACATCAGCCAGGTGCAGGTACTGATCGGCGATACGAGTTCCGTCGGCTTCAGCGCGGTCACCGGTGGTAGCCGTGTGACGTTCGCTTCAGCCATGGTCGTGACGCAATCAACGGAGCAGGTCATTACCACGCTTCGCGAACGTGCCGCCAAGATCTGGGACATCGAGCCTGATGCAGTGGAATGGGAAGACGGTTATGCCCGCCCGGCCGGCGCTAACGCCGGTGATTTCGATCCGCTGTCGCTGAAGGACATCGCCGGTAAGGCAAGCGCAACCGGTGGCCCGATCACCGGCAAGCAGTCTCTCAACACCACCGGCGCCGAAGGCGGTTTTGCAACGCATATCTGCGACGTCGAAGTGGATCCTGAGACCGGCCACGTTGAAGTTATCCGCTACACATCATTCCAGGATGCCGGCCGCGCCATTCACCCGAGTTACGTCGAAGGCCAGATGGAAGGTGGGGTTGCACAAGGTATCGGTTGGGCGCTCAACGAGGAGTACATCTATGACTCCAATGGCAAGCTCGAAAATCCAGGCTTCCTGGATTATCGCATCCCGGTGGCGTCAGACCTGCCGATGTTAGATTCTGTCATCTTGGAAATCCCTAACGACAAGCACCCGCAGGGCATTCGTGGTGTAGGCGAGGTGCCGATCGTGCCGACACCAGCCGCTGTTGCCAATGCCATTGAAGGTGCCGTTGGCCTGCGTATGACCAGTTTGCCAATGTCACCACCAAAAGTGCTGGCCGCGATCACAGCCGAGGCTGCTGAGTAGGCAGAGACGAAGAACGAGTCGGAGGCGGTTCAGCCGTCTCCGACCTCTGACGGATCATAACTCAGTCCAGCGGCACCATATCCACCATCGACATTCAGGATCGCACCGGTCGTCCATCGGCATTCATCAGATGCCAGGAACAGAGCCGCATCGGCGACAGCGACCGCCGTGCCGTAGTCTCCGATTGGAATGCGATCGAGATAGCCTTGACGCCGGGTCGGTCCGTGGTTGCTCAGACCAGTTTCAATCGGGCCTGGCGCAATCGCATTGACCATGACGCCCTTGTCGGAAAGCTCCACCGCCAACACCTTGCAAACATGCATCACGGCAGCTTTTGAAGCGCCATAGGCGATGCCGCCCATGTTTCCGCGTTGTCCGGAAATCGAGCCGAGCTGCACGATCCGCCCGCCGCCCTCGGCAACCATGTGTTTGGCAGCGGCCTGCGCTGTCAGGAACGATCCGGTTAGATTGATCCGCAGCACACGCTCCCAGTCCTCAACATCAGTATCCAGCGCCAGGCGATGCATGGCGACGCCTGCATTGTTGACCAGAATATCAATGCGGCCATAGCGACGGACGGTTTCCTCGACGTGCGCCGCGCATTGGTCAGGGTCGGCGACATCGGCTTGGTAGCTGTGTGCCACGCCGCCCTCTGCCGCAATGGCCGCAACGGTTTTCTCTGCAGCTGTCAGATCGCGATCGCTGCACAGGACCGATGCGCCTTCACCGGCGTAGCGCATGGCAATCGCGGAACCCAGGCCGCCGCCGGCGCCTGTAACCAACGCGGCTTTGCCCTTCAACCTCATTCCGTTCTCCCAGTAACTGATCTGTCTCGATGGCCTATCGGATCCATTGCTTAGAGTGAGAGCATGCCACTGTCTGCCGATCTCCCACATCACCAATGTGAAATTAGCTGATGCCGCGTTGAACGGACTTCGTGCCTAACGGATGGTTCCAGCAGCGATAGAAACTGTCAAATCGGCAGAAGAGGGAGCAGACCATGGATCTCGGCATGAAAGACAAAGTCGCGGTTGTGACCGGCGGCAGCCGAGGCATCGGACTTGCAACCGCCGAGCTGCTCGTCAAAGAGGGTGCTAAGGTCGTGATTGCAGCGCGCCGGCCCGAGCATTTGAAGACCGCTGCCGCAAGTATTGGCGTTGATCC
>JBCDBQ010000116.1:0-14588 GCA_039183375.1 Pseudomonadota bacterium
ATAGACGTGCTGTTCTGCGGTCGCGCGATCGGTCATATCGTCGAGGAGTTGACGCGCCTCGGTCTCATCCCAACCTTCAATCGTCTTGGCGTGGGATCCGATGAAGAGGTTTTTGGCGTCAGCATTTTTGTTATGGCGGACGAGCCTCTGGCGCACTGGCGGGAGTGATGCTGCCAACTCCGGAGAAACTGCATCAGGGGCGACTTTTGATCGAGAATAGACGTAGTCGTGAATGACGACGAGTGGATCGGTGTTCTCCTTCTCTTCGTCGGTCAGTCGTTTATAGGCGCCACGGGCGCTTACAAACATGGTTGCGCCGCCCTCAGCCGGTGTTTCGTAGGCACACATGATTGACACGAACGCCGGTACTTCTTTGAACGACGCATCCGAGTGCCACATGTTGTTACCGGTTAGGAACACGGTTTTCTTGTGGTCGTTGCCGATGGCACTGCCGTCTGCCTGGACGTTGCCGATGGTGCCGAAATATTCGATCCGGTCGACGGCGGTATGGCTTGGTTCCGGCTCCCCGATCTGCCTGGTCAATGCCAGCTGCTTGTCGTCATTGAAGTCCTGGTCGGGGAATAGCAGAAAGGAGTGCTGGTCGATGGCATCGCGAACACTTGCAAGCGTCGCATCATCGAGCGGTGTGCTCATGTCGACGCCGGTAATCTTTGCGCCAAAGTCCTCATGAAGTGGTTCGATGCTCAAGTTTGGCATTGGTGTCGCTCGCTGCTTAGCTCCAACAGACTGAGAATATTGCGCTCTGCCTCTTCCTATCACAGCGCCAAGCTGACAGGTTTGCAATGGACAACAATGAAATATCCAGCGGCTGTTAGAGCATAGCGGAGGGAGCCAGCAATGGCGCAAGCATTCTCAGGGATACGTATTCTTGACTTTAGTCAGGTTATCGCCGGGCCCTACGCGGCGCAGTTGTGCAATATGCTCGGCGCCGAGGTGATCAAGATCGAGCAACCTGGTGTCGGCGATCAGATGCGTACGCTGCTGCAGATTGATAATCCTGCGTATCCCGACATGTCGCCAGGCTTTATCTCTTACAATAGTGGTAAGCGGAGTCTGGCCATTGATCTCAAAGCGCCCGATGCGCACGACGTCATCATGCGGTTGGTCAAGCAATCTGATGTGGTGGTGCAAAATTTTCGCGCCGGCGTAATCGATAAGCTTGGCTTTGGCTATGAAGCGATCAAGGCGGTTAAGCCGGATATTGTTTATTGCTCGATCAGCGGCTACGGACAGAAAGGGCCGAAGGCTGGGGTCCCGGCCTACGATGGTGCCGTGCAGGCTGCGTCCGGCATGATGTCATGCACCGGCCACCCCGAGACAGGGCCGACACGCGTCAGCTATCTGCCGATTGATATTACCACTGGCATTACGGCTGCGTTTTCCATCGCGAGTGCCTTGTTCCGGCGCAGTCAAACCGGCGAAGGCCAGTATTTGGATGTCGCGATGCTCGATGCCGCTGTGACCCTGCAGTCAGCCCATTACGCAAATTTTCTGATGGGTGCGCCTGAGCCAGGGTTGCTTGGGAATACATCGCCTGCCGGGCTGCCAACGGCAGACTCATTTGAGACTGCGGATGGCCACGTTCTGACATCCGTCATTACCGAGGCCCAGGTCGCATCGATGTTCAAGGTCCTGGGGCTTGGCGCAATGCTGGATGATCCAAGGTTTAGGGATAATGCCAGCCGTATTGCTAACCGCGAGGACGTTCTCGTGGCGCTAAGAGCGGCGTTCAAGTCGCGCAGCTCGGATGCGTGGGTGGACGAGCTTCAGGCTGCGCGTGTGCCAATCGCCAAGGTGCGCAGCGTCTCTGAAGTTTGTGCTGATCCACAGATGGAGACGCGCGGAGTGATTGCAAACGTACCGAAGCCTGGCGCTCCCGAGCGGTCAATGCAGGCCGTGGGTGCCTCGTTTGTTACGAACATTGATGGTCCACAAGTTCGTGCTGCAGCGCCGAGTATTGGTGAGCACAATAATGATGTGCTGAGCGAGCTTGGATATAGTGCCGCCGAGATCGCAGACCTCCAACTTGGTCTCGCGCAATGAGCAGGCTTTAGCGATTGGCAACGATCTTTTGGAACTGTTCGGGCGTTAGATAGCCGGTCTCCTCGGAGCCGAGACGGCGCTGAAACGCCTTGATGGCGTCCCGTGTCCTGTCGCCGAAGATAGCGTCCAGCTTGCCCGAATAGAGCCCCATGGTTTGCAGCCGGCGTTGGATGTTCCGTCTCTGGGCACGGCCGAGCAGTGCTTCGACAACCTGCAGCGATTGCAGGTTGGCCGGCGGCTGAGCAGGTGTTGCCTTTGGCTTGTCCTTCTCTTCGACAAGCTTGATGGCCTTCTCGCGGCGAGCGGCTTGTTCCTCTTTTGCCTTTTCTTCTGCGAGTCGCGCCCGACGTTCTGCCTGACGAGCGCGCTCTTCAGCAAGGCGCAGCCGCCGTTCCGCGAGTTCACGGGCGCGCCGCTCGGACTCTGTCTTGGCCTGGGCTTTGCGCTCTGCCTCTTTACGCGCCTTGGCTAAGTTTTCAGCCTCCCGTTTTGCGGAAGCCGCGGCCGCGGCAGCTGCAGCAGCGGCACTGTCAGATGCTTTGTTTTTCTCTTCCGTTGTCTTGGTAGGTGGCTTGTCTTCCTGCTTGTCCTTCGTCAAGTCCAACTCGGGCGTTGCTCCGATGATCTGTCCAGCACCACCGGCAGAGGCGCTATCGATAAGCGTGGCAAGGGTCAGCGAATTGTCCTTGGCCGCATCAATCAAGTCAGCAGCAGCTTGTGCAGAAACCCGATCAACGCTGGTGACCGGGACCTTGGATGATGTCGAGAAAACCGTCACGAGGTTAGAAGGTGACTGGTCACCGGCATCAGGCCTGGTGCCTACGCCGGCAACTGTTGAGGGTATGTCTGGCGCCGTCACCAGCATAACGAGTGCACCGAGTTTGGCGCGCCTCGCGATGTCAGCAATGGAGGTCACTGACAGTCCACGAGAGAACAGGTCCGTCGCGCGGCGCACGCGACTGTTCACCGGCAGATAGAAGGACTTCCGGCGGTATGTCGCCAGGTGGCCGCTGGCGACGATCAAAGCGAAGTCAGCTGACGACGCTTTGCCCGCGAACTCGCGCAAGGCTGCGCGGGCACCAGCATTGTTGGGATTAGCCAGTACGGTAACATCAAAGCCTTTGGCCTTTAGTGACTGTCCCAACTGGCCGATTTTATCAGCAGCAATCGCCGATGGTTTCAAATGCGCGTACTTTTCCGCGGCCAAAAGCAATGCTACGCGCTTGGCAGCCTCTGCTCCGCCTGTATTGCCAAATGTGAAGCAGATCACAGCTATGGCGGCGATCGCCGAGTAACGGGTTAAGTTACGGGCACGCCAGGGCTTGCCTCGTGTAAACAGAAAAGCTTTGCTTGCCCGGTGCAAAAAGTTGGCCTTCCAGGAACAGTCGTAATAACGATTGATTGTAGGGTTCATTTTCGGAACCGTCCTTGGTTGGCTAATAGTCAGATACGGGCAACCGGCGTTGCAGGTCGGTGAATGGAGCGGGAGTATCTCGAATGGGTTTGCGGCTCAAGTTTAACGCCATATTGGCATTAACCCTAGTGCTTGGGTTGATCGCGTCTTCAATTATTTTCTGGCAGGTAGCAGAAAGCAACGCTCGTGAGCAGCTGCACTCCCAGATTTCCGTGCTCCGCGCCCAGGCGTTGGCTGTCAGGCAATACACGTCGGAAGAGATTACGCCGCTGCTGTCAGACCAGTCAGATGTGCAGTTTCTGCCCCAGACCGTTCCGTCTTTTGGCGCGCAGACGACTTTTGCGAACTTCCGCGATCGATTTAAGGACTTCTTCTATAAGGAGGCGGCGCTCAATCCGACAAATCCCTCAGACAAGGCGGTACCCTGGGAAGAGGAGATGATCAAAAAGCTGCGCGCGGATCCCAATATCAAGGAACTTGTTGAAGTTCGATCCACGCCGCAGGGTGACCAGTATACCGTCGCATTTCCTCTGCAGATCAAATCGGAAGGCTGCCTGCGGTGTCACTCAACGCCGGACCGCGCGCCAAAGTCGATGATTGCGCTTTATGGCGACAAGAATGGATTTGGTTGGAAGCTGAACGAAATAATCGGTGCGCAGATATTTTCTGTACCTCTCAAGGTGGCGCACCAGCAAATCTGGGACAAACTTGTTGTCCTGATCGGTGCGATGAGCGCGATCTTCGCGGTCGTACTACTGCTGCTCAATATTCTTCTCAGCAGGCTGGTGATTACACCTGTTACCCAAATGTCGAAGATTGCGGAAGCCGTCAGTATGGGTGATAATTCACAACCGGAATATACTTCACAGAGCACTGATGAAATTGGTTCGCTCTCCCGCTCATTTAATAGAATGCGTCGGAGCCTCGACAACGCGATGAAAATGCTGGAAACCTAAGCGACTGTTCTGTTTCAGACCCTTGTTCTGGGTCGCAGAAAACGATGAATATGCAACCATTGGGGAACAAACCAGAGAGCTGGTGAATACGTAATTGTTTTGCGGTGCAAATATTGCATCGCCGGAGAGACTAAGATGAAATAAAGCCGTGCAAGATCCGATCGATCTTGGACGGCTTACGGCGTTTTAGTTAGAGAGTAGTAGGTGCCAGGCTAAGGTCAGCTCGGATTTGACCATTAGCCCACTTGGACAGAACTTGGGACGGTAAGGAACGGCGCATATGAGCCCTGAACAGACCGAAAACGCCCCCGGCGGTCTGTCAAGTCAGCCGCAGGCTAACGTGATACCAACCCGCGTCGGCAAATATCGCGTGGATGGGATTATTGGCCGTGGTGCGGTTGGCGTTGTCTATAGGGGCCACGACGAACAGATTGATCGGCCTCTGGCGATCAAGACGCTGCGTCTCGACACGATGGCGAACGTCTCTGATCGCGACACACTTCTGAAGCGCTTCGCTGCTGAAGCCAGATCGGCCGGCCGCTGTCTGCATCCGAACATCGTGACCGTGTTCGATTATGTCGAGCAGGATGGCGCGCCATATATCATTATGGAGTTCGTCGACGCTGGTACGCTCGAGAACGTCATTGATTCCGGCAGCATGTTGCCGTTGCGCCAGGTCGGCGAGATCATGGCGCAATTGCTTTTTGCTCTGGATCACGCGCACGCCAAGGGAGTTGTTCACCGCGACGTCAAGCCAGCGAACATTCTGTGCCCCTCGGCCACCTCCATCAAAGTTACCGATTTTGGCGTGGCACGTTTCGATGCTCTTGGTTTGACCAATCCAAGCGGTCTTGGGGCTATTGGGACACCGAACTACATGTCGCCGGAGCAGTTTCTCGGACGTCCCGTTGACGGTCGATCCGATCTGTTTTCGTGTGGTGTGATTTTGTTCCAGCTATTGGCCGGCGCCAAGCCATTCGTTGCCAATGACGTTGCCGAGCTCATGCGTAAGCTTCTTAACGAGACAGCGCCTTCGCTTTCGACGCTGCGTCCCGGCAGTTGGCAGAACCTCGATATGGTCGTGCAGCGTGCACTTGCGCGTAATCCCGACGATAGGTTTCAAGGCGCCGAAGAATTTATCGACACATTGAATGCAGCGATTGAAGGGACAGCGACAGACAATAGTCCGCCGCTCGATCTGACCAAGATTTCGACGGCGCCGGCTGTGTCGACCGAACCAAGCGTGGCCGGATCAACGTCGCAGCGTGGTGTTGACCTTTCGCAAACGATGGCGGCGAAGTTGATGCCTGATACGCTGGGCGCGGTGGAATCTGCATTGGCAAAATCGATTGGTCCGATTGCGAAGGTTATGGTCCGTCGGGCGGCTGAGCAGGCAACCGATCCCGATATGCTGTTGACTTCGCTCTCTGACCAAATCCCGGTCGACATGGAAGCCAAGAAGTTTCGCAAGGAAGCTGAATCCACTATTCGTGCCGACCAGGGTGTTGCTGCTGTCCAATTGGATGCCTTGATCACAGCGGAAGACGTGCAGGCCGCGAGCGATGCCCTGGTGCCGCTGGTCGGGCCGGTTGCAAGCGTGCTGGCCAAGCGGCATGCGACAACGGCCATTGGACACGAAGACTATTTCCGGCGCCTGTCCGAGACTATTCCCGATGAGGGTCAGCGGATTCATTTTCTGGCTAAGATGAAGAAGCATATGCCAGGGGCTAGCTGATGACCGAGTCCGATCAAGCATCGGGCGGAGATGGTGGAACTCAGGCCCCACAGACACGCACACACAAACGTATCCTGCGCGCTGTCTTCGCGGCCGATATTGCGGGTTTCAGCAGTAAGATGTCGCTCAACGAGACAAGCGCGGTATCATCGCTGAGTGAAATCAGGGCGATCGGGTTGAAGGAACTCGAGACCTATAACGGCTGGCTGTTCGGCATGCCGGGGGATGGCTTCTTTGCACTGTTTGAAAGTGCGGTCGGGGCCGTTCAGTGCGGACTTGAAATTCAACGGGTGCTTTCTGGACGACCGCATCTGGGCGATATGCCGTTGCGGATTGGCATCCATCTCGGCGAAGTCCTGATCGATGAGGGGTTACCCTACGGCGAGACGTTGAACATCGCCGCGCGGTTGGAGTCACTTTGCAAGCCGGGCGAGATGCTGGTTTCGGGTCCTGTCATGGACGCCGTGTCAGCTCGTGTTTCTGCAACGTTCGAAGAGCGCGGTGTGCCGCGATTGAAAAACATTCCGCGACGGGTCGCAACGTTCGCTGTCAAGCAACCACCGGCGCGAACTCCGACGGATGCGAGAGAGGTTCCGGGTTCGAGTTTGGATCGAACAACCCGGCTGGACAGGGAGGCCCTACGCCGAATCCTGGATGAGCAAGCCGTCGTCCAGATCGTCAAACGGGATGCTTCCACTGAGGCGGAGAGTTCGGATGACATCGGCGTATCGCCCGATCCGGATGCTTCGGAAGTTCCCATTCCTGCTGCCATAGCTGAAGCTGATGATAGCGTGAGTGAAGCAACCCACCCTCAGTCCGAGACTGTTGAAGGAACTGATGCCCAGATGGGCTTTCCTGTTCCGATCGCGCCGGAGCAAATTGGGGAGCCGGTCTCCCAGCCAAGCCCGGCGCCAGAGTCGGAGGCGGCGTTTGATCCTACCGAGGAAATTGCCGCTGAGATTGCGGACCGGCCCGCTGAAGTCGGTGAACCAGAGCAGCTTCCCTCGAATATACCTGAGCACGGGGACCCACGGGACGAGCATGTTCCGCTGCAGGTGCCAGAGTTTGATCCGGAGCTTCAGGGGGAATTCGATCCGCAACCCGAGCAGCCGTCGGAGAAGTGCATCGAGATGATCACCAAGGCGCTGGCTGTCCACGTCGGCCCGTTCTCAAAGCTTATTGTCGATCGCTATATGAAGGGCAAGCCACACGTTTACGATCTCATTGCACTGTTGGAAACGCACATTCCGACAGATGATGAGAAGACAATCTTCCGGGTTCGCGCATCCCACATCTGCAAGACGTTTGGACATTCTACGGGGGATTACGCGGGGGACTAAGCACCCCGATTGGCCTCGGCCTGTCCGTGCGGCCGCTATTCTTCTTCGCCGAACTCCGCGATATCTTCGAGACGATCCCGATCCTTGACCGTGATCTTGCCGCGCGATTGTGCGAGCAATCCCTCGTCCGCCCAACGATTGAGGGTCTTGTTCAGGCTCTCTCTCGACATCTGTGTCCAGCGCGCCAGCTCACCCTGAGTGAGATTGATGGAGAGATGAATCCCTTCGGCACTGTCGACACCGTAGTCGTTGCAAAGGTGAACCAGCATTCTTGCGAGACGTTCCGGTGCGCTTCGCAAGGCGGAGTCTTCCAATCGCGCGCTGATCCATCTCAGGCGTTCGCAAAGAAACGCAATGACGTTGCGGGCGAGTTGCGGATCTCGATCAAGCGCATTGTCGAATGCGGCCCGTGAGATGGACATCAGTTCGACGGCGTCCAGTGCCGAAGCACCGGCTGTGCGCTCGCTGCCATCAAGCAGGCCGATCTCACCGAACACAGTGCCCGGCGTCAGCACATTCAGGGTGATTTCCGCGCCCGCTGCTGAGACCGTCCAAATCCGAATGCGTCCAGATTGAACAAGATACATCGAGTCCGAGTCATCGCCGGGGCTGAAAAGATGTTCGGACTTAGCCAGTTTGCGTTGGCGGATCTGTTGCTGCAGCGTCGACAGAGTTTCTTCCGACAATTTTTCGAAGAGTGGAATTTGATCAATCATTTCAATTTCTTCCGTCTTGCTGGTCTGCCGCATAACAGCACTTATTCAAGCGCGGCAGACAGTGATTTGCGTGACACCCGAATCCATTGTGAAGCAGTTCACTGCGCCAATCCAGGGCGAGCCGTAAAAACCCTGCAAGTGCAATCAGGTTAGCTCAATAAACCGGACCTGAACTTTGTGAAATCGGATCAATGTTAACCATCTGCGCCAGGCGTGAACCGGCGGCGCAAAATGGAAGGAGAGAAAGAGATGAAAGACCGCCGCGGAACCGCAATGCAAGGTTACGTCGACCAGTCGGACGACGGTGATTTTTTGAAGCCAAACGACGGATACATGGCACCTCAGCCAGAGGCTGAAGAGCTTGGTGCTGCGCCGAAACCGGCCAAAACGGCTGTGACTGAGGAGGCTGCGCCTGAAGAAACAGTGGCTGGACCTCTCAAGGGCTCGTCAGCTGAGGCAGAGTCGCTGGCCAAGGGCAGCGCTGCCGAAGACGCGACCGGAGCTGGTGGCGAAGAAGATGGAGCCGGCAACGACATCGGCAGTGCCGTTGGTCAGGGTTCTGCAGCTGCAATTCCAACCACCGCCCAGCCGGATGCCGTTGATGCAGGTGTTAGTGTTGCTCCGGCGGCATACGGTGGTGGAGCTGCTGGTGGTGGTTCTGGCGGTGGCGCAGGCGAGGGATCCGGATTTCTCGGTGATGCCATGGGCTGGGACATGGCGGCGTTTGCTGAAGCCGGCGGTTATGAAGCCATTCTGACCGGCCAGTTGCCGCCAGGTGCCTACGGCGATGGCGATGGTCAGGATATCTTCGTCTTTATCGAAGAGCTGGATCTCGACATCGTCAACAACACGCTGATCCAGAACACGGAGATCAACCTCATCGCAGATGATGGTAGCGTGATTGATATCGGCGGCGACTTCAACGCTATCCAAACGCAAGAGAGCCTGGTCATTGATGGATCAAGCGGATCTGCAATGCCACCACCTGATGCAGGTGGATTGCCGGGCGAAGGCCCGATCATCGAGGCTGATGCGGCGATGGCCTGCTAGTCGATCACCAACACCGGACACGGACTTGAAAAGCCTCTCCCTCGCGGAGGGGCTTTTTTTGATTCCGGGTTGAGTGAGTTTGGCGTGATTGGATCAAATATGCTGTCGAGCTCTTCAGAGAAACATTCAAGAAAATTCGATCTGCCTAAAAAGCAATTTTTTTCAATCAGCAATCTTTATTGGTACTGCAAGTCATTATAAACAGTGCAATTTTTAATCATGGTGAACAAAAAACTAAAAAAGTGAATCTCTTGTGAACCGGTTCACAGCAACTCAAGCCTAATTTTCTTAAGTTGTGTTCATCGCCGGGGGGCAAACGGAAAAGCCCAGCGGCAACAACCTGAAACAACTCAAACCAAGTGACCACTTCAAAAAGCACACACAGGAGAATTCACAATGACTACACCTTACACAAGCTGGCTCGCATCTTGGGGTCCTCTCGTCGATCTGGGCGTTGACATCAACACCGGTGAACAAGCTCAAACCGTAACTGCATTCAACGGCACTGCTAACCAGAACTACGGCGACGCTGTCATTGCGACCTCGCAGAATGTTGGTGATGTTGAAGCTCCGTCTGTGGGCTCCTTGCTTGACGCCTCTCTTGACATCAACACTGGTATCCAAGAGCAGACAGTCACAGCATTCAACGGCGAAGGAAACTTCAACGGCGGAAACTTCACAGCAGTTGCTGAACAGAACGTTGGTGATGTCGAAGCACCAGGCGCTTCTATCCCGTCACTTGCTGATCTGTCGCTCGACGATAACCTCGGCGTTCAGACGCAGAATGTTACTGCATTCAACGGTGCAGGCAACGTCAATGCTGGTGATTTTACTGTTGCTGCCAGCCAGAACGTCGGTGACGTGGAAGCTCCATCTGTAGGCTCTCTGATCGATGGTTCAACCGAGATCAACACGGGCATTCAGGAGCAGAACGTTACGGCATTCAACGGCGAAGGCAACATCAACGGTGGCAACTTCACTGTGGTTGCTGAGCAGAATGTTGGTGACATCGAAGCTCCAGGCGCCTCCATCCCATCCTTCGGTGGCGGATCATTCGAAGACAACTTCGGTTCGCAGACGCAGAACGTGACAGCGTTCAACGGTGCCGGAAACGTCAACGTGGGTGACTTCACAGTTGCAGCCAGCCAGAACGTTGGCGACATCGAAGCACCATCTGCCGGCTCGCTCTTCGATGGTGGAACCGACATTAACACCGGCATCCAGACACAGGATGTGACTGCGTTCAACGGTGTCGGCAACGCGAACGGTGGCAACTTCACGGTTGTTGCAGAGCAGAACGTTGGTGATGCGCCTCTGATCGACGACATGGGAATGTAATCCACGTCGATATTAAAACTGAAACTTTTGTAGCCCCCATGTTCTTATGAACATGGGGGTGTTGGAGTTTCTGCTTATGTTTTATTTTATCATCTTTTTTGAATACGCTTATATTATGAAATTGAGTTCATGTAATAATAATATATTGTGAACGGTATCACAGCCAACCAGTCCTTGTTCTTCTACGCTTCGGTTAACTGCCATGCTCACAGGGGCACCTGATCAGCAGCCAATCATGTTTTACAGAATGGACATATCGGAGAACACAAATGTCAATCTATGATGCCTGGGCCGCGTCCTGGGGCCGAAGCAGCGACTTCAATGTCGCTGAACAATTCCAGGACATCAGCGCCTTCAACGGTGCTGGAAATGTCAATGCCGGTGATTTCACAATTGCGGCGCGTCAGAGCGTCGGTGATCAAGGTGAAACTGATGGATCCCTCGCTGAGGGCAGCGATGCAAACGTTGGGACACAAGTCCAGAATGTCTCTGCCTTCAATGGTTCCGGCAACGTGAACGGCGGAGATTTCACTGTTGGCGCGTTCCAGGATGTCGGCGATGAAGGCGGCGGTTCCGGCGGAACCAACGTGGCAACCCAAGTCCAGAACGTATCGGCATTCAATGGTGTCGGGAACGTCAATGGCGGTGATTTCACCATCATTGGTGAGCAGTCAGCTGGAAACTACGCTGTTGGTCCGGATGGTTCGGTGAATGGCGCCGGCGTTGATGTGAACGTCGATGTTAGTGACGGTGTCAATGTTGGCGTTCAGGTCCAGACAGTGTCGGCATTCAACGGCTATGGAAACGTCAACGGCGGAGATCTGATTGGCGTTGGAGATCAAAGCGTCGGTGGCGACGAGCCGCCGCCGATCGAGGACATGGGCGGCTATTAAGTTCGACAATCCAGCAGTCTCAAGGGCGGTTCTCGACGCGGGACCGCCCTTTTCTGTTTGGCTGGTGTGTGTTTGCATTTAACAATCTGAAATTGATAGTTTTTTTCTTTTCTTAGATGTCTTCACTCAAGAGATTTTTTTGGAGTGTGAAGCAGGCCACTGATCACAATCCACGCTGTTCCTAGTCTGAGATCACTGAACACGGGCGGCCGTCGCGAGCATTGCGAGGCTCGCAGATCGGACTAGAAGGGACAGAAATCATGAATAACCCGATGCAAAACAGCGGCGAAGGACTTCTCAGAGATGCCGTTTCAATTGTTCGCGGACCGCTTATGGGCGTTGCCGGTTTGAGCTTCGTCTCCAATCTGCTGATGCTGACCGGCCCGATGTTCATGATGTTGGTCTATGACAAGGTCCTCGCGAGCAAGTCACTACCGACGCTGATTGCTCTGAGTGCCTTGGCGCTTCTGCTCTATGCCTGCTACGGCCTGTTCGAAGCAATGCGGACCAAGTTGTTGGCGCGGATCGGTACAAGTTTCGACCACCGGCTCGCTCCACGTTTGTTTGATGCAACGTTGCGCCTGCCGCTTTATTTCGGCCCGCACGCACGGAAGCACGATCCTTTGCAGGACCTGGCGACTATTCGCAATTTCCTGATGGGATCGGCCCCGTCAGCTCTGTTTGATCTGCCGTGGATGCCGATTTACTTCGGATTTCTCTACTTTGTGCACCCGACGCTGGCTTTGACGGCTGCAATGGGTGCGGTTGTCCTGGTCATCATCACTGCGGTGAAGCAGTACGTGATGCGCCTGCCGACACAGGCGGCCAATCAAATGCACGGTGCGTCGCACTCATTGCTATTCGACGCAAAGCGCAATGCTGAGGCCGCTGCTGCCATGAGCATGGGTGATGACCTCTGCCGTCGCTGGGGAGCCGGATACGTCAATTCTATCGCTTTGTCGCGGGAGCTTTCTGATCATGCTGGCATTTTCGGTGCGATGACCAAGACGGTGCGCTTTGTTCTGCAGTCCGCCATGTTGGCCGTTGGTGCCTACTTGGTGATCCTCGGCGAGATGTCGGCCGGCGCGATGATTGCTGGTTCCATCATCCTCTCGCGGGCATTGGCGCCAGTTGACCAGTCGATTGCACAGTGGCGCTCGTATAGCTCAGCATGGCAGTCTTACAAGCGTCTGCGGACCTTGATTGTGATGCTGCCCGGTGCCGGCGAGCGTCAGCATGGCATGGGAACACCGAAACAGAAGCTGTCTGTCCGCGACCTCGCCATTGTGCCTCCAGGCTGCAGCGCTGCAACTCTTGCTGGTGTGAGTTTTGAGATCGAAGCCGGCGATGCGCTCGGCGTGATCGGCCCCTCTGGCTGCGGAAAGTCGACCTTGATCCGGGCGTTGGTTGGTGCATGGAAGGCATCACGCGGTGAAGTCCGCTACGATGATGTGCCAATTGCGAACTATTCGGCTGAAACATTGGGCGACGCCATCGGACACCTGCCGCAGAGCATCGAGTTGTTCGACGGGACAATCGCTGAGAACATTGCTCGGTTCCAACAGGATGCGACGACTGAAGAGATTCATGCCGCGGCCAAGCTTGCTGGTGTCCATGAAATGATCCTCAGTTTCCCGAACGGCTACGATACGCCGGTTGGTGAAGGTGGCATGACGCTGTCTGGTGGCCAGCGTCAGCGCATCGGTCTGGCTCGGGCGGTTTTCGGCAATCCATTCCTCATCGTTCTGGACGAGCCGAACTCAAACCTCGATCCACTGGGCGAGCAGTCGCTGAATGAAGCGATCCAGCGGATGCGGGCTGCCGGCAAGATTGTCGTCATCGTGGCCCACCGGCCGAGCGCAATCCTTGCAGCAAACAAGATCCTGTCGTTGCGCAATGGCCGTGCCGAGATGTTCGGATCGAAGAAGCAGGTGCTCGCAGCCCTGTTCCCACGGGTGGGTCAGCCGCACAAGCCACAGGCCATGCCGAACTCAGGTGTGCAGCAGGCACCGCAGATCACGGCCGAGGCACGCCCGATCCAACAGCAAGCCCAGCAACAAGTCCAGCCACAGGCTCAGTCGCACGCTCAGCTGCAGCAGCAGCCGACGCAGGCTTCACAAGCTGTGCAGCCAATCCAGACTGTCACTGCCGCCGACCAGTTGGCTCCGGCTCCCGTCCAGCAGGCTGCTCAGGTCAGTGCGCCGGCGCCAAAAACGCTCGAGCTGACGGCGACTGGGTAAGGCAACTCAAACTCAAGAAGGAATGGCTGGCGCTGATTTGTCCGCGTCAGCCTTTTCGTTTGTGGTCCGTTTCACAGCGCTAGGTGATCATTCCCGTCAGACTGTCAGTTATGGATCGGCCGCGCAGGACCACCTGATGAGCGCAGCCAAAAACGGATACATCGCCACTGGACCGGTGAGCGAAATTGGACGGGAGACAGACCTATGTATGAATTTGAAACTGACCTGGAGCAAACCGCGAAGTCGATGCGCAATCTCATGCGCGGCTTTGCTATCATTTCCGGACTACTCGTCGTCGGTGTTGGCGGCTGGGCGTTTTCCGCACAGGTCGAAAGCGCTGTGATTGCCAATGGCAAGTTCGTTGTAAAGTCGAACGCGCAGGAGGTGCAGCACCTCGAAGGCGGTACGGTTGGTGCGATCCTGGTAACGGAAGGCCAGGAGGTCAAAAAGGGCCAGGTCTTGGTGCGTCTCGACAGCAAGCAGGTTGAGTCAGAACTAGAGATTCTCAAAGGCCGGTTGATTGATCTGACCGTTGAGCAGGCACGACTTCTTTCAGAGCGCGACGGCAATTCGGTGATCAAACGACCGAAGCCACCGTTTGCACTTTCCAAGGAGAGATCCGCTTTCAATGCTGCACTGTCGTTGCAGCAGACGTTATTGACGGCACGCCTGTCGGCTACCCGCTCGCAGCTCTCGCAGCTTATCGAGCGTAAGCGCCAGACGGAGGAGCAGATCCGCGGCTTCAAGCGTGTCCGGCGCGCCCGGGTAATCGAACTGGAGCAATCGACCGCTGATCTCTCGGCTCAGCAGCGGCTTGATAAGAAGCGGTTGATCCGCAAGTC
>JBCDBQ010000117.1:0-14570 GCA_039183375.1 Pseudomonadota bacterium
AAAAAAGAACCCGACAGGCACGATGCCGCCGGGCTAAGTCACAAGATGACAATCACAAGCGCGAGGGAAGATAACCGGAGATGAACGGTGTCGACACGCTTGCCTGACAGGTCGTGTTGCCCAAGAGGGATGAGAGCAACAACGGAGAACTTACGCAGTCGCAGGCAGGTTACCTTGATGGACATCAAAAATCGTCGGAAGAAATGGAAAGCGGCAATGACGCGAATGTCGTCGCAATGCAAAGTCGTAATCGCCATCATTCATGCGCTAGACTGCTGCGACCTGATCAAACCGCCATGATTGCAGCGGAAATGGGTTGCAGCAGAATGAGAAAGCGCAAGATTGCAGGCATCTGGTGGGTGGCACTCTTTATTGTAATAGTGCTTGGCTTCTCATTCGCGCAGTCCCGGCTTCAGGACTGCGATGATATCAGGGTGAGATCGTTTGACGTGACCTACTGGCTCGCCAAGCGGATGTGCGAGCAACGCGGCAACCCGGTGAGCAGCTCTATCACCCCAGACCGCCTGAACTACAAGACCGCCTGAAAGGAACGTCCACCAATGTCAGAAAAGTCCGTACCGACGTGGCGCATTCTCGTCGCCTTCATCTTCGATTTGATTAGCGCATTTCTGTTTTCCGGATGGATCGTTGCAACGCTGACAGGTGGCATCACCGATCAAGGCTTCAATCTCAGCGGCTGGCCCGCCCTGCTATGCTTCGCAATGGTGATCTTGTATTTCGTCATTGGCTCGCGCACCGGTGGCACTGCCTGGGCACGTTTACTTGGTGCTGTTCGCAACCGCTGACGACCAACCTCTAGTAGGTGCTAGTCGGCTTGCCCAAAAACAAACTGCCGCCCCATTGCTGGACCGGCAGTGCACAACAACCCACGTTTAGTTCGACTAGACTTTCGAGCGCTGACCTTCTTTGCGATGAGCCGGCTCGGCACTACGTTTCAGCGTCGCCAACTGCGGCCGCTCTCCGACCTCGCGCTTGTCAGCTGCGCGCTTCAATTCAATCGGTTCATGGCGCGACTGGGTACGAACAGAAAAATCATCTTCGTAGCCTTGTCGCGACGCACTCCGAAACAGGATCATATGAGACTGCATGGCAATCCTCCTTATTCTCCCCTCTTGAACGCGCATCATGACACTTTTATGAAATTATGACAATGAGGGACGAGAACGATTGTAAATTTCGCTGATTCAACTGCTTAAGTTGTCACAATAAATCCCTTCAAGCCCAGCAACGCATGATCAGTTTGCGAAAAGAGGCAGGATTAAACTCAGTCGTTCCGCATAGCCGCCGACTTAACAGCCGGTGAGCGACCGACCTCAAACGACACGAGTGACCATTCGACGCTAAGGTTCTCGAAACCATATTGGGAGGAAGAGCCGTCCATTTCCTTCAGAAACGAGTGTTTCGCCGCAGAGCAAAGGCAAGTTTAAACCGAGCGTCCTAGTCTGTTGTCACCTTGTAAAGCAGCAGTAAAGGGACCGCTCGCATGCGCAAAGGATTTGGCAGTCGCCCACCAGCCGGCAATAGAGCCACGCCGACCAGCAGACCATCAAGCACAGCGCAAGCACGAACGGAGCATCCGAACTCTGGAACCTCATTTTCAGGTGTCGGCAGCACCCTCACATCGATTGCTGGCGCGGTTGCCCTGTTTGGTGTCGGTTACTTCGCGGCCTTTCACATGACCAGTTCTGTTCTGAGCAGTCCGCACAGCGAGATCGATGCCAAAGCACCAAAGTCCGGCATCGATCGCGTCGCCTACTATCAGGACAAGGCAGCTGAACTCCTGCGTCAGCGCGTGCCAAAGAAAATGGGCATGGTGACACTCGTTAACGCCACGGCTCACGGTGGCGCCCTGCGCTATCACTACAAAGCCAACGTCACGAAGAAATACATCGATGTGCTAAAGTTCCGCCGCATCGGCAAGAAGCATCTCTTGAAGCGCGTGTGCGGATCGCGCGCGATGCGCAAAGTCCTCAAACTCGGTGGCTCGTATGAGTACCGCTACAACGACAAGAAGGGCGTCCGCATCACAACAATCAAGATGTCAGCCGATAAGTGCGATTTATCGTGACGTAGCTGAACGGCCGGGCGCGCACATTGCTCTCGGCTTGGCTTTGAAGTTTCAGCGAAATCAAAACCACATACAGGCTTAAAGCAATCGCCCAAACGGCTCGGGCTCACTTGATCGATCACGACCACCGAGCAAGTCTTCTCTTGCCGAGCCAGCCTGCACAATGGCCATCCCCTCGTCAGCATAGGGGCGTGCCAGTGCAAACGCTTCTGATGGCGAACCCTCAAGCCAAACGTCCATCTCTTCGGCACTCGACAGCATCACCGGCATACGGCTCGGATGCACAGGTCGCACGATGGAGTTAGGTGTCGTCGTCAGGAAGGCATAGGTCTGCAACTCGACTGGATCACTGTCCGCCTTGAGCCGCCCCTTGAACGACCGCCAGATCCCGGCGAAGGCAAAGGGCGCGCGCGCTTCATTCAAACCGAACCAATGCCAAACCGCTGGCGACCGTCCCTTAGGTTCACTGAATGATGTCACTGGTACGAGGCAACGCCGCTCTTCCAGGGACGACCGCCAGAATGCGCTGCCTTGAACCTTATCATCGCGGGCATTGGTGACCCGTTTGGCGGCCTTGTCCTTCTGCGGCAGGACGAAGCCCCAGGACATCTCAACAAGCTCACGGTCACCGTCGTCGGCAAGCGTTACCACAGGCGCCGAATGCCCGGGAAAGATCGCGCTTACCGGATCAAATGATGCCGCTCGATTGTGCCCGACACGGAAGAGCTGAATAATCGCGTCGCGATTAGCCGTCATGGAATAGAGATTGCACATGCGGTGCAGCTTAAGGCTACTCGCGACGTTTGATCAACTTCAGCTGCTATAACTCTGATCGGCCACTTGGCCGTTCGGCAAGGCAGCCGGCTGCTGTTCTGCCATGACCCGCTTCGGACCGAGAATATTGCCAGACACTTCACCACCGGCTGCAATGGCAATCTGCCCATAAGCAAGGTTGCCGTCGACGCGCCCGGTGGACTGGACATCCAACAGGCCAGCCACTTCCATCTCGCCGGTGACGACGCCATGCACCTCGGCTTCATCAGCGCGAATGGTTCCGGCAATGACGCCATCTTCACTCACGGTGACACTCTCCGCTGTCAGTGTGCCCTCAAGCTCACCCTGGACTTCAACTTTCTTGCAATTCGAGATTTCGCCGACTATCCGCGTACCCTTGCCGATCAATATGGTTCCATCGCCATCGATGCCGTCCAGGACGGAATAACTCCGCGTTTCGCGCTGCCGATCCATAGTTCCCTGCTTCCCTGGCTCTCGAACAATATAAGTTACGTCGGATTGCGCTTGCCGCGAGCGATCATTAGCCCGACCAAACATGTTGCCAAACTCCCAAGCTAGTACTCGTGGCAGAGCTAGATGACTATGACCAAGACAGCCGAGTTATGGACCACCCCGATGAGCCGCAGTCCTCCCCCACAGAGCGACTGCCACCTATTCTCAAATTAAACAACTAAACAGTCAGAATGAAAATAAAAATCTGAAGCGTAGAGCGAAACACTTATTATGATTAACGGGTCCTCTGCTGCCTGATTGAATAAGGCATTTTCGAGCTTCCGGATCATCTCATCACGAGCATATCGCAATGTCGATCCACTAGGTTATCTGAAACAGCTTACCACGAATACCTGAGGCGAACTGCCGGCTCTCTATTCGGTCGATAGGCGCGAAATTCAAGCACAGTCATTCTCCGCACATTTCAAATCACCGATGATAAGTGAACCGTATCGCAGAATTTTGATGCGAGAAGTGCGAATACACACACTGCATAAAGTCTCATCATTTTCTCTCCGGCCAGTCTTCGCAATTCTAATTGTAGTTCTCTGACCGATGGCTCAAACAAAAACACTCCCACCCAGAAACCGGCATAAGCGATGCTGAGTTTATGGCTCTGAACAACGCAAAGACCGGCAATGACAACCGTCCGGAAAACATTTGCCTCTCTCGCCAAAAACCTAAAGCACTTTGATCAATCCCCAACTCCCTCTCCCCTACAGAGTCTAAAAACGCTCAATCACCACAAGCCAGATCGGCGAGGGAACTGCGGACACAATCATCGGGATCTTGATATGGCTGCTGACAAGCGCACAAACCCACAATGTCGCGCTGACTAGCAAGGCGAACGTGATAGCGTGCTCAAAGAAGAAACACAGGGGCCTGATAGTGATCAATGCGACTCGGCACGGAGCGGTATCCTATGCGAGCGACCGCTTTTTTTACGGCTGGGCCATGGTCGTGGTCGCTGCCCTCGGCATTTTCGTCAGCGGCCCAGGACAATCACACACATTCAGCGTCTTTGTTGGTCCGATCAGCCAGGACTTAGGGATATCGAGCGCCTCAATTGCAACCGCCTACGGTGCCGCGACACTCGTGGCGGCTTTTCTATTGCCACAAACCGGCAGGCTCGTGGATCGCTTCGGTGTCCGCGCCGCGATGCTGGCGATAACCGCGCTACTTGGCGTTGCCTGCATGATTTTCGGTGCCGCAGCCAATGTGCTGTGGCTCGCCGTCGGCTTTGCGCTGCTCCGGTTCTTCGGCCAAGGTTCTCTCATGCTGGGGAGCGCGAACCTCGTTTCGCAGTGGTTTGCCAAGAAGCGCGGCTTTGCCATGGGTCTGATGGCACTCGGCTTTGGCCTCTCAATGGCGGTCCATCCGCCACTCGGACAGTGGCTGATCGAACAGTTCGGATGGCGCCAGGCCTGGGTCATCCTCGGCTTTATGACGTGGCTGTTGTTCTTACCGCCCTTGCTATTTCTCGTTTTCGACAAACCCGAAGATGTCGGACTGCGCCCCGACGGCGAACAACCCAGCGCCAACGATGACGGGGCAGGCGAAAACGCGGACGACATCCCCGGTCTGACGCTGGATGAGGCACTGCGCACACTCAGTTTCTATGTCGTTTCGGTCGGTTGGTTTGCGATCGCGATGCTCGTCACAACATTGCACTTCTGGCAGGTCGCGGTGATGACGCGCCAGGGTGTACATGCGGAAACAGCGGCACAGGTCTTTACAATTTCCGCCATTGCGATGGCTTGCGCAATGCCATTGGTCGGCCGCGCATTCGATACCTTCCGAACCCGCTACATGTTCGCGACCGGCCTGACAATTACAGCCTTGTCCCTGATCTGCGTAACCTTTGCCACTGATGGACTGTCAGCTGCGCTCTATGCGCTGCTGTTTGGCGTCAACAATGCGTTTTCCATGACGATGTTTGGTTATCTATGGCCACGGTATTTTGGGCGCAAACACCTCGGCAGTATTCAGGGCACAGGCCAAATGATTGGCGTCGTCGGCGCGTCCCTTGGCCCGCTGCCGGTCGGCTGGGCCTTTGATGCTTTTGACGATGCGACCTGGACGTTGCGTCTCTTAGCAATTATTCCCCTGGCATGCGCCCTACTTGCCATTACGGTGCTGCGCGCACCGGCCAGTCTCTCGGAGAGCCAGCACCTCGAGTAGCGGCTCTCATGCAACTCGGAATTGACAATCGAAATATCGGACACAACTTCGGCTGCCCAAATCTTGTGCGAATCAGTTAGCTGTTGAATTCAGCAAGGCGGGGCGGATTTATGAACACGGCGAAATTTCGAGACGTTTGGCTGTTGGCACTGGTGGCGATCTTGTTAGCCGGATTTGGGTTGACCCAAGCGACGGCTGAACGCAACAGCATCCAATCATCAAGCTATACATTCGCAGTGAGCACCGGGCCGGAATTGCAGCTGGTCAGCATGCGCGCCGAGATTCCAAAACACGGCAAGACACTGGTTTGCGAAAATCTAATCACCATTGCGACAGCCAGGATCGGCCACAATTGCCAGCCAACCATCAGCGGCATTGCTTCAACAAGCCTTCAATAATAGTTGTATCTGCGTGCGTCTTTTCGACGATCTACGCAACACGCATATAAGTGAACGGAAGTGCTCTTCGCCTCAACCCTGAACTTGCTCCAACTCCTACCGTAAAATTGGCGAGAGCAACCAACGACACAATGTTCAATGATACAGGCGGCTCAACACATGAAACATCTCATCGGTCTACCGCTCGTTCTCGCATTCTTGGCAATGCCTCAGGTCAACGCAATCATTGGCGTCGGTTCATCGACACAAGCCGCACCTGTCGGTGCACTTGGCGGTTCGTGGAGCGGCGGCGGCCGCCTCAATCTTAAGGGTGGCAAGTCTGAACGTTTACGCTGCCGTGCCTATTACACGCCCAAAAACAAGGGTGCAAAGCTCGGGATGGCCATTCGCTGCGCATCACCAAGTTACAAAATCGAGATCCGGTCCAAGCTGGATATCAAAGGCAAGCAGGTGAATGGCTCATGGGAAGAGCGCAATTTCAACGCCACTGGATCACTGTCGGGAACGTCACGCCCGGGCCGCCTCGCGCTGTCCATCAATGGAGCTGTCCGAGCCGGCCTCTTTCTCACCTATAGCGGATCACGTCAGAACGTCCGTTTGACCGGAAACTTTGGTTCCTTCCGGAGCCTGCTTCTGACGTTGCGCAAGTAGCCGGGGCAACGGCGCTACTCTCTCGGTCCTATCGTACCTTATACAGGACATGCGAACGGTTGGTGGTGTGCGGGCGAACGTCCGCTCCCCAGCGACCGCGCTCAACCGCTTCCGCCCAGGCATCCGATGTCAGCACATCTGGTGAATCGATCTCGTAAATCGCCACGTAAGAAGGGCTAGGCGCCGGCTTCTCACTAATCTCGCCAGCCATAGCCATCTGGAACGCCTGACCTTTCATTCGGTTGACGGCGTGAACACCATCGACTTCCAACAAATACGGCACATGCTCCGTGTCATAGACCTCGTTGAACAAGTCCTCGTAGGCGGGATCGACATCCATGGAGACCACAAAAGCATACTTGGCGCTGATCGGCATAACGGACTGCTCTCTTCTGTTCTGAGTTCATCGAAGTCGTGGCAATACACAATAATCGCCGCCAAATCCAACGCCCCGCCACAATTCGCGCCCAATTGCCGGTTCTTTGGAACCAGGTTCGTCCTGGCAATCCATTGATTGAATTGCCATTCAGACCTCAGAGTATATTTTGAACGCTGCAGGTCGTATGCTGCTGCATCGAACAGGATCCCATTACGAGCGAGCGACTTATGATCAGGCACGGACTATCATAGTGTCGCTTAGGCATATCTCTGGCTACGATTATTCTCTAAACTCGCACAAGGCAGTCGCGGGAAGCATGCAAAGGAACTGGGGGCAGTAAAGAACGATGACGTCGATCGTAGTCATGAATGCCAAGGGTGGCGTGGGGAAATCGACCCTGACGATGGCGCTCGCAGAAACACTGACCTACCACAAGAACAAATCCGTTCTCCTGATCGATGCCGACGGTCAGATGAGCCTCAGCTTGATGGTCGCGCCTGGCGATGATCTGATTACCCGCCGAACCAATGAATTGAACCTTGTCGGTTATCTCGCACGCAGTGTGCTCGACAATGAGCATGTCGAGTGGCCTCAGTATGTGATGAGCAATGTCTCAGACGTTGAAGACAACAAGGGCCTCTACCTGATCCCTGGGGAGCTTGATCTTCCCTTACTGGAACGCGAGATCGCCGCCCAAGGCAAAATCCCGCAAACCCGGGCTGCAGCCCGCCGCATTCTCGAGGAAGCCAAGAAGTACGTTGACTATGTACTGGTCGATTGCGCTCCCGGCATCTCAGTTGCCACTGAGACCTGGCTGCGTGAGTGCGAGTATCACTTAGTCCCAGTCAAACCCGATTTTCTGGCAGTGAGCGGACTGGAATATCTCCGTCGCTTCCGGTCACGTAACCCTGAGATGGGCTTTGCCCAGCATCTCGGCGTTGTCCTTAATATGGTTGACCGTATGTCCGGCGACGACCAGATCATCCAGCAGCACTTGCGTGATGAGACAGAGTTAAATTGTTTCACGCAGACCATACCGCTTGCCCCACACCTGCAGAAGGCAGCGCTATTCTCACAAGATCCGCGCATGTACATCACCAAGTATGCGGGTGACATCGGCGTTAATCTTCGCGCGCTCACGGATGAGTTCCAGGCGCGTCTACTCGGCAACAAACCACCCGCTCTGGTCCCACCGCCACTGCAGCAAGTCGGCTAAGCAGGCACCACACGTCGGATTGACTCTGATCTTCCTCGTCATTATTCCTCAGCTAGCTGTGCAAAATGACGTTGGATCGGAGTATGAATCACGCAATCTCAACGGAACGGCTGTTCCAATTCGTTCGTAACTGGATCGCAGCTGCGCCGACAGCTGCACCCGCAAGCGCAGAACCTGAGGCCAGCGGCCCCGAGCAGTTATGGATCCCAACCCTCAAAATACCCCGTAGCCACTGGTTACCGATCGCACTCCGCGACAACACCGAGCTCTGCGAGCGGTTACAAACAATGGTCGAAGCCCGTGGGTGTACCTATCATATGGACATGGAGGGGACGATCTACATCTATATCCCATCGTAGTGACACGATCGACAATCACGCGGTCACGGAGCTATCCCTGCCGGCCAGCGCTTCACTCTTGCATCCGGGCCATCAACGCGTACATTGCGGCACTTCCTCAGGACCGGAAAGGCACGAAAACGCGCGATGGCAGTCACCTATCTGAAGCAGGCACCGAAGACATCCACGACAGACGCCGGCGATGTCCGCGATACGGTCCAATCTATTCTCAATGAAATCGAGCAGGGCGGTGAAGATGCGGCGCGGCGCTACGCAGCCCAGTTCGACAAGTACGACGGTAATATCGTCCTGACCAAGGACGAGATCGCGGCTGCGACCGACCAAGTTCCCCAAAAGCTGAAAGATGACATTCGCTTCGCCTACGACAATGTACGCAGATTTGCCGAGGCGCAGAAACAGTCAATTGTCGACTTTGAAACGGAAGTCGTCCCTGGTTTGATTGCCGGCCAAAGATCAATCCCAGTGAATTCCGCCGGCTGTTACGTCCCTGGCGGCCGCTATAGTCATATCGCATCGGCCATCATGACGGTAACGACAGCCAAGGTCGCGGGCTGCAAGCACATAGCCGCCTGCTCGCCGCCACGTCCGGGTATTGGAATTGCACCGGCCATCGTCTACACCGCCGACATTTGTGGCGCCGACAGTATCCTCGCGCTTGGTGGTGTACAAGGCGTGGCGGCCATGGCGTTTGGCCTGTTTGGTGTCCCCGAAGCAGACCTCCTCGTTGGCCCGGGCAATCAGTTCGTTGCTGAAGCCAAGCGCATTCTGTTTGGCCGCGTCGGCATTGATATGTTTGCAGGCCCGACCGACAGCCTGATCATCGCTGACGAAACCGCAGATCCGGAAGTTGTCGCCTCCGACCTCGTCGGACAGGCTGAGCACGGCTACAATTCACCGGTCTGGCTGGTCACGACCGACAAATCTTTAGCTGAGAAGGTGCTCGCGCGCGTTCCGGAAGTTATTGAGGACCTACCGGAACTGAACCGCGACAATGCCCGCGCAGCCTGGCGCGACTACGCTGAAATCGTCGTGTGTGATAACCGAGAAGAAGTTGCTGCAACGTCGGACAGTTACGCACCGGAACACCTCACGGTCCAGGCCGCTGACCTCGATTGGTGGCTGGAAAACCTAACCTGCTACGGCTCACTCTTCCTCGGCGAAGAAACCACCGTGGCCTACGGCGATAAATCATCTGGACCCAATCACGTCCTGCCAACGTCAGGCGCTGCCCGCTACACCGGCGGCCTGTCGGTCCACAAATACATGAAGGTTGTCACCTGGCAGCGCGCCACCCGCGATGCCAATCGTTCGATCGGTCAGGCCACAGCCCGCATCTCCCGCCTTGAAGGAATGGAAGGCCACGCGCGGACAGCAGATATTCGCCTTGCCAAGTATTTTCCAGGCGAGAACTTCGACCTCTCCGCCACCGACGACATCTAGGCCGGAGATATGACCATGTTCGATGTCTCTGGCCGCGTGGCTTGCGTCACAGGTGCAAGCAGCGGTCTTGGCCGCGCTGCCGCAACCGCATTGGCAGCACACGGCGCGCGCGTCGTCGGTGTCGCGCGCCGCGAAGAACAACTCCAGGAATGGAGCGAAAGCTGCACCGGTGAAACGGCGATCGTCGCTGCCGATCTCGGCGACAGAAGAAATATTCCGGGCATCGCTGAAGCAGTCTCTAAACCCTTTGGCCCGCCGGACATTCTCATCAATGCAGCCGGCATCAATACACGCCAGCCTGCCGATGACGTCACCGAAGACGGTTGGAACATAACGATCGAACTCAATCTCTCAGCGCCTTTCTTCCTGGCCAAGGCGCTCGTTCCCGCGATGAAAACCAAAAGTTGGGGTCGCATCATCAACTTCGCTTCGCTGCAGTCACGGCGTGCGTTTGCAGGTGGCATCGCCTACGGGGCCTCAAAAGGCGGCGTCGAACAAATGACCCGCGCCATGGCCGAAGCGTGGTCAGCCAACGGCATCATGTGTAACGCCCTCGCTCCGGGTTTCTTTCCCACTGAGCTCACCGGACCCGTGTTCGCCAATGACGATCTATCAAGTAAATTGGCTGAGCAAACCTGCATCGGACGCAACGGCGAGCTGCGTGATCTCGAAGGTCCGCTGCTGTTCTTCTGTTCGGACGCCAGCAGCTATGTGACCGGCCAGGTTCTGTTTGTCGACGGAGGGTTCACCGCCAAATGAAGGCACTTGTCTACACAGGCCCACACGCAATGGAAGTGCGTGACGTGGCCGATCCAACCCCCGCAGCATCGGACGAACTCCTCATCCGCGTTGAAGCCTGCGGGATTTGCGGTTCCGACATGCACGCCTGGCACGGACATGACGACCGCCGTCCGGCCCCACTCGTGCTCGGTCATGAAGCCGTCGGCACAATCGTTGAAGGAAATCGGGCCGGCACGCGTGTCGCGGTCAATCCTCTGGTCACCTGTCAAACTTGCGAACACTGCCTCAGTGGCCGAGAGAACCTGTGCTTCACGCGGCAGATCATATCTATGCCGCCCCGTGAAGGAGCCTTCTCCCAGTTCATTGCCGTGCCCGAGCGCAACCTCGTGGCCGTGCCCGACCACGTCAAGCCTGTCGCTGCTTCATTGACCGAGCCGCTCGCTTGCGGCTGGCATGCTGTACGCCTCGCAGATCAGGCAATGTTCAAGCCAATGGCGGAGGCGCGCGTCTTGGTTCTGGGTGGCGGTGCCATCGGCCTGGGCGCGGCGCTGGCACTCAGAATATTCGGCGCAACCGACATTTGGATCGCCGAGACAAACGAAGTGCGCCACGCAGCACTCAACAAGGCCGGCGATTTCAAGGTTTATGACCCGCGTACTGGTAAGGGCCCTGAAGACAACACTGTCGACTTGATCATTGACGGCGTCGGTTACGCGGCAACCCGGGAGGCAGCCACGGCAACTGTCAAAAGCGGCGGCACAATCGTGCATATCGGCCTCGGCGAAGCGACCGGCGGTCTCGACATTCGCCGCATGACATTGCAGGAAATCACCTTCATCGGTACTTACACCTATACGGTCCAAGACTTCAAAGACACAGCAGCTGCCATCTTCGACGGACGATACGGTCCACTTGATTGGATCGACTTACGGTCGATTGATGCGGGACCCGCAGCGTTTCAGGAAATCGACAGGGGCCAAGCGCATTCACCGAAAATCATTCTCGCACCCTGGTCTTAATGTTCTGTCTCAGACACTTGCTTCCCTTTGGAGGCTTGTTCTAAGCGACTGTTGGCTCGCAAAGACGAAGCCATCACGCTAGCCGGCGCGCCGCCTATCGCAAGTGGTTTGCCGACCTCGCAGGCGCATCGCCGTCGTTCACACACGTATCGGTTCTGAATGACAACGCTCTTACTAACCATGTCAGCGCCCAGCCATGTCCGCGAAAGCAAACCGCTGCTGCCAACCTGAGCGAACCGATAGAGGCCGCTGGAGAAATGGTCGGATAGCAGCCCAGGACCATGGCGATGCTCCGCCTAGCGTGTCTCGGGGCAATAGACGCTGCTTCGCTTCCCTCATAAGAGAATATTTTAATATCTATTTTTCAGCTAATTAAAGATCATGAGCAAATACAAGACTCTAACGGTCCACGTCTAACAGGCGGCCCTCCGACTCCTGTAAATCTATCAACGGATTTTTTGGCACGATAGGGAGTCCGGCCACAATGCGCATAAGAACAGGACCAAAGTCGTGCTCTTCCAATAGCAAGCTTCTGGGGTTTCATCATGCGGTCGGACACCCATCCTCACCTCTTTGCAGCTCAATCGGTCTTAGTCTGACAACACTCCTCACCATCATGACTGCTATGACACCGGAGACAGTTCACGCGTCCCAACCGACGCCGTTGCCGCGCTCCCATTGCTTCAATTACGGCATCACAGACTGGTCAGGCTTCTACGCTGGCGCCCATCTTGGCATTGGCTTCCGCAATGGCTCGGACAGTCCCGATACGCTGTCGGTTCAAGGCGGCGGTGGTGGTGGCGGTGGGGGTAGTCCCGACGACACCAACTTCGACAATGAAACTGACACCGGTGGAGGCGGCGGCGGCGGCAATGGCGCAACCGGAGGCGGTGGTATATTCCAGGGCACCACTAGGCTCAGTGGCGATGGCGGCGACAACAACGGCGGCGGCGGCGGTGGAGGAGTCCAGTTTCAAAACGGCGATAGTGGAGCGGACAATAACGGCTCCGGTGGTCGCGGCTATGCCGGACAAAGTGCCGGAGGCCCGTTTGGAGAGAACGGCGAGGATGGCAGCGGCGGCGGTGGCGGCAATGGTGGCAATGGCGGTCGACTGACCGGCGGTGGCGGTGGTGGCAGCGGTGACGGTGGCGCCAGCGGTGGTGGCGCCAACGGCCGTACTGCAACCGTAGTAACAGATCAAAGGAACCACGTCGCGCTTGCAGGCGTCCATTTGGGATACAATTGGCAATGCGGGCGCCTTTTGCTCGGCCTAGAAGGTGACTGGACAACATTCGATCAATCCGCTGACTATCTGGCGTCATTGCGGGGACGCATTGGCGTAATCCGCGGGGCAAACTTGTTTTACCTCACGGCTGGAATAGCCAGATTGAGGAGCCGGCAGAGCGCAGCCCTGGTCGGTGTTGCCGGCAGCGGTGGAGACGGCGGCAGCCGCGGCGATGCCGACGGCCAGACTGGTGCATTCACCGGCGGCAGCGGCGGCATTGGCGCTGATGGCAGCATGACAAGTCGCTACGCAGCTAACCATGTAAGTTCAACTGGGTTTGTCATTGGCACAGGCATCGAAACACGCCTAAGCCGGAATACCAGCCTTGGTATCGAAGCCCTGTACTACGGCTTCCCAAACAGTCCAGACACAATTGATCCCGACATGTTTGTGCTGCGTGGTCGACTAACAACCCATTTCACGCGGCAAAGAGACAACGACACGCCGCGCGCAAATTGGAGTGGCCGCTACGCCGGCGTGCATGGCGGTGGCGCTTTCGGTCTCGGGAATACTCTGGGTGACATTGCCTTGGCAAACGGCCAGGACGGCGGCGACGCAAACGGATCTCAGATAGCCCTCGCTTCTCGAACGCCTGGCGGCGGCGGCGGCGGCTCAGGCGGTGCGGCAGCGCTCACATTTGGTGATTCATTCAACGGTCTAGGTGGCTTTCACCTTGGACAGAATTGGCAACGTGGTCGTTGGGTCTTTGGACTAGAAACAGATTTGGGTCGCGATAAAGAGCGCTTCAACTATCTCGGCACTATACGCGGTCGGATCGGCATCGCGCGTGAGCGTTCGTTGTTCTATTTGACGGGCGGGCTTGCAGTGGCAAGCTTCTCCGATGAAGCTGCAGGCGGAACACTTCGTATCACGGACGGCGAGGATGGACTGGACGGGAGGGCGCTCTTAACCACACCACCCCCCCTCATCACGAACTATGGCAACGGCGGTACCGGTGGCACGGCTTCGTTCGATCCCAATAGCAGCAGCATCGACACCGCCCTCGTACTTGGCGGCGGGATGGAGTTCAAACTCCGCGACAACCTCAGCTTCGGCATCGAAGGCCTGTATTACTTCTTCGACGACAGTAGCAGTGCCATCAATGTCATCAACAACACCACCGGTGAGACGTTCACAGTCAATGAAGACGATGACAATGGCGGCTTCTATACCGTCAAGGCGCGCCTCACCTACCACTTCGGCAATCGAGACGATCACGAACACATCGAAATAGAGCCGCTCAAGTAGTGTCTCGAACAGCCAGCCATTTCTGAGCCTAGCAAGCAGCGGAAACAAAAACGGGGATCCTAGCAGCAGCTCGGATCCCCGTTGAGTGTTAGTACAGATTGTCCAAAACGCCGACAGGCGCCCAGGTTAACTAGCCAATAATCCCATTCAGCGTTGCACTCGGCCGCATCGCTTCGGCGACCTTGGCTGGATTGGGCTTATAGTAACCACCGACGTCAACCGGCTTACCCTGCGCTGCATCAAGCTCGGCCATGATCTTGGCTTCGTTATCCTTGAG
>JBCDBQ010000118.1:0-14558 GCA_039183375.1 Pseudomonadota bacterium
CCGGGCAAGGCATTGATTTCCGATCTCCTGCCACCTGCATGGCGCGCGGACTTGGGTCTATTGGCAGACAATTTGCCCCGCTGGCACGGATCGTCCGCAACCGGCCTTTCGAAAGGACTCTGACGACAGGCTGTCTTGCGGGACAAAACACCATTTCGCTGCAGCCGCGCAAATGTCGGCTAAACGGTTACAACCAGGGAAGCACCTTTCCATACTGAACAAGCTGTCCGCTTGGTTCGGTAGCTCGCTCCGGCATCAGCAAGAGATCGACAATTGACACCGCCGCTTCGTCTGTTGAAAGCGCTCCGCTCATATCGTCGAACCAGGGACGTGATGCTGCGGTGTCCATAAGACCGGGGCACACGGCGTTGATCAGATTGCCGATTGGTGCGTTGCGTGCAGCAATGCGCGCTGTTGCGACCTGGCCGATCTTGGAGGGGATGTTGATCCATTCCGGCCATCCATCAGCAACGGCCGAGCCCCTTTCCATGGCCTCGACGTATTGGTCCATCGAGTGCTCAATATCGTCCAAGGTCAGACTATTAGTGTCGAACAATGGATGTAGATGGGCGGGCAGTCTGCTGAGTTGTCCAAACGAACTGGCCACCATCACGTATCGGGCATTCGCACTCAGAAGCGGTTCAAGTGCTTTGAAGAGGTCATGTGATCCGTGGTTGTTCGTTGCGACGAAGCTGCGCACCTGATCGGCTTGCGGGCGATCCTTGGAAATCCGCGCGGCAGCGTTGGAGACAACGATATCAACGAATTCATGTTCTGCCTTCAGATAAGTCGCAAGCGCAGCAATTGATGAAGGGTCGGTGACATCCAGTTGGATGACTTGAACCTCCGCGCCTCCTGTTTCAATCGGTCCGAGAGCTTGTTGGCCCCGTTCTTGGGAACGAGAAGCTAGGTACACAACATCCTCTGGGCTAAGACGGTTCGCCAACCCCTTAACTAACGCCAAGCCAAGACCCTGGTTGCCGCCGGTGACAAGAGCCACTTTGCTCATCTCATGTCTCCTCAATCAATGCTCAGCACCAGTTTGCCGGTGGTCTCGCCTGCTTCGAGGCGGCGATGCGCTTCTGCGGCTTCGGCAACCGGCAGCGTAGTGATCTGGGGCCGCAAAACACCATGCTTCAGAAGATCGAACACAGCCGTCATATCGGCTCTGAAGTCATCTGGACGGTTTCCAAAGTAGGTGTAGATGTCGCTCACGCGGACGGCCACGGATTTCTGAAAGTGCTTGGCCAGGTCTTCCGCAAAGGTGCCTGCAGGGGGACCGGCAAGAAAGCCAAAGATCACGGCTGTTCCGAGCGGAGCCAGCGCCTCAAGATCAGACTTTAGCGTTTCACCTGAGATAGGGTTCAAGGTCAGGTCCACACCCTTGCCATCGGTTACTTCCATGACGCGTCCCGTCACATCCTCCGTGCGGTAGTCAATTATGTGATCAGCCCCTTGCTGCTTGGCATAGTCGATCTTGTCAGTGCTAACGGAGGCAATCACGGTCATGCCGAGGTGTTTCGCGATATGCTGGATCATTGTCCCTACGCCACCGGCGGCAGCGTGAACGAGGACCGACTTGCCTGCAGCAGCACCTCCCAGATTCACCAGCATATGATAGGCGGTCATAGCGTTCACCGGAACGGAAGCGGCTAGATCAAAATCCAAGTCACCGATCTTGGTGACATACGGCGCGCCGATCACTGAATGAGTGCCATATCCGCCAGCCCCAATCGGCCCCATCCAGGCCACGCGATCTCCGACTGAAAAGCCGTCTACACCGCCTCCGACCGCCTCAACGATGCCAGCGCCTTCCACTCCTGGAACATGGGGAAGATCGGGCATCATCCCTTCGGGCATTTCACCACGACGAATGATCGTGTCGATGAAGTTCACCGCGCCCGCGTGATTGCGGATCATGACTTCTCCGGTGTCAGGTTGAGGGGTGTCGCGTGACACCTTGGCAAGAACTTCGGGGCCACCGGTTTTTGTAATTTCGAATGCATAAGGCATTGATGGTCTCCTGGAACTGTTGAGGAGACCTTAGCGGTGTGGATCAAATGCGATAATAGTTGATCTTGAGAGATATAATCCCAAAATTAGAATAATGATCTATAACGACCTCGCACTCTTCACCAAAGTCGCACACCACCTCAGCTTCTCAGAGGCCGCTCAGCGGCTTGGCATCCCCCTCAGTCGGGTCAGCCGCAGGATTGCGGAACTGGAAGATCATTTGGATACCAAGCTGTTTGAGCGCACAACTCGGCAGGTGCGGCTGACCGAAGAAGGACGGCGACTACTGGATCGATGTCAGAGCCCAATCGAGGAGCTTCAGGATGTGGCTGGCTACACAGACGACCTAAAACGCCACACCATCCGGATCACAGCGCCGCCCTTGGCTGCGCGGACGACCATAGGGCCTCGACTACTGGAGTTCGCAGCTCAAAATCCAGAGGTGGGTTTTGATGTCGTCACCACGAATGCAATGCTCGACTTTTTCCGCGACAATATCGACCTCGCCTTTCGGCTCGGGCCACTGGAAGACTCCAGCCTAGTTGCAAAACGACTTTGGTCTGTTCCTTACAGCTTCTGCGTAGGGGCTGGCCTAGCCAAAGATTTTGATTTGAAATCAACAACAACTGATAATCTGCGCAACCTTCCAGCAATAGTCTCACGCCAGCCGTGGGTTCTTGCGAATGGAGAGCAGGTACGACCATCGAATGTCATACATACCATAGATGATCTGGAATTGGTGGCCGCTGCTGCACGCAAAAATCTCGGCGTCGCACTCCTTCCAACAGATATGATCACAGATGGCTTAGATACGCTACGGGTCAAAGATGCAGCACCCATGCAGAGAGATATGTTTGCTGTTTATCCCAGCCGCCGTCTGCTTCCCGTCCGCACGAGGCGTTTGATCGATTTCATGTCGAGGTGGACCCATTGCTGAGCATCGCTAGTAATGCGATTTTGCCGGTTCGGCGGTTGGACTCAACGCGATCAGAATAGGGTAAGCCTAAACAGTATTGTCCTTAGCCGTTGACGCTTTGAGATGATCGACGAACAGTCGCAGTGGCACCATGTTCCGATACTCGCGCGGAAAGTAAATGTATGTGCCGGGCGTTTTGCCAATGTGTTCTTCTAGGACCGGGACGAGCACACCGCTTTCGATTTGGTTCGAACAGTAGTTTCTGAACGTGTTGATCAGCCCATGACCTTGCGAGGCCAGTTCGACTATCGCCGGAAGCGTATTGACGACCAGTGAGCCTTTGACCTCGACCGTGTAATCTTCGTCATTCCCCTGAAACGTCCAAGGGGCAATCTGACGAGACGTTGGAAAGCGATATCGGATGCATTCGTGATCGAGCAAATCAGATGGTGTTTCTGGCGTACCGTGCTTCTTGAGATAAGTTGGGCTTGCAAAGACTGCCAATGGTTCGGACCTGCTGATACGAACCGCGACCATATCAGGCGCAATGCGGTCTCCGAGGCGGAAACCTGCATGAAGTTCCTCGGCCAGCAAGTCCGTGAGCGCATCCGTGAACTGCATCTCAATTTCGATATCCGGATAAACATCACGGAAACTCGGGAGCGCTGGTCCTACATAAAGTTCATAGACAAAATCTGTCATGGCCAGACGTAGCGAGCCGCGTGGCGCATGTCCGACTGACCGCGCTGTTTCGACGGCATCAGCCAATTGATCAAAAGCCGGCCCCGCCCCGCGCAGCAAAGCACGCCCCGCCTCAGTCAGACTGAGGGACCGTGTTGTTCGAATAATAAGAGCCGTGCCCAGCTGTTCTTCCAGTGTCTTGAGCTGGTGGCTGACCGTAGACGGTTGCAAGCCAAGCCGCAGGGCCGCGCCCTTGAATGAGCCTTCGCGGGCGATGGCGTCGAAGATTTCAAGTGTGGATAGAGGCAGTCGCATAATTCGATTTCATACATGATAGTTAAATTGAATGCATGTATTATCATGATGAACCCATAGAGTTATCTCTCACCGCAATGCAACGCACTTGATGGAGAGAACTCATGAAAACGATCAATCTACAAAACACTCCCGAGTTGAAAGGCATCACTTCGGAAGCCGTCAGCTTCGATAGTAGTGGTGGTACGCTCAAGGGCATCCTCTACAAGCCCGAGGACGCAACCGGCGCGCTGACCGGTGTCATCGTGACCGGTGCCTGGACCACCGTGAAAGAGCAAATGCCGGGTACTTATGCCCGTGAATTGGCCGCACGGAGTTATGCAGCACTCGCTTTTGACTTCACAGGTTGGGGTGAGAGCGAAGGTGTACCTCGCTATGTCGAAGACCCTGCTGTGAAGACAGCCGACATTTTGGCTGCGACAGATTACCTGGCCGGTCGCGATGACATCGCGGACATCTCCGGCCTCGGCGTTTGCGCATCCTCCGGCTACATGGCCGCCGCCGTTGCCGACGACACGCGGTTGACCAAACTGGCGTTGGTGGCTCCCTGGCTGCACGATCCTGAGATGGCCGAAGGCATCTATGGTGGGCCTGAAACTGCTGCCAATCTGATCGCAGCGAGCGAAGCCGAAGACGCTGCCGAAACCGTTTTGTTGGGGGCAAGTGCCACTGACGAAAACTCGGTTATGTATCAAGCACCGTATTACACGGAAGAAGATCGCGGCCTTATCCCAGCCTATGACAACAAGTTCTCAGTCCTAAGCTGGAAGCCGTGGTTGACCTACGATGCCCAGGTGTCGGCGGATCGTCTGACCAAGCCCACCCTCATGGTCGGGTCGCCTTCAATCGCTCTGCCTGCTGGTGCGGCGGCCTATGAGGCCCGCATGAATGCCCCTCTCGAAAAGCTCTGGCTGGGCGAAGACGTCACCCAGTTCGATTTCTACGACCGCGCGGATGCTGTGAAAGCCTCGGCCGACGCAGTTGCCGAATTCTTCAAGGCTTAAGGAACACCCCCATGAGAACACTCATCCAATCCGCCCTTCTCACCGCAACTCTCATCACAGGACAGACTGTCATGGCCGACACACCTGAAGACAACATCAAAGTCGTTCAAGACTTCTTTGCCGCCTATGGCGCGAATGATCTCGACGGCATTGCCGCCGTCATGGACGAAGAAGTCAAATGGCACATTCCCGGCCGTCACCCGCTCAGCGGAACGAAGAATGGTCGCGACGAAGTGCTCGCCTTCTTCGCACAACTGGGTGCCGCCAACTTCCAGGCTGATCCGATTTACTTCGGCGCGGACGAGACCCACGTCGTCGACATTCATCGCGGCTGGTCCAATGCCGAAGGCAAACCAAACGTCGATACGACTTGGGCGCTGGTTTACCGGATCGAAGACGGCAAGATCGTTGAGGCGACCAACCTGTCCGCCGACCAAGACGCCGCCAACACGTTCTTCTGGTCGCAGTATCAGTTGAAGCCGGTGCCTGAACGTCTGGCTGAATGATAGCGATGTATCGGTGTTCCCCTCTCATGGGGAACACCGTGCCTTCACAAGGACACTTCTCATGACAACAGATATTACAAACACCGTTTCGCGCTTCTTTGCGGCAGTTGACCGCTGCGATTGGGCCGCTGTGCAAGCGCTGATGACCGATCCATTCCACGTGGACTATTCCTCCTACGGCGGCGGACCGGCCTCGGATGTAACCCCCGAAGGGCTCACAAGCGCATGGGCAGGACTGCTGCCCTACTTCGATCACATCCATCACCAGATCGGCAATCCAATTGTCGAGCAGGATGGTGAGACCGCAGACGTCCAATGCCACGGAATGGCCAGCCACTTCATTGCAGATCACCCCGGTGGAGACCTGCAATTCATTGTGGGGACTTATGACCTGACGCTCAAACGCGTGAACGGCACCTGGAGGCTGTCGTCGATGCGCTTCAACTTCAAGTACGCCTCCGGAAACGCAGACCTCGCAGCCGAGGCCGGACGCCGAGCTGCAGACAAAACCAAGGAGACATCCAATGCTTAAACCCTCACTTTTTGTATTTGCCGTTGTGGCAATGGCGGCTCCAGCCTTTGCGGAGGTGTCCGACGAACAACAGGTGCTTAACGCCATCAACAACGTTGGTTACTTCGCCGATCAAGGAGACTGGGATCAGGTTGCGGCTCAATTCCATCCCGAAGGTGCAGTGCTGGACTACACGTCCTACGCCAATGCTTCAGCGGGTACGTCCGATGATCTCCCGACGCTTCTCCCTGCGGAGATTGTCGGCGCATGGCAGACCGTTCTGCCCGGATATGACCGCACACATCACCTGATGGGTACAGAAAGCGTTCAGATCGACGGCGACACTGCGACGACCACCGCCAATATCTACGCCACGCATATCCTTGAGAATGAGGGCGAAGATACGTGGGTGTTCATCGGGGACTATCAGCACGAGCTGCTCAAAACCGACGACGGTTGGAAGATCACCTTTATGCGGGCGAACCTCCGCGCGCAGCTTGGCAATGAGAACCTTCCGGCCTTGGCGACGGAACGCGTCGCATCAGGCCAGAACTGATCGCAAATCGGGAGCAAACCCATGCTGAGGTCCTTAACAATCGCGCTGGCCGTCATGGCCAGCCCCACTTTCGCCGAAGACCTGCCCCGAGCAATCTCTTGCTATCAGGAAAGCGCAAACGCCAAGGACATCGATGCCTATATGGCGTGCTTTGCCGAAAACGCCGAAATGATCGACGTCTCACGCACGTTCAATGGGCAAGACGCCATCCGGGCTTGGGCCGAGCGGGAGGTCATCCCAGGTGGTGACACTTTCCGCCACCGCGAAATCCTGGAGCAAGCAGACCGCTATGCCAAGACCGAAGTGAACTGGCTGAACTGGGTCGTCCACTACTCATATTGGTGGAACGACGACGGCAAGATCACCAGAATGTCGTTGCAATACGCGGATTAGGAGAGAGCATTTGAGACGCGCACTTGTCACGGGGGCCAATCGCGGGATTGGCCTCGCCATTGCAAAGGGTCTGAAAGAGGCAGGGCTGGAAGTCCTCGTTGGGGCACGCGACCTCGAAGCAGGACGAATTGCAGCGACCGAAATTGGTGCGGCCGCTCTGCACTTGGACGTCGCTGACCCGGACAGCATCGCGTCCGCCGTGAAGGAAGCCGGACACATCGATGTTCTGGTGAACAACGCTGGCATCCTTGGCTCTGGCAGCTTGCTTGACGATCCAGAAGACTTTGCAGCTTCAATGGCGATCATGGTGCACGGCCCATATTTGCTGATGCATCATCTCACGCCCCGAATGGTTTCCTCTGGCTATGGGCGCGTGGTGAATGTGTCCTCGGGATGGGGCGCATTCTCGGATGGCGTTGCTGGTCCTGCTGGCTACGGTGTGGCAAAGGCAGCACTAAATGCTCTGACTGTCGCAACGGCGCGGACCCTTCCCAAGAATGTTAAAGTCAACGCGATGTGCCCTGGATGGGTTCGCACGCGGATGGGAGGAAGCGGTGCAAACCGATCCCCAGAAGAAGGCGCGGATACGGCTGTCTGGCTTGCGACACTGCCGGACAATGGACCAACTGGTGGGTTCTTCCGAGATCGAAAAAGCATAGATTGGTAATGGTTGCCGTTTGTTTTGGGCTGGGAAGAGGCCGACCTGCTGCCTCTTCCCAGTGCTTTTACTTGTTGAAGAACTCGGCCGCAGCGTCGCACGACGCCTTCACGGCTTCTGGCTTCCAGTAGAAGTCAACGTGGCTGAACTCATCAAAGGTACGGACGTCTGGGTTGTTTGTCAGGCGATCAATGAAGTTCGTTGAACAGATTGCCGTTGCCGCGTTTGGCCCATAGATCACCATCGTGGGCTGGGTGATCTTATCTGCGTAGTGCTCGGCAATCGAAATCAGCGATTGCATGGGCTGATCACCGATATGCTCGGCGGTGAAGTTCTTGACCTTTCCTGGGCCAGCAACGCCATCCTTTCCATAGTAGTTATAGGTGTCGTCAGACGTTGGAATGCCAATGGCGTTGAACTCTTCTCGCGTCATGCTGTCTTGCAAGACTATTGGCCACGTATAGTCTGCCTCGCCTGTTTCATGCATCTTCTGTTTTGACACATTCGCAGCCGCGATTGTCTGGTCCGCAATGCCACGATCGCCCCACTGGAATGCATCGGCTGCCATCATGCCTGAGACAGTGACGATCTTCTTGATCCGGTGGTCAGTGACAGCGGCGGAAGAAATGATCGAACCACCCTGGCACACGCCGAGACCGTAGATTTCCTCCACGAAGGGCAACGTGCCGAGATACGAAACCGCGTCCCATGTGTTTTCGATCAGTCGGAACATGTAGCGGCTCTTCTTATACTCACCGGGCAGCGCAGGGCTGTCGCCCATGCCCAGGTAGTCGAAGCCCAAGTAGATGAATCCTCGCGCTGCCATCTCAGGGCCATAGGTCGCAGGGATCTGCCCTCTCACTTGAGGGAAGGGGCTCGCGCCGACGAGGGTCTTGTACTTCTTGCTCGGATCAAAGTCGTCCGGCAGGTACAGGTCACCGACCAAATCCACGCCGAAAGATTTGAAGGTCACTGCGTTCGCACCTGGTTTGAAAGCTGTCTGGTTCATCGTTTGGTCTCCTCGGGATGTGGCTTGTTAGCCTTGCATAAGTAAATCACGCAGTTTACTTATGTGAGGGTGTGCTAAATGTAAACTTAACGATTTACTTTTTGAGGACCGTGGCGTGAAACGTACTGAATTAAAAAGAAAAGATATCATAGAAGCCGCCGTCGAAGAGTTCAGCACGCACGGTTTTGAGGGTGCGAGAACGGCTCAGATCGCAAAATCTGCTGCCGTTTCGACTCGGACCCTGTTCAAGCATTTCCCGTCGAAAGAAGCGCTATTCGATCACATGGTGGACATCGTGATTGATCAGACGGGAGCAATCAGTTCGGCTCCATACGACCCGTCTCTCCCCGTACGGGATCAACTGATCGCAGCGTTGCGGGACTACATCTCCGCGATCACCGACGAAGCGTACATGCGGCTGAATCGCATGGTGATGTCTGAGTACCTGCGTGATCAAGCGCTTGCGCACCGGATTTTCGCCCACGCGGAAATGAACACGAACCCCGTGCGAGGGATCATTGAGGCAGCCATTGCCGCCAATGTTCTTGATGATGTTGACCCGCAATACGCGACTGACTTGCTCTCAGGTCCAGCCATCCGGCTGTTTTTCTGGCCGCAGTTCCTTGTTGGAGCTGAGGTCAGTCAGGATACGCAAACGGTCTATGAGGACAGTGTCGATATGTTTTTGGCAAGATTTGGAAATAAGGCAACCTGACGGCCCGGCACTGCATTCCTGTAACGCCCCTGGTTTCTGCGGTCGTAGCCCGCGATGCTGACATTAGCTGCAAGCACGAAACGCGCGGTGGTTCAAATTCACGATCTGCGAGCTCACCGCCACTTTGTTTGTCCGAAACTGTCAGGACCTTGTCCGGTGCGAACATGTCGGATCGGCCGTTCAGACCTCAAATTCTCTGCATCACACGGCGGGCTCGCACCGCCCAGAAACAGAGGATCTAACAATGAACGCTCAAACAGAAATCACCGCCGTCGAAGACCAAATCCGCGGCATTGTCGACAACCAGAAAGCCTACTTCCGCACCAAAGTTACGCTGCCCGTTGAATTTCGCCTGGAGCAGCTGAAAAAGTTCGAAGGTCTGCTGCGTGCGCATGAGCAAGAGCTCTACGACGCCATCTACAACGACTTCGGCAAGTCGAAGCACCACACACAGCTGACCGAGATGTTCCCGCTTTTCGAAGAGCTGGAGCTGGCCATCAAGCACCTGAAAGAATGGGCCAAGCCGCGCAAAGTTTCCACAAACCTGCTGAACCAGCCCGGCAAAAGCTACATCGTCGCCGAACCGCTCGGCACGACTCTTGTCATCGGCGCATGGAACTTCCCTTACAACCTGTCCTTGATCCCCGTCGTGGGCTCCATGATGGCCGGTAACACCACCGTTCTGAAGCCATCCGAGCTGCCTGCTGAAACAAGCCGCATCATGGCGAAGATCATCAACGAGAACTTTGACCCAGGCTACTTGCGCGTCGTTGAAGGTGCGATCCCTGAAACAACCGCACTCTTGAACCAGCGTTGGGACAAAATCTTCTTCACCGGCAGCCCACAGGTCGGCAAGATCGTCAACCAAGCGGCAGCGCCACATCTGACCAACGTGACCCTGGAATTGGGCGGCAAGAACCCTGCCATCATCGCAGAAGACGCCCCCGTCGATGTCAGCGTAAAGCGGCTGATCTGGGCTAAGTTCATCAACTCCGGCCAGCTCTGCCTGACACCTGACTACGTTCTTGTCCACAAGAGCATCAAAGAGCGTGTCATGGAGCGCATGGTTGCTGAGATCGAGAAGCACGACTACTCCGTTGAGCGCGGCAACTTCACCCGCATTATCAACGAGCGCAACTTCGACCGCGTTGTTGGCCTCATCGATCCTGAGAAAGTCTACTACGGCGGCGACAGCAACCGTGACGAGCGGGTTATCCAGCCAACCATCGTGCATAACGTCAGCCTCGACGATCCGATCATGCAGGACGAGATCTTCGGCCCAATCATCGCTGTGCTTGAATACGAGACACTGGATGAAGCCTTCGACATCGTGCGGCAGCTCGAAAAGCCATTGGCCGGTTACCTCTTCTCTCACGACAAAGAGACGAAAGCCCGGTTCCTTGCTGAAATCCCATTCGGCAGCGGCGCGATCAACGATGCTGTGATGCAGAACACCAACTCCAACCTGCCTTTCGGCGGCGTCGGAAACTCAGGCATGGGCCGCTACCACGGCGAATACAGCCTGGAATGCTTTTCGCACATGAAGCCGGTTCTGGAGAAGATTTTCGACTTCGAACCTGACCTCAAATACTACGGTCACTCCGACCGTCAGTTGAACATCATCCGCAAGCTGGGGTGACCTCTGTCCTCAGTGGATACCGCGGCCGTCCTTCGGGACGGTCGCGGATTTTCGCGTTTCAGAGGCTCACTTAAGACAGCTGCCCTCACAGACGCGCCACTGAACGTACCGACAGGCGCGCAAGCTTGGCCAAAGCAATGGCCGAAACTGTCAGAACCTTGTCCGCGCTGAACATGTCGAATTCAGGCAGAAACCGCCACCTTAGCTGCAAGAGAAGGCCAACGCCTTTTCACGACAAATCAACCAGCCGCGCCACATCGGCGGCGCACCGAACACACAGAGGATAAACCAATGACCAGCGCAATCATGTCAGTCGCCCTCCGGGCAATGAACCGCTTCTACACCCCAGAAAAGCCCCTGACCTTTTCCGGCAAAGGCGCAATGATCAAACTCGCCGACCTGATGGTTCAGAGCGGCTCCAAACGCCCCCTTCTCGTCACCGACAGCTTCTTGCTTCAGAACGGCATGCTGGACGGCCTGCTGGAATTCCTGAAAGGCGAAGGCTGCGAAGTGACCATCTACGATGGCATCATCCCCAACCCAACTTTCGCTGTTGTTGAAGAGGGCGTGGCCGCCATCCGCAAAGGCAACTGCGACAGCGTGTTTGCCGTTGGCGGCGGTTCCGCCATCGATGCGGCCAAAGTTATGGCATCCGCCAGCACCAGCAAGAAGCCTCTGGCGAAACTCGCTGGCATCATGAAGGTCGATCAGCCGTTGCTGCCTTTCTACGTTGTCGCAACCACATCCGGTACCGGTTCAGAGGTCACAACCGCAGCCGTGATTTCCGACACCGAGACCCACAAGAAAAAGTTCTTTGTCGATGCGAAATACCTGCCAATTGCAGCCGCTTTCGACACCGATCTTTTGGTTTCTCTGCCTGGTCCAATGACGGCCGGCACCGGTATGGACGCGCTGACCCACGCCATCGAGTCCTTCACATCCCGCGCACGGACACCAGACACCGAGCGCGATGCAGCCACAGCCGTGCGTCTGATCGTGAATTACCTGCCAGTGGCATACTCGAACCCAGGCGACGAACACGCCCGCGAAATGGTGGCCCTTGGTTCCTTCCTTGCAGGCAACGCTTTCACACGCACCAGCCTAGGCTATGTGCACGCGATCTCTCACCAGATCAGCGCCCATTACAACACGCCACACGGTCTGGCCAACGCGATCCTTCTGCCGCGCGTTCTGCGTTTCAACGAGAAAGCATGTGCGCAGCGGTTCGCAGAGCTTGAGCGGATGTTGCAAGGCAATGAAGCCCTGCCCTACGCACCCCGTCAGGCGAAACAGTTCATCGACCGGATCGACGCACTGGCGGAAGCCGTTGGCATTCCAGTGAACCTGGACGACGTGCAGCAACAGGACTTCTCGGCCATCGCCAAAGAAGCACTGGCAGAAGCCCGGTCTTCCTATGCTGTGCCGAAAACCATGCGCAAAGGCGACGTCACCAAAATTCTGCAGTCGGTCTCGACCGGCAGCCGTGCCGTCAGCTTCGCGTAATCCACACCATGAGCAGCAACAAAGGAGCAAGCCCAATGGTCCCCGTTATGTGCATCGTCCAAGAAGGACAGATTTCTCTAGAGACAGAGTATGGGCTGAAAGCTCAGATCGGTGAATTCACGCTGCGCGCCTTTCAGGCGCCTGCGGACATCGATTGGATCGTGGTTCCGGAAGGCAGCGGGTTTACCGCTGCCGAACCATCCACAACAATCATCGCATCGCTTCATGCCAATTGGGCTCTTGAGCAAGATGAACGGATTTCTCTGCTGAGAGAGTTAGGCGAGATTTGTATGTCGAAGACCGGCCGATCCGCCAATGAAATCGTAACCTCAATTCGCAACCCGATTGGATAAGACCCATGCCACTCTACATGTGTAACTCTGTTTCGAGCGTGATTCCCGAGGACGCCAAACCAAAAATCGCCGCAGACATCACCGACATCCATTGTGACATCACCGGTGCGCCCCGCACCTTCGTGCATGCCTTCTTCTTCGAAGATGCCCCCCAACTGCCGATCAACGGAAAGAGTGTTTTTCTCTTTGGCAGCATTCGCGCTGGTCGGACGGATGAACAAAAGGCTGATCTCGTAAACCGGATGAAAGCTTCGATCTACACCCACGCGGGTGTGCCTCTGAGCGAAATCATCGTGGATACGATAGATGTGCCCGCAAGCTGGGTAATGGAAGGTGGAGAAATCTTGCCCGAGCCGGGAGAGGAAGAAGCGTGGCTCGCGACCCATCACGCAACGACAGCCTGACGCGATCACCCGGGTTTGATATTTTCGGACATATCGTCATCATGCTACCGATGATCGTTCATTCACAAAACCGACCGTCAACGAGCTTGCGCCTCCTTTGCGATGAGGCGGCGAAGCACGGCATTTCTGAAGCGGAATGCCTTGAAGGCACGTCGGTTTCAGATTGTGATCTGAACGATCCAAACGCAACGCACAGCACGACGGATGAAATCAGAGCGATTGAAAACCTGGTGCACCTTGTGCCGGAGAACGTCGGTCTTGGCTTTTCTGTTGGCAGGGCGACCCATGTGCATGCTTTCGGTATTTGGGGCTTTGCGATCCTGACCAGCCCGACCCTGCGGGCTGCTATCGAAACGTCGATCAACTACGCGAAATTGTCTTTCCTCATTGCCGAAATGACGCTGGTAGAAGACGGTGACGAGGCGCGGTTGGTATTCGATACATCCGACATCCCGGCTTCAACGCACCGCTACATCCTTGAGCGCCATCTGGTCATCTCGGTGAAATTCATCCGGGACCTTCTGCAACAGCCTGACTTCTCCGATTTTGAGGCACGGCTCATTGAAGATGACGCCGAATATCCAGTAAAGCTGGCGGCGTTCACGCCGTTACCCATCATGATGGCTCAGGAGACCAATGCGTTAGTCTTTCCGGCTGCCATCCTTGATGTGCCTTTGCCAAAATCTGATCCGGCATCTCTTCAATTCTGTCTGGACCAGTGCAAATCCCTGCTTGAAGCGCAGTCCGGAACACTACCGCAATGGTCACAACAGGTTCGCGATGCCATCATCGATAATATTGGAAACGAGCACCAGATTGAAGATGTTGCGTCTAAACTGGCAGTCACCGAGCGAACGCTTCGCCGCCGGTTGACGGATGAAGGCACAAGTTTCCGACAGCTCTACACCGATACAAGGATGGCGATCGCTCATGAGTTGCTTTCATCCGCTGGGCTGAATATCGAGACTGTTGCCTGGCGTGTTGGCTACGCTGAGCCGGCCAGCTTCGCCAGAGCCTTTGCAAAGAAGTACGGCAAGACGCCAGGAGATGTTCGCAGAAAGCGTGGGTGACAATCGCTTCAAGACAAAGGCGGCCATTCGTGCAAAACGCAGCATGAGGAAATTTGGGCTCTCACTGCCAATTCGTCGCGTGCCGCATGAACGTCTGCATGGCCATGATGGGTCAGTGCGGCTCGTCGAAATGGCGTGTTTGAACGGCGGTAAGGGTCCAGGTGCCGACCACCGCAACACGTATTTGACCAAAACAAAGAGAGGATTGGTGGAGCCTAGGGGAGTCGAACCCCTGACCTCTTGCATGCCATGCAAGCGCTCTCCCAACTGAGCTAAGGCCCCGTGCCAGAGCGCGACGCTCTGTGTGCAGCG
>JBCDBQ010000119.1:0-14543 GCA_039183375.1 Pseudomonadota bacterium
CGATCATCCCGGCCTTCTGGGCCATGGATGCGCTCGGCTTCTCACTGAACTTGGTCAGCCTGCTCGCCGTTACAATCGTGACCGGCATTCTTGTTGACGATGCCATTGTGGAAATAGAAAACATTGTCCGTCATATGCGAATGGGTAAATCGCCCTATCGCGCCGCGCTCGAAGCAGCCGATGAAATCGGCCTGGCTGTGATCGCAATCACGGTCACCATCATTGCAGTCTTCGTCCCCGTCAGTTTTATGGGCGGTATTGCCGGGCAGTACTTCCGGCAGTTCGGTGTCACTGTCGCAGCCGCGGTATTTTTCTCGCTCTTGGTGGCGCGCCTCATAACGCCCCTGCTGGCGGCCTACTTCATGCGCGAGAAACACCATGAGCCCAAGGAAGGTTGGATCCTTCGGCAATACACCAGTCTTGTTGCCTGGTCTGTTCGCCGACGCATTGCAACTGTCATTCTCGGCATCTTCGTTTTCCTCGGCTCAATCGCCTCGATGCAGCTCCTACCAAGCGGCTTCCTACCGCCGGAAGACATTGGCCGCCTGCTTATGGCAGTCGAACTTCCGCCTGGTTCGAAACTGGCAGACACCCGCAAAGTCACTAATGAAATCTCAAAGCGCTTTAGCAAGTACGAGGAGGTTGAGCGCGTCTTCGTAAGCGGCGGTCAAATTCTTGGCTCCGGCAACGAAGTTCGCAAGGCAACGCTCATCGTTTCTCTGAAACCAAAATCGAAACGAGAGATCAGCCAGAACGAGTTCAAAGAAACCCTCTCAAGAGATATCGCCAACATCCCGGACATCCGGCACTGGTTCTTTGAGGAAAATGGTCAGCGCTTCTTCCAGATGGTTGTCCTTGGTCGAGATGGCGAGCAGGTCAATCAGACCGCCGCTGCAATAACGAGCGAGATGAAGACACTGGCGGAATTGGCCCAGCCAATCTCGACTGCAGAACTTGACCGGCCAGAGCTCCGCGTTCGACCCGACCAGGACCTTGCTTCTGAACTCGGAATATCAACCGAGACAGTTGCTGAGGCTGTTCGGATCGCCACGATCGGAGACGTTGGTCCTGCACTGGCACGCTTCAATGCGAAAGATCGCCAGATTCCGATCCGTGTCCAGATGGAGGAGGCGGCACGATCTGACTTGCAACTCCTTCAGGCACTCAAGGTCCCGACCGCGACCGGCGGCAGCGTTCCACTCTCTGCAATCGCCAAATTCGAAATGGGTCAGGGTCCAACGACCATCGAGCGATATGATCGCCAACGACAGGTGACCGTCAGTGCCGACCTCAAGGGAAATACGGCACTCGGGGTGGCTGTCGATAAAGTCACCAACCTGCCGTCTGCCAAATCCCTACCCGCAGGCATCAAGTTTCAACAGTTTGGCGATGCGGAAATCATGGCCGAAGTCTTTGAGGGTTTCGGCAAAGCGATGGCAGCCGGACTGATGATGGTCTTTTCCGTCCTAGTGCTGCTGTTTTCGAGCTTCCTGCAACCTGTCACGATCCTGTTCTCGCTGCCGCTTTCAATCGGCGGAGCGATTGTTGCCCTAGCGATCACGCAGAACCCGATCAGTCTTCCAGTCGTCATAGGCATCTTGATGCTGATGGGCATTGTCACAAAGAATGCAATCATGTTGGTCGACTTCGCAGTGGAAGAGATTGCTCGCGGTGTCCCACGCACCGAGGCCATCGTGGATGCCGGGCGCAAGCGCGCACGCCCGATTGTTATGACGACGATCGCAATGTGTGGCGGCATGCTGCCATCCGCGCTCGCCTTGGATGCCGGCGGTGAGTTCCGTGCGCCAATGGCAATCGCCGTCATCGGCGGCCTCATTTCATCAACTATTCTGTCGCTCGTCTTTGTACCCGCCGTGTTTGTCCTGATGGACGATATCGGAAAGGGTATATGGAAGGTCTTCGGCCGCTTCGTTGGCGAGAAAGATGAGCCGGGCGACGACAAAAATAGTCAATCAATGCGTTCCGAACCAGCAGAATAACTGTTTTCACGACGACAGTTTTGTCATTGCCACAAAGCCGGAATAGGGTACTGCCAACGCAATCCAAATTGGTAATCAGTGATGTTTGACCCTAAGCAAATACTCGACATGCTCGTTAACGGTGCGGCTCAACCGCAATCCTCAGCTCAATCGCAACGGCCGGTGAGCAATGACATCAGCGACCTCCTCAGGCAGTTCACCGAGGGCGGTTCCGGAGCGCAGACGAGCGCGCCGGCTCCATCACAACAGTCCGGGCAGTCGTCACGTTCAGGTGGACTGAATGACCTGCTATCTGAGCTGCAGCGTAGGGCGGGCGGTGCCGGCGAGACAGCCGGAGATGTTTTCGGACAAGCAACAGACGGCGTCCGCGAGGGCGCAGGCAAGATCGGGCAAGCCACCGGCCTCGATGATCTGATCGGCCAGATGAGCGGTGGTCGCTCACCGCAGGAGCTCGTCGAGCAGGTGCAGAATTACATGCAGAACAATAAGCTGCAGACTGGCGCCATCCTCGGTGGCCTGGGCGCTCTCATTCTCGGCACCCAAACCGGTCGGTCATTGGCAAGTGGCGCGGCCAAGGCCGGCGCCCTGGCACTCATTGGTGGGCTTGCCTACAAGGCCTACCAAAACTACAGCGCCGGCAGACCACTCATCACGGATCGCTCGGAAGCCTTGGAGCCCGCACCATCAGGATCAGGTTTCGATGATGCATCGGTCAGCAATGACACGGCCATCGCCTGCATTCGAGCCATGATAGCTGCAGCAGCGGCCGATGGCCGACTGGATTCGAGAGAACAACAGCGCATTGTTGGAAGTCTCAAGGACCAAGGCCTAGACGCAGGTGCCGAGGAATTCCTGGCCAACGAGCTCAACAACCCATCGACGATCGACGACATCGTCGCCGGCTCGCGCAGTCAGCAGGAGAACATTCAGCTCTACACAGCAGCCCGTATTGCCGTTGAAGTCGATACGCCGGCTGAGCGCGACTTCCTAAGCTCTCTCGGTGAACGTCTTGGACTGCCTGCAGAGCTGGTCGCACACATCAACGCTTCCGCCCGCCAGGCAGCCGTTTAAACACCCTGGAACTTTTGTTTTATCGGCAAGTTCGGAAGCGGGTTTAGCTTCTAAAGCGGCGAGCAAAGATCTTTAGTTCTTTGCAGCCGCAGCAGCTGCTCTCACATTGCCCTTGGGCTTGAAGAAGACATCGACTCGCATGCTTGGCAGAAGCGGTGGCTTGCCGTCGAGCGTAATATCCACTTCCAGGATCTCGACGTCGCGTGGCTGGCTCGGCCCGCGCAGCCCCAAAGCCGGCGAGCCAACCTTTGCTGCTATTGACGTAACTTTACCTGTAAAATCCTGACCTGAGAAAGCGTTGGCGCGAATAACAACGCTTTGACCGACCCAGATCTTGCTGATATCGCGTTCCTCGACTTCAGCAGTCACCTCAAGCTTTGAAACATCGCCAACAATTGCGAACGGCAATTGAGAGCTCGTAGTCGCGAGTTCCCCGGCAACGCCTTCCATCTGCAATACACGGCCATTGGAGGTCGCACGAATGCGTGTCTTCTCGTAAGCCAACTCGGCCAATCGCAGATCGGTTCGGGCAATCGTCAAACCAGAGTCAAGACGGCTCAGCAGCGGGAACCCTTCAGCGGCACGCGCTGTTTCTACATCCTTTCGCCGGGACTCAATCGAGATGCGAGCGACTTCAATCAATCGCCGTGCATTCTCAACGTCACGATCAGACGCTTTACCTTGCCGACGCGCAATGAAAAGCGTGTCAAAAGTTGTCTGCGCCTTAAAGAGGGCGCGCTCAGCTGCGCCAAGGTCATCCTGTGCCTTACGCCATGCGAGCAAGAGCTTATCGCTCTCCTTCTCCTCATCGCGCTCGGACACCCGAACTTCAACTTCAGCAGCCGCGGCAACGACCCGCGTGAAAGCTTCACGGTCCTTCATAACCGCGATCAAGTCGCCCTTTTTGACGACATCACCAACCTTGGCATAAACCGTCGTCACAACGCCCGGGGCTTCCGGTCGTACATCGACTTCGCCACCCAACGGCGCAACCCGGCCTGGAGCCGAGGCTTCCCACTCCGCCTTCGTCGCCAGAGCAACCACCTGTGGGCCTTTCTTCGCCGGCTTAACCTGAGCTGCGTTACTTGCAGCTATGCCGCCATTCTGAGGCAGGTAAGTTGCAAGTGCGCTGACGCCGAGAGCTAGAACCGCTGCCAGCCCCAGTGTCGTGACGGTTGAATCAAGTCTCAAAAAACTAGGCATCAAGTTTCGTCCGTCTCTTTTTTGGTATGAGTTGTTGTGTCGAGCGCGAAGCAGCATCGCCTCGCTCGTCGTCAATGATATGACCGTCCTCGATCCGCAGTATCCGATCCGCATAGGATAATGTTCTAGGATCGTGTGTCACTGCAAGCACTGCCCGCCCGGCGTTATGGGCAACCTCGGCAAGGAGAGCCATCACTGAATGGCCATTCTCACTATCGAGAGCCGCCGTTGGTTCGTCGGCGAGGATAACAGATGGAGATCCGGCAAGTGCACGCGCGATTGCCACGCGTTGCTGCTCGCCGCCTGACATCTGCTTCGGATAACTTTTCATCCGATGGCTGAGGCCAACTGCGACCAGTGCCTTCTCCGCCAGGTCCCTCGATAATGCGCCTCGCGACCCTCTGACATCGAGTGCCAGGCGAACGTTCTCGATCGCATTAAGCGTCGGGAAGAGGTTGTACGATTGGAAAATGAAACCGATATGCCGTCGCCGAATGTCTGCAAGTTTCTCAGCCGACATCCCGGTTGTGTTTTCACCGTCAATAATCACTTCGCCTGAAGTTGGCGTCAGAATGCAGCCGAGGATCGAGATAAGTGTGGTCTTCCCGCTCCCTGATGGTCCCATCAGAAGCGTCAGCTCACCGGAGTTTATCGACAGGTTTGTTTTCTTGACAGCCTGAACCTTGCCGGCACCTTCACCAAGCTCTTTAACGAGATCACATACCTGGGCAACGACTTTCTTGGTCATCGGCTGAACACCATGGCTGGGTCGATACGTGTGACCTTGATGATGGCTGATACCGCAGATATCGCGCACATCGAAACCGTCAAAGCAAACAGACCCATTGCTAGCGACGGTGTCATGATAATCGGCAGCTCTGTATTCACACTCAGCGCCACTATACCGAGTGCTATCGATATTCCCAAAGCATAACCTATAATTGCGCTCAAAGCCGCCTGTGTCAGGATCACACGATGGATGTACCCTGACGAAGAGCCAAGCGCCCGGAGCGTGGCGAATTCGTTCAAATGATCCTTCGTGCTCGCGTAAAGCGTCTGCGCAACAATCACGGTACCGACCAGCGTCCCGAGAAGAGCACCGCCGATAAGCGCAATGCCGGCACCAGTGCCAAACAGCCAATGTTTGAGGCTGCGTTGCTTGAACTCCGCTTTGGTAATCACATCAAGATCCGGCATCCGGCCTTGCAGATCCGCCTGCACGGTTTTCACATCAGCACCTTCCGCCAACTTCACGAGGTAGAAGTTCGCCGAGCCCGGCGGCATGCCTTGCAGTTTCCGGCCCTGCTTAAGCGTCGTGAAGACATAGGGCGTGGTCGTAAAGGACCGAATGCCGTGCGTCAGCGTCGTCACACGCACACGCTGGCCGTTAATCTCAGCCGTCGAACCAATTCCGTTCACACCGAGATACTTGAAATACGTCTCATCAATGGCAACAGCGTCGGGCAGTTTCATCTCGGTCAGTCCGCCGCCAACGATGTTCCAAGGCGTCAGACCGCTGTCAGACACCTCTGTTCCGATCACAACGCAAAGCTGGCGAGCGCCGTCAGGCTTCTTCCAGTTACTGAACGTCGACACGATAGGATAGACACGCGCAACACCTGGCGTTGCCAACGCTGTGTGGCGCTCATTGCCAGTCAATGTGCCCGATTCTTCGATGCTCTTCGTGCCGTAGGCCGCGATCCAGATCTCACCATCCGCATTATCAATAACTGACGTGATAATCCGGCTTGTACCCGCATAAATTCCCAGTTGTACTGACACCAGAACAACGGAGAACAAGATACCAACGATCGTTACCGCCAAGCTCACCTTGTCGTAAAACAGGTTTCGCATGGCCAGAGTCAGCACCATCTACTATCCTAATCCTACTCTAACCGCACCGAAAACAGGGTGCTTAAGTCAATATATGGGAAGGTGTTTGGCACAGATGTGCCCGCGATAATCACAATCGCATTAACTCGGTTCCCGAGCATATAGTCCCAAGAACTAGACCTTTCCATGATAGACGAAGATTGCGACGAACTTGCCGCAGTTACAGACAGACGACTGTCGTTAACTGGTCATTTTGATTACTAAATTACCAACACAGGCTTGTTATAGCGCAACCAAGTTCTACGAGTGTAGCACATAACCGTCTGTTTCAGAACTCTAAATACCGATCGGGAGATTGGATTCAATGCCAACTGCGATACCAGCTTTGATGCTTGCTTTCCTAACAAAAGTAGCCGCCGGCATGGTCCTGGCTATGACCATGTCCAGTTCGGCTGCGATGGCGAATGGCGATATCGTGGGAGTTTGGTTAAACGATACCGGCAAGGGCGCCATCGAGATTAAGCCCTGCGCACAGAGCATGTGCGGCCATATTGTCTGGCTGAAAGATACGGTAGGGCGCGACGGTCGTCCTCTCAGAGACCGCCTCAATCCAGAGCCCCAGCGCCGCAATAAGCCGATTTGCGGTTTGCAGGTCATTGGTCGTCTGAAACAACAGCAGGATGGCAGTTGGGACAAGGGCTGGATCTACGATCCCAAACAAGGAAAAGCATTTGACGTCGAAGTTCGTCGCCTCTCGCAAAACGGGTTGCAGGTCAAAGGTTATCTCGGAATGAAATTTTTGAGCGAAACCTTTGTTTGGAGACGGATCGAAGGAGACTTTGCACGCTGTAAAGTCAGCCAGTAGGCACTTCTGAATTCCGAAACGAGAAACAATCTCCACCCGATCGGGACGATAACAACACTGTTCCGCCACTCCGCCCTGGCATGTACAAACCTTCGTGAATTTCGTAGCTGATCTCAAATGAGGCTGGCACGTTAACATGTGAAGCTGGAGCAAACTTAGCTGCGGAGGCTCGGACTGACTTTGATGGCATTTGCCCGCCTGTCTGCTGGAACACGGTTTGCTGTAGTGTTGACAGCCTCGCTCGGCGCGCTGTGGGCTACCGGCCTCACGGCTAGCGCACAAACAAGCATTCCAGCTGCAACCGACTACGAAGCCTGCCGCTCCCAGGACGAAACCAAGTTCCGCGACGCCATCCGGGATGTAACGCTGGCGGCTTTGCGCAACGGCACCCAATCCATCGACTATGGAGCCCATGTCCGCGATCAATGGCGCAAGCAGAGCCTCGACAGCTTGATCGACAAGCGCGTCAAGCTCGCCGAGGAGGACGTGCGGAGCAAAACGAGCTGGGGGCAGTTGCTGCGTTCACTCGCCAGTTCGGAAAAGGCTGACGAATTGGCGATGGCGGTGGCAGAACATGTCTATCGCTCCGACGAAATGAAAGCAGCGTTGGAGCAGGCAGCCAAAGGCGTCAGCGTCGAAGTCGGGCGCCAAATCGTGCTGACCACGGAAGAAGCCGCGACGCCGGCCCGAATTTGCCTGCAAATGTTTCTTGGTGATCGGTTTGGCCGGACCATTGCGGACATCGTGAGCGCCGACGCTAAAGCAGCGTTTGTTTTAGAGCCGGCCGGGCGAACGGCCCAACTTGAGTCAACGAATATCGCGCGACAGGCATCAGGAGCGATTGCCGGTGGGGTCATCATATTGATCCGCCGTCAGCTTGGGCGCATGGCACGCAGAATCGGCCAGAGGGTCGTCGGCGCAGTTATCGGTCGGGTCGTGTCGGTTGTCGCCGGCGGGATCGGCGTTGCGCTCATCGCTTATGATCTGAAACAACTTTGGGAACTGCGCAACGGCGTTCTTCCGATCATACGACAAGAGATGACGTCGGATACGACCAAGTCGAAGGTCCGCAAAGAGTTGGCGTCTACCATCAAGCAGCACATGGATGGTCAGCTCGAAGAGATTTCCAACTCAACAGCCGACCACATCCTGCGAATCTGGCGCGACTTCAAAATTGCGCACAACAAGGTCCTCGAGCTCTCAGCGGGACATAAACCTTTTCAGGAATTTGTGGACTCACTTCGCCCTGCCCAACTTCCTCGGCTCGACGAGATTGTGTCGATCACGCTGCGCCGCGGAACAGAAACCGACGTCAAAACAATGCTAGGAAAAGGTTCACTGCACCGCGCCGTCACCCGTCTTGATGATCAGGGGATGCAGATCGCGCGGGAACTTGATTCCGTCGAGGAAGCACTCGCCTGGCTCAATATTGCTCCGGACAACCTCGCGGGCGTGCTGAGTTACGAAGTCCATCGCAGTGCCAACCCGAAAGATTTCACGAGCAAATCCCTCAACCAGTTGCTCTCACTCGGAGAGGCCAGGATAGTCCGTCGGCTCGCAGGTCTTCCAAAAGCTGGCCGCGACGTGTTGTTGGAACTCGACAACGAGCATCTCGTCCGACTTGCCCGGGATCTCGACACCAGTGCGTTGGGAAGCTTTGCAGGCTATCTTTCCGATCTCGACTCGCCGGCGCGTAAGATCGTATTTGACGCGGTCGTTGCAAAGCCGGCACTGGTGAGAGAGCTCTCTTCTGAACAGGTAAGGTGGGCCGTTCTGGCCAGCCGAAATCAACCAGCCGCAGTTGCGATGATGCTGCGAAACGATCAAGGCCTGAACATAAAGTCCATGGTGTCGGATCTGAACCTCGTCGTTGCAGGCGAGATCCATCCCTTGCTGCTGTGGAAAAAACACCCGGTGGTCGTCGTCGCACTCGCCCTGGCTTTGATCCTCGCTCTCCTTATACTGAAGCGTCTATTCTTGCCGCCCAGACGCAACTTGAAAGCATCGGAAGTTGCCTGATCGGCACGGCCGAACCGGATAAGCAAGATCGTAATGAAGTGCACTTCTGTTGAGACCCTAGGCAGCCAACCGATCAAGCACGGCGAGTTGGTCCATGCTTGTGCCGTGTCAGGTGCGAATGTCGTGCGCGACATGCGCGAAGTCATCACGAATGTCGTTGGCGGCAAGATGAAGCGATATGAAGCCGTCCTGGATCAGACGATTGAGCGAGCAGTCGAGAACCTGAAGGGCAAGGCCACAGAAGCAGGATACGATGGTGTGATCGGAGTGCGCATCTCACACCCAAATATCACCGATGGTGCGATTGAGGTCGTTGTCGTCGGTACCGGGTTTTGGTACGAGAACTGAAATCGATTCATAGTCCACATGTCTACGCGGCAAAATTGATCAATAGCCGCCGCAGGCGTTTAGATGGGCGCCAAGGGCCGTACCAATTTAAGGATGCCGCGATATGGGTCTGACGAAACCACCAGGCTTGTTAACTTTCCTGATTGCAGTCGCTGTCGGTGTTCTGGCGCTCATATCGCACCTCGGTATCGCTGTACCACAACTCTCAAACTACAGCTTCTGGGTGATGACGGCCGCATACGTTCTGCTCATAATGGGATGCGTGTTTCGTGGCCTTTGACTGGCCATAGACCTGACCGCATGGACAGGCCTTGGGCGCCCGCATCAACCCTCTCATAAGAATTTATTCTGTGATCACAGCGGCGTATTGCAGTTGGCCTAGTCATTCTCTATGGTCTGACCAACGATCTTCAGAAACATGAGCGCGAGAAAACTGCGCCCCAATCGGAGGAATGGCATTGAGCGATCAGGACTCACAAGAAGCAGCGAGCCGCAAACGTACGGGAGCAATCGTCGCTTTTCTCTCGATAGCTTGGTGGATTGTCTCTATTGGCGGCGTTATCGCTGCCATCAGTTTGCAGACTTGAGTGCCATCAGACAAAAAAGCCGCTGGCGTATATTGAGCCAGCGGCTTTCTGATTCTGTATAGCCCTGGATGGGGATCAGAGAACTCCAACGAGCCTAATTGATCGCCTTGTCGAGCGCTTTGAAGTGCTTCTTGACCAAAGCGACGTTGTCCTTGTGCTCAACCTTGGGTGTATTCTTAACCGCCTCTTCAAGCTCCTGAATAAGCGCTTTGCGCTCCTTCTCTGGCATCGTCTTATCTGACTTTAGAGCTGAGATTTCCTGTTTCATCGCCTCAACCGGCTCGGAAAACTCGCCACTTTCCTGATCAAAGCCCGACAAAACAAACGAAATGTTGGACATCACGGCGTCGAGTTCGTCATAGGAACCAAAGCCGAACTTTTTAGCAATCTCTTCAAGGCCTTGCACGAGTTTTTGGTCAGGCTGCTCGCCGGCCTTTTCAATCTTTTCAAACTGTGCGTTGAGTTCGCCCTGCGCTTTCAGGTAATTCTCAATCTGCGCTTCCGTCAGCTTCATCTGCTTAAAGGCGGCCTCTTGCGCCTGGCTCGCACTGACAACCATCATGCTGCCGAGCGCCAAAGCAACGAGACCCAATTTTCTGAACAGGGAACGGATCATTTCCGCGTTTCTCCAGTTGACCGGTCAAAATATGAAGGTTCGGCCCTGGGCATGATAAAAGGGCCGCCACTCTGTTTGTAAGACGGCGCGTTTGTCCTCTCGAATTCTGTCCGATAAAAGGCAGGCTGTTTTAGTATCGACAACGATGTAGTGGGTTGAGATGAGTAGCAGCACTGATAGCGCCTGGCCCAAACACGCGCCAGAGGCCGTCACCAACTTGATTGATCAGCATTTTCCGCAGCTGCGCGAAGCCATGGGCAACTATGCGATCGAACAGCTTGGCCCAGGAACTGCGACAGTACGGCTGCCAATCGAGCAAAAGAACATCCGCCCCGGCGGCACGATCTCCGGGCCAACCATGTTTGGACTGGCCGACGCGGCCGCCTGGATCGTCATCCTTAGCGAGCACGGGCCGGTTGCTGTGCAATCCGTGACATCCAGCATGACAATCAACTTCCTGGCCCGGCCGGAGCCCATGGATCTTGTCTGTCATGCCAGTGCACTTCGTCTCGGTCGGCGCCTCGCCGTTATCGATTGCCGTGTTATGTCTTCCGGTAGCTCGACGCTCGTTGCTCAGGCGACCTGCAACTACGCGATGCCGCGAGAAAATTGACACTAGATATTACGGTATTATACTACCCGTACATTTAAGACACTGATTCATATCAAAAATATAGCGTTGTATTTCGCTTACTTTACCTGTACACAATTCCTCAGACAGCTCTGACATCGTTAGGGCGTACAATGCTTTCAGGACAACAAAGATGAGAACATACTCGGCCAAACCGGGCGAGGTGGAGAAAAAGTGGATCGTGATCGACGGCGAAGGCCTCGTCGTCGGACGCCTTGCTTCTCTAATCGCCACTCGTTTGCGCGGTAAGCACAAACCAACCTTCACACCGCACGTCGATACTGGCGACAATGTCATCGTTATCAATGCTGAGAAGGTCGTCTTCACCGGCCGCAAGTACGATGACAAGAAGTACTATCACCACACGGGCTATCCGGGCGGCATCAAAGAGCGCACCCCGAAGATGCTGATCGAAGGCAAATTCCCAGAGCGCGTTGTGACCAAAGCCGTTGAGCGCATGCTCAACAAGAGCAAGCTGCGCAGAAAGCTCATGCGCAACCTTCGTGTCTATAAGGGAACCGAGCATCCCCACGAAGCGCAGCAGCCCGAAGTCCTTGACGTTAAGTCAATGAATCCCAAGAACGCGAGAGTCTGACCCGTATGGCAGAAGAAATTAAATCACTCGAAGATCTCGGTGACGCAGCAGCAGCAGAAGGCGTTGTGGTTGCAGATACCGCTCCGGTGCACGTTCAAAAGCTCGATCCCTTCGGTCGCGCCTACGCCACCGGCAAGCGCAAAGACGCCATCGCGCGGGTTTGGATTAAGCCGGGCAATGGCCGCATTCAGATCAATAATCGTGAATTCGACAAGTACTTCGCACGCCCAGTGTTGCAGATGCTGCTGAAGCAACCGCTGCAGCTGGTTGAGCGCCTCGATCAGTACGACGTCATGGCAACCGTCAAGGGCGGTGGCTTGTCCGGTCAAGCTGGTGCTGTGCGCCACGGCATCTCGAAAGCCTTGACCCATTACGAGCCCGAACTACGGCCGGCGCTCAAGAAGAATGGCTTCCTGACACGCGATAGCCGCACGGTGGAACGCAAAAAGTACGGTCGCAAGAAGGCCCGTCGTAGCTTCCAGTTCTCGAAGCGCTAATTCACGCTTCAATCTCATTTTTGAGATGAAATTGTATCACTTTTGACATAGGGTCCGTCTAATCGACGGGCCCTAAACTGTTTTTCGTCCCCTTTAGCTTGCCAGCTATTCTCACAAACCGCAGATATTCGCCTCTCGGTCGCTCAGCCTGGCGACACTCGCTCTCCTAAGGATCTCTTTTAAATGACTGACGTTCTTTCCGGCGATATCTGGCAATTGCTGGCTGCCATACAAGCTGAACTGCAGCTAGTAAGCTCGTCGGAATGGTGGCAGAGAAACTACCTTCCACTGATCAACATTATCATGATCGACATCGTGCTCGCCGGTGACAACGCTATCGTTGTCGGTGTTGCTGCCTCACGTGTTGATCCCAAGATCCGCGCCAAAGTCATCTTCTGGGGCATTATGGGCGCCGTTGTGCTGCGCATCATTTTCGCGGCCCTGACGACCCAGCTCCTGCAAATTGTCGGACTGACACTGGCAGGTGGCATCCTGCTGCTGTGGGTGTGTTGGAAGATGTACCGCGAGGTTGTTGTCGCCGGCCACGAAGATCACGAGGCAGCGGCAGCTTCCAGTGACGGCACCTCCAACGTGCAGTACGTCGGCTACGGCACAGCCATCTTCCAGATCATCCTCGCCGACGTATCGATGTCGCTGGATAATGTTCTGGCCGTCGCCGGTGCAGCCAAAGGCAGCCCGCTTGTTCTTGTCATTGGTCTCGCCATTGCGATCGTTCTGATGGCGATCGCCTCACACATGATCGCCCGCCTGCTCGCCCGCTACCCATGGATCACCTGGGTCGGCCTGCTGGTTATTCTCTACGTGTCGCTCGACATGATCTACAATGGCTCAGCCGAAGTGTTCTGCAAGATGTACGCCTTCGGTTGTGGCGAGCCGTTCTACCGGGCCGTGTTCGACTGGGCGAGTAGTTAGGGCTGACCGCAGATCAGCCCACGATTGCTCCCAGGTGTCTGCGCGAGCTCAACGTTTGGTCAGCGCGCCAGCTTGTCTGCCATGACGGCTATTGTGCGTTGATAAACTTTGGCCCGGTTCCAGTCCCGTAACACAGGGTAGTTTACAGACCCTGGCAACCAGCTTTGACCGCGTTTCCAACCATGCGCGCGCAGGAAATTCGCGATCGAAGCAAGCACGTCCGGCACGCTGCGGATCAGGTCGCGACGGCCATTGCCATCGTAGTCGACGGCATACTTCAAATAGGACGACGCAAGAAACTGAGCCTGGCCAATCTCTCCAGCCCAGCCACCGCGTAACTGCGCGGGGGTCATGTCGCCGCGCTGAACGATACGTAGGGCGCTCATCAGTTCATTGCGGAAGAACTTCGCCCGGCGACAGTCGTAGGCCAGCGTCGCCAATGACCGGACAATCGACATCTTGCCGCCGCCACGACCAAAGTTCGTCTCCAAACCCCAGATGGTCACAATCACGGCCCGGTCGACACCATAGCGCTTCTCAATGCCGGCCAGCAGACGCGCATGGCGCTTGAGCCGCGTGCGTGCATGCTTCTTCATGTAGGCCGATGCCCGCCGCTTGTAGAACGTCGCAAAACTTTGCTTGAAGGAGCGTTGCGAGCGATCGAGCCGAATAATCCGGCGATTGTACGTGACACCTTTGAGGGCTCGGTTGAGCGTCTTTTGTGAGATGCCCTGCTTGCGCGCCCGCACGGCAAATCCTTGCAGCCAGTTCTGAAAGCCGGCACCTGTGTTGCCACAGGTCTGCGCCACGGCAGGCGAGACAGCCACGACCAATGCACACCCGGCGATCGCCGCAACACGAGACCTCATCAACATGGTCATCACAGTCTTACTCCTACTGAACTTAGCTAATCGCCCAGACATTCTCGCAAAGAATGTTATTCGCTGAGAATGGCCGGCAGCTCCCGCAGTGAAGCGATCACATGCTTCGGCGCTCCACCTTCTGCAACAACATCTTGACGATGGATGGTCTTCGGACGTTTCACCTGTACACTGGTCCACCCGCGTTGGTTGGGCGTGATGAAGTCCTTGGCGGCATTGTCGCCAACGTAAACATAATGCGCATTTGGCCCGCCAAGCTCTGCTTCCATCGCCTGATAGGACCACGGGTGCGGCTTGTGAAAGTCCCGACCACCGCCTTCGTGGGTGAAAACAATCTTGGCAAAGTGATGCGCGATATCGAGGCCTCTCACCTTGGCCGTCTGCATTTCGGTCGTGCCATCGGTTATCAGCCCCAGCGGAACCTGCTCGCGAAAATGGTCAATCGCCCATTGGGCATCGTCAAA
>JBCDBQ010000120.1:0-14382 GCA_039183375.1 Pseudomonadota bacterium
CGTTGAGATAAAAAAGAACATGAGTAGCGGTTTGCGCCAATGACGCGCAGGAGACAATGGCACAATCAATAAAATGGCTGTTTGTTTACGGGACCCTGCTATCACGCTCCCGTGATCTGGTCGGTCGTGACATGCGACTGCGCCTTGCAAATCAGTGCCTGATGCGCAGGCCTGCAAGGGTAGCTGGCCTGCTCTATGATCTTGGCGGCTATCCGGGATGGAGAGATAAGCAAGGCAGCAATCGCTGGATCAGTGGAGAGGTTCTGCTCCTGAAAGACCCGGCACAAGCTTTCGCCTGGCTAGACCCCTACGAGAATTTCGATCCGACAAAACCGGATGAAGGGGAGTATGAGCGCGTCGCTCAAGACGTCCTTGTTTGCAGGCGTACCTGTGTCAGGGCCTGGATCTACAACTATCGTGGGCCGTTGGATGGGGCAAAACTCATTGACTGCGGACAGTGGCTCGCCGGCCCACCCCGATATCGGACATGATCTGCCTCTGTACTCATAGCAAATCATCCATTCGCTGATTTCGGAGCTATGTGCTCTGGAAACCGCAATGCTGTCCTTTGAAGACGTACGCTCAACCCGAGAATTCACAGCCCAACCGCCAGGCAGTACAAAGGACGCACAATGGCTTGTGATTTTAAAGCTGCGTGCTGAGGAAATGTTGACGTGAAGCTCCTCGAAGTTTTGAATTTTGCTGGTACGGATCCCGTTCGATCCAACGGCTTTGCCGATCGGCTCTCGGGTGCCAGGAAAGCTGACCCGAGTTTTCTGGAACACATGGCAGAGAACTACGCAGGAGCCTTTCCAGCCGCTTACCTGAGTGACGAACGAGCCATGATTGAACTGGCTGAAGAGCTTGGTGTTGATGGATTGCCGATCCCGGTCGACAGCCTGCGCGATGTGCCAGCTGCCCAATCCATTCTTGAAGGACGCTCAACACTCAATTTTCGAAGAGTAAGATCCAGTCAGGCCCGCAAGGCAGCGGAGGCTGTGCAGAGTGCACTCATCAAGATCGGGACTCACTATCCAGGTTTGGACGTCGAGACGCGTGAAACTCTGCTGATGCTTCCCGACGGCGCCGATGGTCGGCCCGGAAAGAAAACCCGAAGAGCATTGCGGGTCGCGCTGGGAATAGCTGCAGGTACGGCCGGCGGCGCCGTTGGCCAATCCTCATCCAACGGACCTTCAAAGCTCGATCAGGTAGGTGCGAAAGCGATTGAGAAACTTCTCAAGCATGCTGATATGCCACCGCTGAACTTAGCGCTCGATCCGCGCAGTTTCGTCGATGGCGAGCCTGGCGATTGTGTCTACATCGGTTTTCTGAACAACGGCAAATGGGAGGCTAAATTCCTGCAGCAGCACATGGCACGTTCCGGTGTGCAGTTGGAGACGCTTGTAGAGGAGACGGACGAAAGCCCGACAGGTTTCATTGACAATGGCAAAACGTACGATCTGCGATCGCTGAACTCGATTTATGAGGTGATCGATGATGTTTTGCGCCCAGCTCCATCGGCACAGAAGCGAGAAGAGATCGCCGAGTTCCTGTGGCAGATGCCGGCGACACATCGTGTTCTCGACGAAATGATCCAATTGCTCATCGCGTTTCATCAGGCAGCCCATGGCATGCGTCGCCTCGAAATGCTGATCCTGAGTGGGCACCACATGACGAGCCCTCGCGTTGATAATTTCGGACTGATCACAGGCCAGAACCTCGCGCAACCTTATCAGGGTACCGGCCCTGCCGCCGTACCCGAAGATTGCCTTGTGATGCTGGCACGGATCTATCCGGAAGTCGCACAGCAGATCGGTTTCGTTATGTATCCGGCCTGCTACCGACTGCGCCACACTGATATCATCCGCGAGTTCATCGACCCCGACAATCGTGATTGGACGCCTTTTGCGCGCTTTCGCGAGAACGGTGACGGCGTTGCGATTGGTTACCATCATTCGGCACCAGGATCATGGGCTGGAGGAATTCCACAGATCTTGGCAGCCGTAGACGCCTATCAAGCTTCGCGTGCAGACAAAGGCGGCAGTGGTTTTGTAACCGGCAAAGACTATCTTGAGGCGCTTGAGAAGATTGGCAAGAGGTTCCGTCACAAGCAATCCGACAAGGTCGACTACGGGCCGCGCTGGATAACGCATATGAACATCGCCAACGCGCGAACCGGCCATGTGATCAGCTTCCGAGACCGTGGTGGCGGCACCGGCAATGGTGCATCTTACATCCCGCGTTATGATCGCCTGACCCCTATTACCGACCCGACCTTCACAGACAAGCCCAAAAATGGCTTGGCGAGATCGAATGCCGCCAAGGCACGACGTGATGTAGCCCGTGCACGTAGTGCCTATATCAAGGCTGAACGGCATTGGCGTCGTCATGTGCTGCCGATCCTGGCTGGAAGATCGCGTGTGTTGTCATTCAGGACAGCCATCGATCTGCGCGATCTTGATCGCAGCAAGTCGCAGCCGGTTTCAGAATATCTTGAGCTCCATGATGAAGCTGTTGATCAGGTCAAAGCTTTGCCGGTCGACCAGCAGTCATTCCTGAAAGTTCAAGAGGATGTCCATTGGAACACTTTTGAAGGCCAGCGAATGATTGCAGAGAACATGCTCGATTGGCCAAGCAACTGGATGCCCGAATTCATTGCGGCTTACAAAGTGCGCATCGACAAACTCAATCGCGAATTTGCGGAGCTCGGTCGTGACTTCACAGAAACGTCTCCGGATGAGTTGGCCGCTGACACCCACAAGAGCTCCGATTGGGTCGCCTGGATCGAGATGCTGGATAACGCCATCTTTCATGCGCAGAGCCATCCGGATGCACAGATCCCGAAGCAAAGCCAGTTCGCTGCCATGAGTATTCGCGACGCTGCCGTGCAACTTCTGACCCCGCCGTTTGGCGAAACGGTTAGAGGTAATGCCATTGCTGATCTGAAGGGCCGGTTTCCAATGTGGTCCCAGAAGAAGCTGGCAAACATTCTCGCCGGCACGCGGGAGATTCCGATCTTCGGGCTGCAGTTGTGGGCCAGCCCAATCGATAAGAATGCGCGCGCAGGTGCCGACATTGCGACGATCAACTTTCAGGCGCGGCGACACTTCGATGAGCTCACATTTGCAGTCATCGATGATCTCGCCGATGACATGGAGGTCGTTGATGTTGGGGCGGGGAAAGGCCTGCGTCTCAGGAAGGATGCCGCCGGCTTGGAAACGGTGGTCAATCGTGGTCGGATTGATGTGCGACTGCGCGTGGCTGAGGTCAATGGGCCGAGCTGGGTCGTGCATGCCCCACTAATCTGGCGGGGATAATCAGACGTTAGATTAGCCCCGACGAGCTGAGGCCGCGCGGACGCCGATGTCTTGTGACAAGCGGATGAGATATCCATCGGGATCTTGCACAGCAAACTGCCGAACGCCGAGTTCTAGATGGTCGTGCCGATACCATCTCTCTTCCAGAGGAAGAAAACATGTGAGACCTGCGCCAACAACTGCTGTGTGTAACTGCTCGACGTTAGATACCTGAACTTCGAAATTCACGCCGCGACCGTACGGTTTTTCGAAGGCGACCTTCGGCCAAAGGCGATCCTGTGCATTGGATTGTTCCAGCATGATCTCAGCACCATCGCGTTGCAGTAGTGCAAATCGGTCTTCCGGACGCTCGTAGAGGATAGTGAAGCCGAGGAGGTCGATGTAGAAGCTGACGCTTCGCTCAATGTCGGAGCAGATCAGCTCTGGTACGAGTTTCGGTCTCATGTCTTCAACCCAATGCACCACTGGTCAGTCGTCGCATTTGATTTTGGCCCGTTAGCCAAAAAACACAAGAGCCATTTCTACGCTTTGAACCGGATCGGCTACTTGCCTTTTTTGTGGATCACTTCTGGGAAGATCCAGAACGACACAACAGAGAATGCGCCGAAGAAGAGAGCCAGGTAGGAACTGATAGGTTGCTCTAGCCAGGTCAGGAAAACATAACCGGCGAACGCAACACCTAACACCACGATCGAGAAGACAAGCTTGACGGGAGTGGGCATGGCAACGGCTCTCCTTCCTGTAAACAATCATTGCTTGCATTTGTGATATATCACTAGTATATCAAATCTGCAAGCAACTCATGCATCGAGCGAGCGAGGTAGAGGAAACCAATGAAGATGTATCGTGGTGACCGAACAATCGACGGCATCGTCGTGCTCGTTGATGACCGACACATGGATCAGGCTCTGGGCGTGAAGACGATCTGCGATGATGGTTTTGAGTGGGGCTTTGAGGGCCCGGCATCATCGCAATTGGCCCTAGCATTATTGGTCGACCATTTGGATGATCCCCAAACGGCCTTGAGGCTGCATCAAACATTTATGCAGGAGATCGTCGCCAACCTGGCTAACGAATGGGTGCTCACAACTTCAGACATCGCTGAGGCAGTTGCGGAGCTAGATCAGTAGCGCGCTGCCACAAACACTGTCCTTGGAAATTGGAAAACATCGCAGACCTTATGGAGGAAGCTGATGGAAATCGCAAAGAGTGAAATGAGTGACCGCCAACGCGGCTATCGCCATACGTATCGCGAGCGGGTCGCTGGCTGGTACAATGGTTGGCTGCATGTCATCTTCATTTATACAATGGGCTTCACGGCGCTTTACATCTACATCGCCGCCATGGAGAACATAACAGCGGTCGAATACCTCATCGTGCCTCTCACCTTCCTGATGTGCAATTTCTTTGAGTGGTGGATTCATCGCTACGTGATGCATCGCCCGTCGAAAATCCCATTGTTCCGGGCCGTCTATTCGCGCCACACGCTGATGCATCATCAGTTTTTTACTGAACACGAAATGCGTTTCGCAGATCATCACGATTGGCGTGTCACGTTCTTCCCGCCCTACTCATTGGTGGTCTTTACCTTGATGTCGATCCCGGCGGCATTCGTGCTTGGCTGGCTGTTCTCATCAAACGTGGGGTGGTTGTTCATAACAACAACGACATCGATGTATCTGATCTACGAGTTTATGCACTTCTGCTGCCATGTGGATGACAATTGGTTCGTGCGCAACACGCCATTCATCAACACGATTCGCCGGCATCATACTGCCCACCACGATCAGAACATCATGATGGAGCGCAACATGAACCTGACGTTCCCTATCATGGATTGGCTGTTTGGCACATCGGACCTGAACCGCGGCTTGCTTGGTCATATCTTCAATGGTTACGACAGTCACCACGTTAAGACCGACATGCGCCGCACATCAACGACACCGCGGATCAATTCAGCGACTGTTGCCGGTCCGGCTGAGTAGGTGTTAGCACAGGCAGAGAGTGCATCGCGTAGGGCTGCGCAGATGCACTCGCTTTGGCTGGTTACACCGGCGCTTCGAGTGAGGCGCGTGTGAATTCCTCGATGTAGTCGATTAGGTGATCCGAGGCGCGGGCGGCCTCTCGGCGGCGGCCTGCTCCAATCGCATCTGCCAGATCAGCATGAAGCTTTGCGCAGCGCGGCAGGTCCAGGACCTGCTTGTAGTGGACGTACCAAAATCTCCGCGACAACCCATGCGTCAGCGCCATGGCGCGCTGGGCATATTCGTTCCGGCATGATTGAGAGACGAGGAGATTGAGTTCGCGGTCAAGCCGCATGAAGGCGACGTCGTCCTTCTGCTTGGCTGCTGTGCGCATATCTTTGGCAAGGTCATTGAACTGTTGGCACTCCTCATCACTTGATCGTTCGGCCGCGAGACGCACCATGAGACGTTCCAGCTCGCGTCGAACCTTCAACAATTCGAGCTGCTTCTTGATGTCGATTTCCGATACAGCGATACCGCGCCTTGGCATCACAACGATCAATCCCTCGCGCGCCAGCCGCTGCAAGGCTTCCCGCACAGGGGTGCGTCCGATGCTCAAAGCCTCGACCAACTGCCCTTCTGAAAGGGTCTCGCCAGGGCGCAACTGGAGCGTCACAATCCGTTCTTCCAATTCCTCATAGGCCGTGTCGGTGAGGGTCACTATACCCACCCTTGCAGATTCATTGAATTCAGGTTCTGCGCGCAGTGCGCGTAGTCCATCGCCATAGTTTTAACCTCTGCTGTTCGACAAATGATATATCAGCGCCGGCAACACATGTCAGGGGCGATGTTGGGAGATTGTTGAAACCAGAATGCCTCTGGCGCCGGTCAAATCAGCTTCAAAGAGCGCGCGCGTGTGAACCATGTCGCCAAGCGATCCATCGCCTTTTTGTCCCAATCAGTCCTTACCGTCTGTCAGTCTAGAAGTTATGGGTCAAGAAATGAAAATTGCACCTGTTACCGAGCGCTGGAATGAGGGTGAGCGCGACTGGTCATTTGTGGAAGACGCAGCGCCCGGGATCAAAGCGTGGGAACAGCACGAAGGCATAACCCTGCCCGCAGACTATCGTGCGTTCATGCTGAGCTACAATGGCGGCAGCGTTTACCCGAGACTGTTTAAGGACAACGTTCCCCTCGGCATTCTGCCGGGCACGGACCAGGTGAGCTATGTCGACCGCATCTCGAGTTGGAAAAATGTCGAAGCGCATTGGCGAGGCGAAATCTACGGCGCGGGACTGCCGCCGGGGCATTTGCTGATCGGAGATACGCCCGGTGCACTGCAAATCCTTATGGCGGTCTCTGGCGATCCCGCGGGGCAGGTTTGTGGCTGGGTGCACAGTACGAACACGTGGGGCACGGACGGTAACACGGAGCTGTACCAACTTGCTGACAGCTTCAACGGTTTCCTGCGTCAGCTCTACGATGATGGCGATCAAAGCGATTACGAGGATTGGTATTTGCCAGCCTATCGCAACATCATCAAGGAATTCACGATCGGTTAAAGGCGGAGCGACGCCAGCGAATGGGATCTTACGTGTCTCGAAGGGCCGCAGCAGCCTGATAGCAAATGTAGCTCAGCAATAGATCTGCCAGACATGCGTGCACATTGCGGCTTCGACAGATTGACTGGCGAAAACGCCAAGCGCAGCCCCGGCAATGACCGAGACGGGCCATCCAACGAGGCTGCCCATCGTCCGCGCAGGCTTCGCTTCGCCCTTGTCATCTGGCTCGTGAGCCCACCACTTGACGGCCAGGACTAGTATTAAGCCCAGGGCGAAGACCGGACTTACATTGAAGACCTGATCATTGAATGGCAGTTCTGTACCGGACGCACGCCAAAACCGATCGAGCATCGGTAACGACAGTGAGATCAGCACGGCCACGGTTGCCGCTATGCATGTGAAGAATAATACCCGCCGCATCGCTCACTCCGGGAAGCTGCGAATCCATACGAGATTGGATAAAGCCACGCCTTACACTGTCAAGTCCGGACGGGTTTCCAGCGTGTGGATCATTGGCTGATGTGGCCGATAGCGTGTCGGATGGCAACACAGTTGTGAGACATCGACGCCGTGCTCTTCAGCCATTGGAGAGTCAAAATGAAACACGACCTAACAGTCGGTTAACCGTTGCTCTGTATAAACAATTCAGCACTTGTTGTGATGCGAGACCAGCTGCAATGGCATGATGCCGTCCAAGTGCACCGGTAAACCCGGTATGTCCCGTAATTGAATTTCCGTAAGGGACAGCAAATGAATAGTATCAATACCAACTTCGCAGCGTTAACGGCTCTTCAGAGCCTGAACGATACCAATAAGGATCTGTTAACAACCCAGAACCGCATCTCCACCGGTCTACGGATTGGCGATGCTTCGGACGGTGCCGCTTATTGGTCCATGTCCACAACCATGAAGTCTGACAATCACGCCCTCTCAGCTGTGTCAGACGCGCTGAGCCTGGGCTCGGCTACGGTTGATGTCGCTTACACGGCACTCAACAGTTCCATCGACGTCACCAACGAGATTAAGGCAAAACTGGTTGCTGCACGTGAGCCAGGTGTAGATCGCACTCAGGTTCAAACCGAGATCGACGCGCTTCAAGACCAGTTGCGCAGCATTGCCAACTCAGCCTCATTCACAGGTGAGAACTGGTTGTCTGTGGATACCGGTCATGCCGGCAGCGGCTATCAAGCATCAGAAACGATTGTCTCTTCGTTCACCCGCTCTGGCAGCACGGTGAGCGTTGGTACGATCAGTGTGGACATCTCTTCGACCTACCTGATCAACGCCAACACTGACGGGTCCGGTGGTGCAGGTGCTGCGACCGACATTCAGCTCGGTATCCTTGGTTCCGAGCGGATGACAGCGGCTGAAGCAACAGCTGCAGGTGGTGGTGCGATCGCCGGTGATGTCGGCCCTGCTGCGACGTCGGGTACGATCATCATCGCAAGCTATGACGGCGCTGGCGAGATTTCGATCTCTACGGCAACCGACACTCAGATCGACGACTACATCCAGGCTGTCGACCGGGCCATTGGTGAGATGACTACAGCTGCGACAAACCTCGGTGCAGCACAGTCACGTATCGATATGCAGGCCTCTTTCATCTCTGAACTCTCGGACTCGATCGATCGTGGTATCTCCGCTCTGGTCGATGCGGACATGAATGAGGAATCAACACGTCTGCAGGCTCTTCAGGTGCAGCAGCAGCTTGGCATTCAGGCCTTGTCCATTGCCAACTCTTCGAGCCAGAACATCCTGTCACTGTTCCGCTAATTCACATCGCAGGTCATTGACATGTCTGCCTCGCTCATTTTGTGAGCGGGGCAGATTTTTTTTGCACTTTGCTCGCGCTGCCGATGGTGCGCATGCTGGCAGGAGCGCAATCTGGGCAGGACGCAGAAACAGCATGTCGGAAGTTGCTCTTGTGGCAACGCTATCCGGGCAACTGCTCGGCATTGGTCACGGCGCCTTGCGACTGCAGGGTGGATCTGACCGTCTCGGCTGACAAATCACCTTTGGCCAGCAATGCGGCAGCCGTGCCCGCCGCTTGGCCCGTCGCCATGGACGTTCCCATCACACGAATTGCAGCCCCTGCTTTGCGATCGCCATCGGCCAGTCTACCGGCACAGAACAGGTTGTCCGTGTCCTTGCCCTGTAGGCAACCCAACGGGATCTGATAGCTTGCCCGATCGGGAGGGTAGTCAAAGTCACTCTTGAAGGTTGTCCGATCGTGCCACTCCGCCCCCCAGGCGCCGAGCGCGATGCTATCGACATGCTGTCTGCGCGAGGTGACATCATCCCACGTTAGCTGAGTGCGAGCATTGATCCGGCGCGACTCACGTGTGCCGATCTCAGGCCCGGTCGCCGCCAGGTATGCATTCTCACATCCGGGAATGGTTTGGATGGCCTTCAGATAATTCCAGGCCTGTTTTCGCACATCAATCTCGGCACGCGACAAGGACTGGCTGTCCCTTGGGTCGAAGTCGCTCGAAGCAAGGTAGACAACGAGATCACTGGATCGCGGCAGGCGAACGATGACACTGCGATCCTTTGTGACAGCTGTCTCCGCAAAGTCTTGCGCAGCAATGGCCTCGATCACTTGATCAACAGTGATGGTGACATCGCTCGGAATTCCGCCGAAACGACAGCCCAGAGTACCCAGATTGACGCCGTCCGGATTACCATAGCGCGTACTCGCTCCTCCAAGATAAGCAAGATTGCCGTCGCCGCTGCAATCGATGAACGCACGCGCGGAATAGGTTTCTCGCCCACCATGATTGGCGGTTGTCACATCGACAATGCGGTTCCCGTCCCGCGTCGCGTCGATCACAGAGCAGCCAAAGCGCACGTCGACGCCGCTTGCAACACAGAGTTCATCGAAAACAAACTTGAGCGTCTCGGGATCGAAAGGGACAAACACGCCGCGAAACGACATCACGTCCCCTAGCCCACCAAGGCTGCGCTGGCGACGGAGAACCTCATCTGCAATGCCGAACACAACCTGCTGCGGTGGCTTTGCCAACGTGTAGAGGCCGCACCAAGTCAGAACGTTGCGCATGGTCGCGGCGCCACCGAGACAATGGTTGCGCTCGATCAGGAGTGTTCGTGCTCCAAGGCGGGCACTCGCGATGGCTGCGACAGTCCCTGCGGCTCCACCGCCCGTGATAACCACATCATAGTCTTCCATACGGACCTGCTCCCACCGCCTCGGATTCCCGGATCTTAGAACGGTTTATCGCACGCAGAAAATGCTGATTGGTGCGGGCCTTGAATGCAAGTGGGGATTTGTGAATGTAATCGCGCGCCATAAATGACCCGAACAGGCTCATGCAACGGACGATCATTGGTCCAAACTTCAAAGTGGTCCAACGCGAAGATCGCAAAGCCGGGTCTGACAACCATTGCGCGAGATGGGTGTCTGGCCGCAGTTTCAGTTCGCTAATGGTTCATTCCTGGATGGGTGCAGCGCCATCCCCGCCTGTCTCGTCGTCGGCAACCAGCTCATCACGCGTCACTTGCTCGCCTGGCTTGTGAAAGTGAAGCACCGCGAAAACTGACAAAGCTGTGCCGATGATCAACGATAAGATAAACAGGTTAAACTCGATGACGTGCAGTCGCTTGCTGCCACAGAACCAAAGTAAACCAGCAGCAGCAACGATCAGTGCCCAGTGCCAGGGTTTGCCAAGAAACACTGCTTTGATCATCGTGCTTCTCCATCTGCTGTGCCGGTTGCAACTGTTTCCGAACCCGCGCCGTCGCCGAGTGAGGATGACTGGCTTGTCGACTTGGCCATAAGGCGCGGTCCCAGAACGATACCTGTTAACACCAGGCCAGCGATCCACCACAAGTAGCCTTGCACTCCGCCGATTAACTCGGTTGGCGGCATCAAGGTGAGACCGGCGGCGACAATTGCAGCAAAGCGCTGCAACGGATTGAGCCGGCCGCGATACCACCCTTCAAGACCAGTGGAAAGAACATAGAGGCCGACCAGCGCGACAGCAGTTGAAACGATCGAAAGCCATGTCGGGCCAACCAGCAGTAATGACGGATTATAGGCGAAGGCCAGTGGGACGAGATACTTGGCAATCCCGACACGCGTTGACTCCACGGCTGTGATCATCGGTCCGGTTTTGGCTATTGCGGCAGCGGCAAAGGCCGCGAGCGCAACCGGTGGTGTAATGCTGGAGACCACGCCAAAGTAGAATGCAAACATATGCGCCGCGATCGGCTCAATGCCCGCTTTCACGAGAGCCGGCACAATCAGCGCTGCAACGGTAATGTAAACCGCTGTCGTGGTGATCCCCATGCCCAGGATGATCGCCGACACACCTGTTAGCGACAGCAGGATCAACAGGTTGCCACCTGAAATGGTAATGACTTCCTGGGTGAACTTCAGACCCAAGCCTGAGACGAAAACCGAACCAATAATCAAACCAGCACAGGCACAGGCGACTGTCACAGGCACGGTTGCGCGCACGCCAGCCTCAAGGGCTGCCATGATATCGACCGGACTCATCCGCGTTTCAGGACGAATGAAGCTCAGCACGAACAATGAGACGATGCCCCAGAACGCCGACTTCATGGGCGTGTAGCCGTACAGCAGAAAAGCCACCAGTACGCCAAGCGCGATCAATAGATGCCAGCCGCGTTTCAGCACTTCGCCGGTTTGCGGCAGGAGGCTTTTCTCGATTTGCCCGATGCCGTTTTTCTCTGCCTCCAGGTGGACCATGAAGTAAACGGTCGCGAAGTAGAGGAACGCGGGGATGATGGCAGCCAGGACGATGTTGATGTAACTGGTCTCGAGGAACTCCGCCATGATAAAGGCGGCGGCGCCCATAATAGGTGGTGTGATTTGCCCGCCGGACGAGGCGCAGGCTTCGACTGCCGCCGCGAATTTGGGTCGGTAGCCGACCTTGCGCATCAGCGGAATGGTAAAGGCGCCGGTGGTCACGACGTTGGCCACAGCAGAACCCGATACCGTTCCCATAAATCCACTTGCCACGGCAGATGCTTTCGCAGGGCCGCCCACGCGGTGGCCGGTCATCGACACAGCAAGATCAATGAAGAAACGTCCCGCGCCTGAGCGGATCAGAAGTGCTCCGAAAATGATGAAGAGAACGATGTAGGTCGCACAGACATGCAAAGGTATGCCGAAGATCCCATCGCTCGACATAAACAGCGTATCGATGAATTTCTCGAAACGAACCGGCGGTCCATAGAAGAAGCCCGGAAAGTAATTCGCGTAGAGCGCGTGAAAAATGAAGAATGCTGTGATGATCACCATCGCCCAGCCAACGGCGCGGCGCGTAACCTCCAAAATCAGCAGCGTCAATAACCCTCCGACGATCAGATCCGGGGTTTCCTTTTCACCGTAGCGCAAATGGAATGCCGTGATATCGAAGATCGTCCAGACCAGGGCGAAAATAACGTATCCGATGAGTAAGAGATCAACGAAGAAGCCTGTCCAACGCAGGCTATCTCCGGAGTTGCCTTGACTGACCGGCTCCCAGGCCGACCGCCGAAACAATGGGAACATGCAGATCGCGAGCACCAGCATCGCGCTCAGGTGGACGGTTCGAAATGAGCGCCCCTCCGGTGTGCCAAACGCAGCCACGTAGAGATGAAAGATCGCGAGGCCAATGGCGATGACGGCGCAGCCGTAGAACACGATGTTGGCCAATGACCATCGCCGGTCCAGGAGTAAGCGTTCAAGAAAGCCGTTCTCGTGTGTTTCCTCGTAGAGGATCTTGCTGTCGGTGTTGCTGCTCATGCTGGTCCGGCCGGTGCGCAAATGGGTTCACGAAAGTGGGCCGGGTTGCACCCTCGCTAGCGCAACCCGGCCCAACACTTGGTCGGCAATCAGGGCTTAGCCCTTCTTCACGCCCATTTCGTCATAGCACTTCTGTGCACCTGGATGCACAGGAATGGCAACGCCTTTCAGTGCGTCCGCCTGCTTGACGCGCTTCCACACGCTCTTCACTTCGACGAACTTCGCGTGGTTCTTCCAGAAGACCTTGCACATGTTGTAGACGAGATCGTCCGGCAGATCTTTATGGACAATCGCGGCCACGGTGATGCCGAGTGTCTTCAGGTCGCGCTCGAGGCTCTTGTAGACGCCTTTTGGCATAACGCCCGGTACAAAGCCGGGGTTGTCAGCCAAGATCTTCTTGTACTTGGCATCATCTTCAATACCGACGAAACGGACGCCCGGGCTCTGCTCCAGTTCCAGGAACGAAGCTTGAGGCATGTTGGTTGCGCCCATAAACACTTCGATGTGGCCGTCCTTCATAAGTGCGACAGACTCGGTATAGCTCACATGGTGCACAGTACCGCCATTCTTGCGAATGCTGTCGAACGTGATGCCGTACTCTTTCAGGATGGCTTCAGCGAATGCCGTGCCCGTCCACTTGGCTTTACCTGGTGAGATGTTGGCGCCCTTCATGTCTTCGAAGGACTTGATCTTGCTGTCCTTACGAACGGCCACCTGGAACATTGAACCGTACAGGGTTGCGAAGTGCCGAACGTCCTTTTGCGCCTTGTTGAACTTGCCACGTGCTTCGCGGCCATTGGCTGCTGTGTGGGCATATGTGAAGCCGAACTCCGCATCGCCGCCATTCACAGAGAGGACGTTCGAGATGCCGCCGCCCGATGTGTTCGATGTGGTGATGCCCTTAATTTCTTCATCCATCACCTGCATGATCTTCGCACCGAGTGGATACCAAGATCCACCTGATGGCCCAGACACCATACGTACGAACTGATCTGCATGGGCGCCCGATACAGCCAGTGGCAGCGCGGCCGTCGCCAAAGCTAGAGACTTCCAGTATTTCATGATCATTTCCTCCCTATTTCGCTCCCATCGAGGGTGAGCAAGCATAAGTGACACCCGACGGTATCGGGCCGATCGCATTGATGCAAATTAGAAATTGTTCTATTTCTATAGTGATTTCCTATGGGTTTGGCTGGTCGATATGAAGATCCATCAAATGCGCGCCTTCAATGAATTGATGGTCGCCAAGTCTGTGTCCGAAGCTGCGCGCAATCTACGCCGCTCGCAACCAAGTGTCAGCGCAACAATTGCCAGTCTTGAAGAAGACCTGGGCATGCAGCTGTTTGAACGCCGCAACGGCCGACTGCTGCCCGTGCCAGAAGCTGAGTATCTCCACAAGGAATGTTCTGAGATCCTTCTGCGTCTGGAGACAATCGGACAGAACATCCGACGGATCAAAGCTATCGAGAGCGGGCACATTAGTATCGCCTGTATGCCTGGCCCGTCGGTCTTTTATCTGCCTGGCATTATTGCTGATCAGTTCACCAGTCGGCCAGAAGTCAGTTGCACGATGGTCTCTCGCAGCTCCGATGCCGTTCGCCAACTCATGGCCGCCCAGCATCATGACATTGGCATCGCCGATTACGAACGCGGCATGGAGGAAGACACATCCTTGATCCGGACAACCGTCTTTAGGTTTGAGTGTCTCTGTGCAGTTCCGCGTGACGACAGTCTGGCAGAGGCCAAAGCAATCACGCCGAAAGATCTCA
>JBCDBQ010000121.1:0-14377 GCA_039183375.1 Pseudomonadota bacterium
TCGTTGAGGAACTGCGCAAGGGCTTGACGGAGCTGACGCATCAACTCGGCGATCTCCTTCTGAGAGGCGCCGCGCTCAATTGCCTTGGACAGCCTTTCCTGGATTTCCCGCAGACGGCGTTCGGCTTCTGACAGCCCACCACCATTCTCAATGCGCAATGCCAGGTGCCACATCTGATCAATCGCACTGTTAATCGTGCGGCGGCTTCGATCATTTCTGAGGCGGTGTCGAACGCTGCGCAGTCCTAAATAGACTGCCTTATCATTGATGAAACCGTCCGGTTCGAGTGTTAGTGCGTCGAGCGCTTGAATAACGAGATCGCGATAACGTGGATCGAAAACAAGGCGGCGGCGCTGCTCAAGGACTGCCCTCGCCAGCGGATTGAAGAATGCTCGTTCCGGCAGCACCATATCCAGCGATTTACTACGCCCGGTATGGCCCGCGTGGTCGCGCACAACGAGCGTCAGCCGCACAGGCATTCCAGCCCAAGGGTGCGAACCGATATCGTGGAAGCTCCAAGTCTCGGGTTTTTTGGCGTTTGGCGGTGGCACACGCAGGCTGATCCGCGGTGGCCGGGTGAGAGGTGGCCGTGGGCCCTTGAGTTCTTCGCGCCGTGCCCAACTTGTTTTCGGGTCACCCGGTTCCAACGGGAGGCGCTCAATCTTCGCTTCAGCGGTCGCTATCCCGTAATCATCCTTGATGGCATAGAACAGCTTCATCGAGCCACGGCGGCTCTTCTCAATTTCCTTTGTAAATTTCACAGTTGGTGCCTGATCCGCGATAACGGAAAAGGACCACGACGCGAGCGGTGCCCCATTCGCGGTGACGCGAACGCCCGACACACCAAGTCCAATCACTCCTTTGACTTGGTTGACGGTGGCCTGGCCGGCTTCATCTTCTTCGCCGACGGGCTCGCCCATTGGGTTGCCCTGTGAATCCAGATACTCCAGTGCAAGCGCAACTTCCGGCTTGCCACCCATCCGCACAACGATCGCGCTGTTCTCCGGCACCTCGACCGGGTCAGCAGGTTTCGCCTCCAAGCTTTGAGCAGCAATGGCACCGTCGGCAACCAATATCGGCGGACGACGCGTATAAGGTGGCGGTGTCACCCAGGCATCCAGTCTCAGGCCTCTGATCTGGTCGATTGTTCCGGCGTGAAAGGCGGCCCACAAGCGATCTTTCGCGGCATCGCCGACAAACACGAAGCCAGCGATGAGAACCACCGTGAAAACCACACGCAATGCAAACTTGTCATACTTGTCGGTGCGCGGTACCGGCGGCGTGACTTGCAGCTTATTGAGGTCTTGTTTCAAGCGCTCGCGATGGGCATTCCAGATCGCGGCGGTTGTGCCATCAGGCGGGGCGCTAGAGAGCGTATCGCTATAGGTAGATGCCGGCCTGTGTCGCACGCCGGCCAGTTGCTCAAGCCGGTGGACGGCTTCATCGCGGCTTGGCCATTTTGTCAGGAGAGCAAACAAAAGCGCGCTGGCACCCGCAACCGCGAAGGCCGTCAGAACGCCGATATGGGTGAGTTCATCCAACATTGGCCAAAGGCCAAAGAATGATGCCAGTACGAATAAGCCCGCGACGCTGATCAAAGCCCACAGACGCGGCCACAGACGCTCGATATATATCGCACGTCGGCTCCAGCGAATTTTGCGGTTGAAGCTTCGTTCATCTGCCGTGAGGGCAGGTTTTCTCTTGGACATGGCCTTGGCCCGCGCGCCGGGCCCCTTTTGCTGAGTTAATGCCTACGTCTTGCAGTCATTCAACAGCCAATAGCTGGTCATTGCAGGAGTACGCGAACCGCATTGCGCCAAGGCAAACCCTTATCCGCATGAACGCCTCGTCACGGTCAGGCGACCCCAGCCTTAGTTAGACAATAAATTGGCACAGGAAATGGCGGCGGTATAGAGGCTGACCGGCGCGCAAAGCGCTTACGACTGGACAATCCAGTCCGGAACGGTATCGAGGCCGATCAATTCTTCGTAAGTCTGCCGTTTCCGCACAATTGCGTATTGATTGCCATTAACCAGAACCTCGGGAACCAGCAGGCGGGTGTTGTAGGTGGATGCCATCACAGCGCCATAAGCCCCGGCCGCCATGAAGGCCACCAGGTCGCCCTCGTGAAACTCCGGCAAGGCTCGATCTTCGGCCAGATAATCGCCGGTTTCGCAGACCGGACCGACAAGGTCCTGAATGATGTTTGGTTCCGCCCGCAACGCCTCTCGAACCGGCCAGATTTCATGCTCGGCGTCATAGAGCGTCGGACGAATAAGGTCGTTCATCGCGCCATCGATGATCGTAAAATGCTTGGCCGGCGAAGATTTTGTATAGATGACCTTGGTGACCAGGATCCCAGCATTGGCGGCAATCATGCGGCCAGGCTCCATGACGTACTTAAGGCCGAGATCGCCCAGCTCTTCTTTAACGATTGCTGCATAGTCGGCAGGCGGCGGTGGCACATCATTCGACGATGAATAGGGCACACCGAGGCCACCGCCGAGATCCAGGTGTTCGAGATTATGGCCACGCTGTTGGAGCTCCAACGTCAAGGAGCGCATCAACGAGAACGCCTGTCGAAACGGCACCAAATCCGTGATTTGGCTGCCAATGTGCATGTGAATGCCCGTGACCTGGATACCAGGCAGCTGCGCGGCTACGTCAAAGAGATCGGCGGCCTCAACGAACGGTACGCCGAACTTGTTCTCTGACTTGCCGGTAGAAATCTTGGCGTGCGTTTTGGCATCGACGTCGGGATTGACCCGGATCGCGATACGGGCCGTCTGATTATTGGCGGCCGCAACGGCACTGAGCGCCTCGAGTTCCGCCCGGCTCTCAACGTTAAAGCCTAATATATCCTCGTTAAGTGCATAAGCCATCTCATCGCGCGTCTTGGCGACGCCGGCGAATATGATCTTGTTGGCCGGAACGCCGATAGCGCGGGCTCGCCGCAGCTCGCCTTCAGATACGACATCCATGCCGGCACCGAGGCTTGCCATGGTGGCAAGCACGGCTTGATTGGAATTGGCCTTGATGGCGTAGCAGATCAGGTGATCAGTATCGGCAAAAGCCTCTTCAAGGACCCGGTAGTGGCGCGAGAATGTCGCTGATGAGTAGCAGTAGAACGGCGTGCCGACCGCCTCAGCAATATCGGCTATTGCGACGCCCTCAGCGTGCAACTGGCCGTTCTTGTACTGGAAATGGTGCATTGTCTGATATCGCCGGTCTGGGAGCTGCAACCACTGTAGCCCGAAACCCACCCTGGCGGATCAACGGGCAGGCCAAGCCACGTCATTCATTTGAGTTCAGAGGTGATTGATCGACGAAATGTCTTAGGCTCTGGTCGAGCTTAGCGCAACAGCCGGTCAAGAATGAAACCCTGGTGCGGCTTCGGCGCTTTCCCTTCAGCCTTGCCCTGACCGGACTCGGCACTGGCCGTATTCTTCTGGGCGTTAGATTCTTTAGGGTACTCAAGCGAGCCCCTAACGCCACACCCTGCGAGAACAAAACCGCATAGAGCGAGGCATGCAGCAATCACATATGCTCGTCCAAACATGCGTCCAGTGCCTCTCAGAATTCCACGAAGCCAATACATACGGAGTACGCGCGCGTCGGCACGGTGCGTAACAGCTCACTCTACTTAGCGGCTCGATCGGCTGCGATCCAGACGCTTCAGCCAACTCCGGGCCATTTTTCGCACGTTCTGTGGCGCAGTTCCACCATAGCTAGTGCGGCTGGCCACAGATTTTTCCACCGAAAGAACTGAAAACACGTTCTTTGTGATGCGCGGTTCAATGGTTTGCAAGGCATCGATTGTGAGTTCTGACAGCTCGCAAGCTGAACTCTCGGCCATGGATACGACCCGTCCTGTCACATGGTGGGCTTCGCGAAACGGAAGCTTGAGCTCGCGTACCAACCAATCTGCCAGGTCCGTCGCCGTGGAATAGCCACTTCCTGCCGCCGCTGCCATCGCCTCGGGAACGGGTTCGAGATCGTTAACCATGCCGTTCATCGCCGCCAGGGCAATTTGGAAACTATCCAATGCGTCAAAGGTAACTTCCTTATCTTCCTGCATATCCTTGGAATAGGCCAGCGGAAGTCCCTTCATAACCAGGGTCAGGCTGTGAAATGCGCCGGCAATCCGCCCGACTTTCGCCCGTACGAGCTCAGCGGCATCCGGATTGCGCTTCTGTGGCATGATCGATGAGCCGGTTGTCCAGGCATCCGAAAGCTGGATGAAACCGAACTGTGGCGTACTCCAGATGACGATTTCCTCGGCAAAACGGGACATGTGCATCGCGCACATCGCGGCGGCAGAAAGAACCTCGAGAACAAAGTCGCGGTCTGAGACGCTATCCAGCGAGTTGGCGGTCGGGGCGGCAAAGTCCAGCGCGGTGGCGGTTGACTTGCGGTCGATCGGAAACGAAGTGCCAGCCAGCGCGGCGGCGCCCAACGGGCATTCGTTCAATCGCTTTCTGGCATCGGACAGGCGACCGCGGTCACGTGCAAACATCTCGACGTAGGCCAGGAGATGATGGCCAAAAGTCACAGGTTGGGCCGGTTGAAGGTGCGTGAAGCCAGGCATGACGGTGCCCGCATGCGCCTCGGCCTTGGTTGCCAGGGTCCGCTGCAGCTCCGTGAGAGAGCGATCAACAAGATCAATGGTGTCGCGGATATAAAGCCGGAAATCTGTTGCAACTTGATCGTTGCGTGAGCGCGCGGTGTGCAAACGCCCGGCGGCTGGGCCGACGATCTCGGTTAACCGCGCCTCGACATTCATATGCACGTCTTCTAGCGACCGATGCCACTTGAAATTCCCGCTTTGGATCTCCTCCAGAACGGCATCGAGACCTTTGGTAATGCTGCGCGCATCAGCCTTGGTGATGATGCCTTGGTCTGCCAGCATGGCGGCATGTGCCTTTGAACCGCGGATGTCCTGATCGGCAAACCGTTGGTCGTAGGCAACGGAAGCATTAATCTCCTCCATGACCTCGGACGGCGACACAGTGAACCTACCGCCCCACATTTTGTTCGAATTCTTGGTGTTCATCTTGAGGTCATCCTTGAAGCACGATCATGCCAACATATCTTTGATTTGCTTATTTGGCAGAAGTGAACATCATTCGCGCACGCATTGAGACGAAGGCTTGGGTATGAGCACGGAACAGCAAACGTCCTGGACAAAATACGCGATCGTTGCCGGCATTTCTGCCCTGATAGGGTTCGGCGCCATATACTTGATGGCGGGCGGCGGCGGCAATGGCTCGGAACAACAAAGCGCAGCTCGCGAACAAGGCGAGAAGACCAAAGTCGCCGCTGCAGACGTCTCGCCCGCGGTGGCAGGTGAGCAGCTCAACGTCGGGAAAATGGCCACGTTTGTCTTCAAAGATGACCCGATGGGCCTGCCGGAGTACAAGTTTAATGACGGCGACGGCAAAGAGATCTCGTTCAAGGACTTCAAAGGCAAAGTCATTCTGCTGAACTTGTGGGCGACCTGGTGCGCGCCATGCCGCAAGGAGATGCCCGAGCTCGATCAGCTCCAGGCCGATCTCGGAAGCGACAAGTTCGAGGTCGTTGCCGTGAGTGTTGATCGTGGCAGTCCGGACAAGTCACGCGCTTTCCTGAAGGAAATAAATGCCAATGCGCTGAAGCTGTATCATGATCCGACGGCACAGCTTGGCTTCTCACTGAAAACAATTGGCATGCCGTCAACGCTTCTGGTTGATGCCCAAGGCAGAGAACTTGGCCGGCTTGTTGGCCCGGCCGAATGGCACAGCGCTGACGCCATCCGGTTGATTAAAAACTTCTTGGCCAAAGCCGAGGGTTAGCCCGGCCCGGCACCGCTCGCCAAACGCTGGCAACGCTCAATTTGGCATGCTTTGACAGGGCTGCGGCAAGGGCGTCTGGCGTACGACGTCTCATTCGGCACCTGCTTCCCATTGACAGTCGCGACTGCGCGCGCAAAAAACCGTCGAGCGGCAGCCGCCGATCCGCCAATCGAGAGAGCACGAGATCCGAAATGAACAGCGATAACTTGGAAGCCACAATTGAAGCCGCCTGGGATGCACGTGACAGCATCACGTCGGCAACAACCGGTGAAACCCGTGATGCAATCGAAAGCGCGCTGGATCAGATGGACAAGGGCCAGGCTCGGGTTGCCGAGAAGAAGGCCGGTGAATGGGTCGTCAACCAGTGGCTGAAGAAAGCGGTTCTTCTATCATTCCGACTGGCTGATATGGACATCATGCCCTACGCGAGCGCAGAAGGTGCACGGGTGCAGGCATGGGACAAGGTTCCACTGAAATTCGACAAATGGTCCGCTGAGGAATTCCAACAAGCAGGCTTCCGTGCGGTACCCGGAGCCGTCGTAAGGCGTTCCGCATACATCGCACAGAATGTTGTTCTGATGCCTTCGTTCGTAAACCTCGGTGCTTATGTCGACAGTGGCACAATGGTCGACACCTGGGCGACCGTCGGCAGTTGCGCGCAAATCGGTAAAGACTGCCACTTATCTGGCGGCGTCGGCATCGGCGGTGTTTTGGAACCGTTGCAGGCCAACCCGGTGATCATCGAAGACAATTGTTTTGTTGGCGCCCGGTCTGAAGTCGCCGAAGGTGTGATTGTCGGTGAAGGCAGCGTGCTCTCGATGGGGGTCTACCTCGGTGCATCAACGAAGATCGTTGATCGGGCCACTGGTGAAGTTCACGTAGGTAAAGTGCCGCCTTACTCAGTTGTGGTCCCAGGGACCATGCCTGGTGCTTCAGGTGGTCCGGGCTTGTACTGTGGTGTCATCGTGAAAACGGTCGATGCGCAGACACGTTCGAAAACCAGCATCAACGAACTGCTGCGCGACTAGTCTGATGCGCTGCAAAGAAAGTTAGATCGGCCCAACAATGAAGTTCTACTATTCGCCTGGCTCGTGTGCTCTTGCATCTCACATCGTGCTCGCCGAGGCAGGCGCGAATTATGAACCAATCAGGATCGATTTCTCAAGCGACCAGCAAAAGCAGCCTGACTACCTGGCGATTAACCCGAAGGGTCGCGTACCGTCATTGATCACTAATGACGGTACGCTCACCGAGACGCCGGCGATCCTGGCCTATCTTGCTCAAAAGTTTCCCGAAGCAAGCCTGGCTCCGCTTGATGACCCTTTCGCCTTTGGCCGCGCACAGGAGTTCAACAGCTATCTTTGCTCTACCGTCCATGTCGCGCACGCCCATAAGTCCAGGGGCAAGCGCTGGGCCGATGATCCCGCAGCAATTGCTGAGATGACCCGCAAGGTCCCTGAAACCGTGCTCGCAGCCTTTCAGCTGATTGAAGATGACATGCTGAAGGGGCCGTGGGTTCTCGGCGAAAAGTTTTCAATTTGTGATGCCTATCTTTACACCGTCGCGCACTGGTTGGAAGGCGATGGCATCGAACCGAAGGCCCAACTCCCGAGGGTGGCTGAGCATAGAGATCGCGTTGCTGAACGCCCGGCAGCCAAACGGGCCATCGCCGAACACTTTGGTTGATCATTTGGCTTTTAAGCGTCCCGCCATCCGAGCAAACCGGTTGAAAGAGCAGATGCAGCGGCTCTAACATGTCGTGTCGACATGTCCATCAAGACATCTGATCGTGGCGCCGTCTGGCGTCCATCAAACTGCCGAATGTTGGAGAACATGATGATGCCGCATCCTGCACTCGAGAGCGCACGCGCATTCTGCCAGGACTACGAGATTCAAATTCCCGTACTGATGGCACCGATGGCGGGCGCCTGTCCTGCGTCGCTTGCAATTGCAGTCGCTAACGCCGGTGGAATGGGCGCTTGTGGTACCCTGCTGATGCAGCCAGATGCAATTGCCGCTTGGGCGTCCGAAGTCCGAGCAAACACCAATGGCGGATTTCAGCTCAACTTGTGGATCCCGGATCCTGAACCCGAGCGCCACGCTGATGCCGAAGCAGATGTTCGAGCGTTTCTGGGCCAGTGGGGCCCCGAAGTTGCGGCCGATGCCGGAGATGCCGGACCATTGGATTTTGAGGCGCAATGCCAGGCCATGCTGAATGCAGGGCCACCTGTGATCTCGTCGATTATGGGGATTTATCCCGAAGCCTTCGTCGCTCAAATGAAAGAGCGCAATATCAAATGGTGGGCGACCGCGACAACGGTGGCGGAAGCGAGAGAGGCGGTTGCGGCGGGGGCAGATGTCGTTGTCGCACAAGGCATGGAAGCCGGTGGCCATCGTGGCGCATTCGATGCCGGAAAGGCTGGCATTGATCTTGTCGGGCTCTTCTCGTTGCTACCGGCGATTGTCGATGCCGTCGACGTTCCGGTTGTTGCAACGGGTGGTATTGGAGACGCGCGCGGCGCAGCCGCCGCCTTTGTGCTTGGCGCATCAGCCGTCCAGGTAGGAACTGGGTTGCTGCGTTCGCCCGAGGCAAGTCTGCCATCTGCCTGGGCTGACGCCATCGGGCAGGCAACGCCCGAAGGCACCATTGCGACCCGCGCTTTCTCTGGCCGCTTGGGGCGAAGTATCAAAACCGCTTATGTCGAAGCGGCTAGTTCGGAGAATACCCCGGAACCGGCGCCCTATCCGGTGCAGCGCGGCCTGACAGGGGCGATGCGTGGCCAAGCGTCCAAAGACAACGATATTGACAGGATGCAGGCCTGGGCCGGCCAGTCAGCCGGCTTGTCAGAGGCACTTCCTGCAACAGAAATCGTCACTGCCATGTGGGACGGTGTCGTGCGGATCCTTGAGCGCGACTGAGCACTCGGAAATGCCTCAGGTGGTCTGCTGAGACTAATCTGCAGCAAAAGCATACTTGTTTACTTTTCGTTAATAATATATATTCACTATGCTGACAGTTGCAATGCAGTCCCGGTTGCAGCTACCCGCATTGGCCTGGTTAAGAGCGTCTCCCCTTGTCCAGCTGTTCCTTAACCAGGCCACCCCAACCAGTCGACGCGCGGACAAACGCATCGATGAGCGAGCGACCGTGACCTATCGCATTTGATAGACGCTAGCCGAGTGTGATCTCGTGCAACCCCTCCAGCAAAAATCTTTGCAAACCTGTTCGGCTCCGTCATGATGATGGCACTGCACGAAAATAGCGTCGCAGACTGCGGCACGACAATGGACGGGATGAAGAACACGCATGGGACGCGCGACACTCACTTTGTTTGCTTTTTGTCTGGCATTGATCGGAATGCTGGCTTCACCGCAGTCGATCAAGGCAGCCGGCGAAGACACGGACCCCGTTTTCGTTTTTAATCGCATCTGCTACTCGCAGGTTCCGAACCTGGCCAACATCCGCGATATGGCCCGCAAACTCGCATGGCGCGCGATCAAAGGGGAAGAACTCAAACAGTTCACCACCATTGAAAAGCCAAGCGTGCTTGAGGGTTGGGATGCCCAGGTCGGTGAACGTCTGTTTCGCGTGGCTGTCGTGCAGTCCGCAATGACGAGCAAGATGAAAGACACATTTCCGGGACTCGGGAATGGCAACGCCACGTCATGCATGCTTATTCTTGATGAGCAAAATGATGCCAAGGCTTTCACAAGGAATATGGGTGTGCTCGCGGGCAAAGAGCCGGCAAGCAAAGACGTACCGGAAGGCGATCTGCTGACGACCACCTGGGCCGGGGGCAACGCCAATGTGAAAGTATTTCTGATTTCGAAGGCCAACAACGAGGGTCGTGGTGGACTGTTGAATGTGACGATGCTGACAAAGGAGGGGTTCAAACTCCAATGATTGCAAGGGGCAGGACTGCAAGCTTGGCCGTCTTTTGCGGCGTTGTGCTCGTCGCGATAGTTGCTGCCAACCTGCCCGCCTTTGCTTGCGGACCACGCGTTGACGTCAAGTATCAGGAATCCTCACCAGATGTGTTCAGCGTTGCGTTTGTCTCTGGGGAAAAATTCGAATTGCAGACCCTGGACATAGACATGACGAGCTCGGTCGGAGGGGTCTACATCGATGATATTTATGAACCGCCGCCAGCAAACAGATTCTCAATCGCGAAAGTCGCAAGGATTGAGAACGCGGCCGAAGGTGGCCAGACAGCCCGCCTCGTATTTCGAGATTTCATCGTCGGGCGCTCACTGACATACTGGATGGATCTTGATGATCAGTCCCGCGCCGGTGATGCAGATTATGATCATCTGACGGCAGGTGAGATCAAGGGCGCCAAGGCGTCCGCGGTTCTGCGCCATGCCAATGGCAAACTCGAAGAGATTGAAGGCGTATTCGGTAAGGATGGCAGTGCTATTCTGGCGCCACGTGCATGCGTCTGAAATGGGCGTCAGGCCTTCGACTGGAGCACCCAAAAACCTGAGAATAATTTCACGTCCACAGGTTAATCTGGCTTGACGATACGCCCTTTCATCCTCACATCAATGTTATGAGCTATAGAACCTTAGACCCCGACAAAATTGTACAGACTCTGGAGACACTTCATCTACGAATTTCTGAGCGATTTCCAGAGGCCGGCCTCGCTAAAGTCTGCAAAGAGTTGGAGCAGGTCGCGCGTGAAACACGTGATCGTGCACGGGCACTCACAAAGCCAAATGAGTTACTCAGAATTGGTACCGCTACTGTTATATTTGTCGGTATTGGAGCGATCGCCTACGTCGGGACGATCATCGATTACAAAAACAGCACTGAGAATCTGTTTGGCGTCTTGCAGGGCATCGAGGCACTGATCAACATTATTGTCTTGATGGGTGCTGCGATATTCTTCCTGACCACCTTGGAAACTCGATGGAAGCGCCACCAGGCCGTTGGCCATCTGCATGAATTGCGAACGATCGTACATGTCATTGACATGCATCAGCTCACCAAAGATCCGAGCACAACGTTGCGTCGATCAAACCGAACGAAATCCTCTCCATCGCGAACGATGACTCCGTTCGAACTCATCCGTTATCTCGACTACTGTTCTGAGATGTACTCGCTAACGGCCAAGGTGGCGACGCTCTATGCACAAAGCTCTAGCGACAGCCTTGTGATCAGTACGATTACGGAAATTGAGCAGGTCACGGCAAACCTCGGGGCGAAGGTCTGGCAGAAGATCGATATGATCCAGGCCGATGAGGTGAAAAACGGTTCACATTCGCCAGCTAACACGGCGGCGGCGCATACCAAGGAACCGGCCAACCAAGCCTAGAGCATCCCAGGGACAGTGCAGCATTGGGCATCTCATCGGCATCGTCACTGCACCGGTGAGTCGTCCGTTGTACTGGTCGACAATGTAGCTTTGCGCGTTGCATCATAGTATGTCTCTATCTCGGTCACCTTGATCGAACTGACGTTTCACTGACAGGCGAGAGACCATGGACGCGCACGATCCCGTATCATTGACACAAGCGCTTATTCGCTGCCCCTCCGTCACGCCGAAAGAGGCCGGTGCCTTGTCATTGCTGCAGAATGTGCTTGAGCCCCACGGCTTTGAAGTTCACCGCATGACGTTTTCTGACGTCGACACACCCGACGTGGAGAACCTTTATGCGAGGTTCGGTATGCAGGGACCAAATCTGTGCTTTGCCGGCCATACGGATGTCGTGCCACCAGGCAAGGAAAGTGATTGGACTTATCCGCCATTTGGCGGAGAGATCCACAATGGTTTCCTCTACGGGCGCGGTGCAGTGGACATGAAGGGTGATGTCGCTTGCTTTATTGCAGCAGCCATTCGCACGATTGAGAAAAAAGGGGGATTGCGAGGCTCGATTTCCCTTCTCATTACCGGCGACGAAGAAGGACCATCGGTCAACGGCACGGTCAAGGTCCTGGAGTGGATGAAAGACCGCGAAGAGCGTATCGATGCTTGTATCGTCGGTGAGCCGAGCAATCCGGAGCAGCTCGGCGATATGATCAAGATCGGGCGACGCGGCAGCCTAACCGGCAAGCTGGTTGTGCACGGCAAGCAGGGGCATGTGGCTTATCCGCAAAAGGCTGACAACCCGATACCCAAGCTCGCGCGCATTCTGGATCGCCTCGCAAATACTCCGCTCGACGAGGGCAGCAAGGACTTCCAGGCCTCAAACCTTGAGACGACGATCATATCGGTTCCCAACACGGCCGCGAACGTCATCCCCGAGGAAGCGCATGCAACCTTCAATGTGCGCTACAACGATCACTGGTCGCGAACCAAAATTGAAGCATGGCTCAGGGAGCGATGCGCGGCTGAAGCGGAAGCTGCGGATGCAAAAATCTCGGTGTCGTTTCACGGCACCGGTGACGTCTTCCTGACCAAACCCGGGCCACTCGTCGAGTGCATGGTTGGCGCTGTCAAAGAAGTAACCGGGCGGGTGCCGGAGCTGAGCACTAATGGTGGAACGTCGGACGCGCGTTTCATCCAGGCCTATTGTCCTGTGGTCGAGTTCGGCCTCGTCAACAAAACGATCCATCAGATCGACGAACATGTGGAGGTCAGGGATTTGCACCGCCTCACCGAAATCTACGAGCGTATGATCGAGGGTTATTTCGCTTGAAAAGACTTGCGAGTAGCTGCGTCCTGTTTGCCTTGATCTCTGGTGTGAGTGCCGTAGCGGCTCAGGCCCGTGATCTGCCAGATCTCATTGTTGCTGGGTCTGACTTGCGTCACAGCGGCAGTTGTGACGGCTCGAAGCCGCTCATAGTTGGATCCGTCAATGTCAAGAACATCGGGCAAGGGCGTGGTCAGATCTTCACGACCAAAGTCATGCTTCAAACGCGTTCTCAGGCCATCAACGGCCTCCGCGGAGACGACCGGTTCGTCAACTCTATGCGCCCGGGCGAAGTCGTTGTGGTGGAAGCGAAGATTAAGACAAGCGGACCAATCAAGGTCAACGGTCCCGTCGATATTGAGCTTACAGTTGACCCGGTGAACGTCTTTGCTGAAGAGAATGAGGCGAACAACACGACCAAAGTGACAATCAACGTTCGCTGTCCCGATTAGGCCGACCTCAGAAAAAGTGCTTTGATAGCTTAAGTCCTTGCGCCTGGTAGTGGCTGCCGAGGTCGTCACCATAAAGTTTTTCCGGCAGCTCGGTCATACGCTCGTAGATCAACCGACCCACGATCTGCCCGTCCTCAAGAACGAATGGCACTTTGTGACTGCGCACTTCGAGAACCACGCGGGCTCCTGCGCCGCCGGCAGGCGCGTGGCCAAAGCCAGGATCCATGAAACCGGCGTAGTGGACACGGAACTCCCCAACAAGGGGGTTGAACGGCACCATCTCGGCAGCATGCGTTGGCGGAACATGCACTGCCTCTTTTGATGCCAGAATGTAAAACTGATCCGGGTCGAGAACGAGGCCGGATGAATTGCCTTGCTGGATTGGCTCCCAATAATCCGAGATGGCACAGGACTGCGGGGCATCAACATCGACCAGTCCGGTATTACGCTTGGCGCGATAGCCAACGAGCCCACCGGATGTCGTTGCAAGTTCGTCGGAGAGATCAACTGACAAGGCAATACCATTCTGGATATCGGTTGCAGTTCCTCCGGCAATCAGTGTGTTGCGCGCGTGAAGTTCGCGCAGTTGCTCATCATTCTCCGTCGGCTGGCCGACGCGAAAGCGGATCTGGCTTAGTGTCGAGCCGGTGCGCACAATGATCGGAAATGTCTGCGGACAGATCTCGGCGTAGAGCGGCCCTGAATAGCCGTCGGGGATCTGATCGAAGGCGTTGACGCCGTCTGCAATCACACGCGTAAAAACATCAAGCCGCCCGGTCGAACTCTTTGGATTTGTCGCCGCAGCAATGTGTTCCGGCAGGTCAAGGCTTTCGAGCAATGGGACAATGTAAACGCAGCCCGTCTCCAGAACCGCACCGTCGGTCAGATCAATCTTGTGCAGCGCGAGAGCATCAATGCGCTCTTGCACCTCAATCCCAGGGCCCGGAAGGAAACTGGCGCGCACCCGAAACGCGGATGTTCCCAATCTGAGATCAAGGCTTGCCGGCTGCAACTGCTTGGCGCCGAGAGGTTCAGCAAGCGCAATCTTGCCCTGCTCTATCAGAGCCTTGAGGGCCTGTGCTGGCAGAATGCCGTTCCCGCTTTCCATTTCCAATTGACCCCGATTGTTCAAGGCAAAGACCGATTCGCTATCACTGCCAGTCATCTAGCACTTTTCGGTAGGTTGTGCTGGCAAGTCTGCAAGTTTCTCACAAAAGACCATTGGCCAATCCCGTCACTTCGCCCGTGTGAAGCTTGACGGCAGACAGCCATTGAGATTAGAAACAAGGCTCGTGGTGATTTGGCCGGCCGGCTTGCAGCCACGTTAAACAACTCGCTAAAAGGCCGTGCGCGGACCTGGTTCTGACTGCTCGGCATTTTCGCGGGCTTCAAAGAACCGGGTTTTTTGTTGCCTTGATCACAAGGAGATCGCGCAATGGCATGGGGTAACTCACCAACAGA
>JBCDBQ010000122.1:0-14372 GCA_039183375.1 Pseudomonadota bacterium
GCTGGTATCGGCAGCGACCGAATTTGAAAACTGGCGATCCACCAGCACCTATCGATCCCCAGCCTTGGATACCCGATACCAGTCACGTGCCGGCTGACCTGCGGGCCCGTGCAGAGAACGCAGCGCTGCAAATGGGGCTCAGTTTGCCAGACGAGATTATGGAAGAGCTCGTCGCGGTCGCACCTTACGCGGTCGCAATGGCAGGGCGTTTGAAACGTGAAAATGCGCGCGAAGATGAAGTCTTGTCAGTCTTCGACATTGGTCGTTATCGATGGGATTAAGAAACGATCTCTACCCCGGAGCCGTGATATCGAAATCGGAAGAGCTTTTGCCAGGCAACAAGGGCTACGTGCCGGAATTAATACCTACTTTACTCTATTTTGATCGGCGTCGACCCGCAGAGGAGTGGCGAATTAGGTCCCTTTAGTTGTCAGGCATACAATTTGCACTGATGCAGCGCAACTTGTTAACCGGATCGACGAGACACACCTGATGACCCTAAATGACACGCCGCATGGCGCCGACGCTGCGGACAAAACAGCGCCCGTGAAGTTGGTACCCAAGGATGGGCCCTTTGGTGGCAACGGACATCCAATTCGCCGACAAGGCCTCACGTTTGTGACCAATGAGGTGGAACTCAAAGGCCCGTTTGGTCTTCCTCATTGGAGCACTATACTCGAGAGCATTGGCCTCAAGAGATAGCTCCCGCCTGACTGGACTGTCAGAGAACAAGAGCAATTTCCCGCTCATAGCCTCTAGCGTCTGACTGCAGCATAAACTGCCAGCAGCAGCATCGGGACCAAGCCTTCCAGGGCCATGATCTGCATTGCGGTGGCAGATGGGAAAGTGTTGAACAAGTACCCTGCATTCCACAGTCCCAGTGTTCCGCAGCCAATGGCCATGGAGAGAAATCCAAACGCGCGCCCCCGGAGCTCGGGCGCTGACGTTGTGTAGATAAGCGTGTACTGCGTTGCTGAGAAGCAGGCACCGCCGAAACTGAGAACAATCAGCGCGACAAGAGTAAAGCCGGGCGTCAAAGCGAATGAAAGCGCGAGAACCGCGCAGAGATAGATCAACGGTCCGCAAAAGTAGACAATGAAGAACGCTGGCGGTCGAATAAGAAGGCCGACGGCTATCGAGCCAATAAACCCTCCAACACCTTCAAATGCAGCAAGTGTCCCGACCGCTGCTGGTTGGAGACCAAAGTCCTTTTGTGCAAACACCGGAAGCATTGCAACGAATGGAATGCAGAACAAGTTATAGAGGACAGTAACGGCGAGTATGATGCAGAACCGAGTGTCGTTCAGCAAGGAGCTCTGCGAAACAGATCGGGCGCTCGGCTCCTTCTGCGCGCTCGCAACATCTGCTGCAGCCCTCGCGGGTTGCTGGCGTTGAAAGCCGAGCGCCACGATAAAGCATAAGAGATAGACGCCAAGGTTGACACTGAAGACACCCACCGGCCCGAAGAACTGAAAGACGACACCACCGATCAAAGGCCCCAGTCCGCGCGTGGCATAGTTGGTGATGTTATCGAATCCCATCGCGCGTCCGGCGCGCTCAGAGCCAACGGCATCTAGCATAAACCGCCGACGAAATGGCATGTCAGTGAGCCAGAAGATTCCTGTTGCGAGTGTTGCAACCACAATGGTCGTATAGGTCGCCTCTCCGGATGCAGCGAGATAGGCCATCGCCGCTGAAATGGCAGCCATTAAAATAAGCGCTATGAGCAACCAGCGTTTGCGATCGATTTTGTCTGTAACCGAGCCAACGAGATAACCCAGCGTGAAATAGGGAAGGAGGCGCAAGATACCGAGCAGAGCGACAAGCGGCGGCGACTCCGTCAGCTGGTAAGCGAAGATGCCGAGTGCCAGGAACTCGAGCCAGCGCGCGACACCTGTCAGCATGCCATAGAACCATCCACGTCGATAATCGGGGATCGAAAATAGCGGCGTCGGTTTCGCCGATTGGACGGATGATGAAGAAGTTGACAACGTTGTTCCAGGAATGCGTGGCAGTTTCAATCGTCCACTGGGCTTACCGCTTGGCTTCAATTTGAATTTCGATCAGATGGGGACGGCCAGTCTGTAGAGCGGTTTGCATCGCGGCCCCAATCTCATCGGCTTGTGTGACGCGTGTGCCAGCCACACCCATACCCGCTGCCATTTCGACGAAACCCAGCTGCGGCAAGCCAAGGTCCATGTGGGCATAGGGCTCTTGTGATGTGATCCCAAATCGTTGCCGGTAAACATCCACGTTATGTTTCAGAATGCGATATTCGCGGTTGGCCAGGATGATGAACAGGATTGGCAGCTCGATATGCGTAGCCGTCCACAGTGCTTGGATGGCATACATCGCAGAGCCATCGCCCGACATGCAGATGACGGTTCGGTTCGGTTCCCCGACGGCAACACCGAGAGCGCCTGCAATACCTTGACCGATGCCACCACCGCGGGCGCCATAATAGTCACCGGGCCGCTCAAACTGAATTGTCTTTGCTAAGTCGATGCTGGCCGTAATGGTCTCATCGACAATGATGGCATCCTTCGGCAAGGCCGAGTTGATTTCTGCCATTACGCGCGGCATCGAGATCGGATCCCGATCCCAGGCTTTCTCAAGACGGGTTTTTTGCGCAGCCACTTCGGCATCTTTGCGTTGTCGCAAAGCTGCATTGCGTTCTGCCGCGGCGGCCAAATAAGTCGCGTCAGCAGCCTCCTCGACAGCACTGCAAAGGTGCACTAACGAGCTATCAATCTCGCCCACAATGCCGATATCGGGAGCGACTGCGAATGCAAGTTGCTCGGGCGATGCCTCGATATGCATCACGCTGGCGCCGGCTGGAAACCGACTACCCGGTGCGTACCAAACATCCTCGAAGAATGGCCCGCCGACCAAAAGCGCGGCATCGCTATCGCCGAAGGCCTTGGCAATCCCGACTGCATCAAGTGGCAGGCCAAGCCGCGCTGATGGATGCGACGTCGGAAAAGAGTTGAGGAGCTTGAGGCCTTCGGTCCATACGGATGCGCCCAGCAACTCGGCTAAACCGACTAACGCGTCGTTGGCGCCTGCACGCGCGACGTCATCGCCAGCCACAATAACAGGCCGCTGCGCTGCCAGTAGCTTTTCGGCAATGGCATTGATGCCGTCCATTGATGGCGGCGGTGCGCGATGAAGATCTGCCATCGTGGCTGGCCCAAACTCGGTGTCGTGCTCCATGACATCGATCGGTAGGGCCACAAAGACCGGTCCGGCCGGCGGATCATGTGCGACTTTGAAGGCACGCCTCAGGATCGGTCCCATCTCATCGCCGCGCTCGACTTGCACGCTCCATTTCGTGACGGGTTCGGCCATGGCGACCAGGTCATGACCCAGCACAGGGTTGTTGAGCCGAAGGCGTGTGTCCTGCTGGCCAGCAGTGACAATCATCGGGGAATTGGCCCGGAGCGCGCCATACATCATCCCGATTGCGTTGCCGAGACCCGGTGCCACATGCAGGCTGACGACACCAGTTTTGCCCGTCGTCTGGGCGTAGTAACTGGCCGCGCACAGTGCGATGCTTTCCTGCAAAGTCGTGACGTATTGGATCGATGGATACGCGGCCAAGCTCTGCAACAAAGGGCTTTCTGTCGTGCCGGGATTGCCAAAAATGCGCTCAACCTGGTGCGCAACGAGGCTTTCCATAAACACCTGCCGTCCGAGCATGACGTTTCTCCCCTAACAATTGTTATTAGGTTGGCCATAACCTATAGGCATGCTCTGACCACCTGATTGTCTTTTAGCCTAACATTGCACGTAGCCCTACTCGATAGCCCATGTGATGAAGCGGCCTAGGCCATTACTGTTGTACCTAAGTCTGTAAATGACAGTAACAGAACAGATCTACGGAGCTCTGAGTGTTCAAGACAATCGCATATCTCATGATCCGCAATCTCGGCTGGTTGCTGGCTGTCGCGGGCTTGATCATGCCGGGACTGCTGATCTTCGATGAATTCACGACCACGCCGACGCGCGCAACCGTTGTTGAAATCGGATACGTCTGCGAGAAGCGCGTGTGTCTGCTCGGCCGCTGTAATTGGCAGCGAGAGAAGTGTCGCAATCTGGATGCGCTGTCAGCCGCGGGTGAAGAGGTGCGCCGCAAACCGCGAGCAAAGGTTGAATTTCAAACTGACGAGGGCCTAGCCGAAGTTTGGGCGCACTACACCAAGCTCAACCTCCAGAGCGCAAAGGTTGGTGACGAAGTTGATGTTTTGCACCGCATTACGTCTCGGCACCGTACTCGCACTTGCAGGCGGCGCTGGGTCTCCTGGTCTCGCTGCTGGGTGGAATAATTCTGGTGGTCACGGGGCGGAACCGGGAAGAGATGGCTCGGTGATGTGCGACTGCGCGAGGCGACACGCCAGCAGTTGGCTTCAAGGTTCGTGGCCGCGCTGAAACTCCGCTTGCAGGGCAGTTAGGAACTCATCCACTTCGCGTCTCGAGCGCAGGTGGTGGATACGGGCTCTTGATGCGTAAGTCTCGATCAGCGCAAGCGCTCTGATCCGACCGCCATTTGTGCGATAGCCCAACACCCATTTCAGGAAGTTGTAGTCCAATCGTTCTGTGCAGCCTTCAGTCATGTCCGGGCGTGAGCGCCCGTAGTACGCAACAGCGCGCCAGACAACTCTTGAGAACCTGAGCCACGTCGGGAGATCGAGAAAGATGATGGCGTCTGCGCGGTCGGCACGCTGGTTGAAGGTGCTGGAATTGTTGCCGTCGAGCACCCATGCTTCTGCCTGCGCCGTGTCGACCACCATGCGCTGTGTATCTGTTGCCTCTCGCGACACCCAGCCAGCCTTCCAGTAAATCTTATCAATGTGGATGACGGGTAAGCCAGTGATCGCGCCTATGCCTTGGGCGAGCGTGCTCTTACCGGATCCAGATCCGCCAATAACCATGATCCGCTTCACACCACGTCACCCAAAAGTCAATCAATCTGCAGGCAGAATAGTTGGGCGGGCAACGCTGTCAACCGTTAGGTCATAACCCTCTGCCAGAAGGTGATCATATCCTCACGAAAGGCATCCGCTTCCCCTGGACCGCTGCCTAAGTGCGCACCCGAGTTTCCATAACCGGCCTTGAGCGCATAAACCATCACATCGCGGTCAACGAGCTCCGAATTGGCGTTGTCTTCAAGCGGATGGATCATTGCGCCATCATCAGACAGGTAGGTGGTTGGCGCAGCCGGTGAGACCGAGGCCTCGGCAATATGGATTACGTCACTGCCGCGATCGAAGCTGTGGTGCGCACCTTTGAACAGGCGCATGCTTGTGGTGCCACCCGATATGCGGATGGCTTGCAGGTGCCCCTGCACTTGCATCGGCGAGCACCATTCATCGGCGTCGCCCATAAGGACGCGAACTTCGGTATCGCCAACAGTAGGCGAGAGGAACTGATGACCACTCCAAGGTTAGGCCGGGAGAATGGCGCATAGTCCGCGTCCTTCACCGACCACAGCATCGGCAAACTTGCGCGTCGCGGCCGTGAGCACGGCTGAGCCGCCCCGGCTGTGCCCTTGCGCACCAATCTTTGTCTCATCGATTTCAGGCCGTGACGCGAGAAGGCTCCAGGCTGCCAGTACATCGTAGGCCGAAGCTGCGAATGAAAACTGGGTTTGCTTGGCGACTGTTGACGTCACACCGCGTGCGCCGAAGCTATCCAACACAAATGTTGCGAACCCCAGGGCGTTGAGGGTTTCCGCATGTGCGAGATGTGATGGCGCGACGCCCAAGCTTCCGGGACAGATAATGATCAAGGGCAGAGGACCTGATGCAACCTTTGTATCGTCCGTCGGCAGGAAGAGCTTTCCGTCCACTGCTATCTTTGGCATGTCAGAGGCAGCGGAAATCACCTGATGGTAGTTGAGAGGGGAAGCCGTCGGTATCTCAATATTCTCGCCTCGGACACCATTTGCAAAGGTGATGTCGCGCTCCAAGAAGCGTGTGGGCGTCTTGCTCTCTGCCATGTTCATTCTCCCAATAGGACCTGAAAGATCTCATCGCGCATTGCCGATGGCTGCAGCAGGCCACAGGTCGCGGTACCACCGCAGGCCAATAAACACCGTCAGCACAATTCCGGTGATCATGTAGAGCGACATAGCATGGCGGAAACCCACAGCCTCGATCAATGTCCCTGAAACCACCAGCCCGATCGGCAATGTGTAAATAGCTAGCATGCGAATTCCCATGACACGGCCACGGAAGGCAGCATCTGAAGACCGCAGCAACATGATGGTCAGTGGTACCATGCTCATGCTTTGAGCGAAGCCCGCCAGCAGGAGAAGTGCCATGCCGCCGAGCTGATCATTGGTGAAACAGAACGCCCAAAGCAACGCATGCCAAGCCACTGAGAAGATCAACATCATTCGAGCGGATTGCGCTCTCTGCCCAACCACGCCGAGTAGCAAAGAGGCAATGAGCGCACCGACCGAGAAACTGGCAAGCAAATAGCCCAAGCCTGTTTCACCCGTCCCATAGATGTCTTTCGCGACGTAGGGCAGAAGCCCGATCGTAAGTGGAAAGGCAGTTAGGTTGACTAGCACGGCAAGCCACATTCCAGCCTGCAGATGCGGGGCCGCCCAGATGTACGCAAAGCCTTGTTTGAGGTCGCGCCAAGGTGACGGTTTTGATTCTGCGTCTTGAACGTTGCTGTCGCGCTCGGTCTTCGAGACGCACCAACTGAGAAACAGCCCCAGCCAGTAGAACGCCGCGATAACGATGTATGTTGCACCGATGCCAATCGTAGCAAAGAGGCCTGCGCCGGCCAGGGCACCGAAGATCCGGGCCGAGTCCATTGTTGTGCGGGCAATGCTCATGGCACCAACAAGTAGTCGCGGCGGCATAATCGCAGCCACCAATGCCGAGCGCATGCCCATGTCAGAAGGCCGGACTAGGCCAACCACAAAAGCAATCATCAAAGCAATCGTCGGCGTGAGTGCATCGAGGTAGATCGTAACGACCATGGCCGTTGCCAAAGCCGCATAGATCGCCCGCATAATGCAGATAAGATTGCGCAGCCCGATGCGATCGGCAACGACGCCCATCAATGGAGATAACAGCGTGCCGATGAACAGCAGCGAACCGAATATGGTCAATAGGAGTACGGAGTCGGTCTCAGTATAGATGTACCAACCGAGCACCAACGTCTCCATCTCGAACGCCCACGACGTCGCTAAATCCGCTGGCCACTGGTAACGAAAATTGCGCACTTTAAAGGGTTCGAAGAACGACAAAGATGAGTTCCTTGGCTGGTGCGCTTTATCGCTAGAGTGGGTCTAATCGACCTGGATTGTTCTCGACGAGAATGGGTCGGACCCAGCGACCGAAGCGCTCGGCTTCTTCGTCGTGTAGGTAGCCGGACAAACAGAACGAATGACATCCGATATCAATGTAGTTCTGCAATGTGGATGCGCATTGTTCGGGAGTGCCGACAATAACGATGCCGGCACCCGGCCGCGCAACGGTCAGGCCGGTCCACATGTGCGGCGCAATCAATTCACCGTACTCGCGCGCTAGCTGTTGCACGCGCTGATTGGCCTCCGACTTGGCAAACTGGGTGCGGATGTATTCTTTGCGGTCGTCCGTGACAGTCGCAATTAAGCCGCGTGCGACGTCCCAAGCCTCTTCTTCGGTTTCCCGGCAGATGATTTGCAATCGCATTCCGAAACCGATCTCGTCGGCACGTCCATGCTGCCCAGCCATGTCCCGGATCGTGGCCATGTTCGCCTTGACGGCATCAACAGTATCGCCCCAGAACAAATGCACGTCGGAGTGCTTGGCCGAAAGCTCCCACGCTTGTTGCGAACCACCACCAAGATAAAACTTTGGAAATGGCTTCTGATAGATCTCAGGGCCGATCGTGGCGCCATTCAGTTGATAGTGCTTTCCATTGTAATGACACGGTTCCCGCGACCCCCAGATCGCTTTGAGGATTTCAACCTCTTCGGTCATCACTTCGTAGCGTTCGCTTTTGTCCAGCCCGACGCCTTCGGCATCATTCTCGACATCATTCTGACCTGCGATGAGATTGATCGAAATGCGTCCGCCGGAAAGCTGATCGAAAGTCGCAATCATTTTTGCAAGAAGTACTGGATTGACATAGCTCGGTCGCGCCGCCACCAGCATCTTGATGGACTTGGTTTGTTGAACCATGAATGCGCTGCTCATCCAGGCGTCCCAACATGTCGAGGCAACGGGTAATAGGATGTATTCGAAACCCGCGTTCTCAGCCGCCACCATCACGCGCGAGAACATCTCGTGCGATTGCGGATGTTGCCACGGCTGACCGTAGTCCAGCGTATCGCCGTTTGTCGGAAGAAACCAACCCAGTTCGATTTTTCGCATCGGTGTCCTCAACTCGCGTTCTGTGCTGCAATGTTCAGCGCCGCATTGCGGCCTGCCAGACGGCCGGAAACGAATGCCCAGCCGAGATGATGACCATGGCCTTCAAGAATGAGTCCGCCTTGCCCTGTCGAGCCCGCAGCATAAAGGCCGTGAATGGGAAGGCCATCTGGGCCAGTCACTTCATGCTTGTCGGTGACCTTGAGCCCTCCATCCGTAAATACAACATAACTCTTCACGGGCCCGCGGGCGATGTAAGGCCCTTGGCCGAGCGGGCTGCGCCCGTCTCTTTCCTCAGAGAGTGCAAACCTTAGGTTAGACGATGGAACACGAAGCGCAGCGGCAAGGTCGTTAATATCACTGCCACGATAAAAGATGTCCTTGCGGTTGCGTCGATAATCATCGAGGTAGGCATAGGCCACACCGGGCGCAGTCGAAATGAAGAACGGCCAGCCTGTGAATTTCTTGGCAAGCGTTGCATCAAGAATTATGAACGCTTCATTGTCAGGTTGCTTGGCAACAGCATGGCCAGGCAGATCAAGTTCATTGCAGAACCGATTACCTTGCTTGTTGATTAGGACGCCGCCTTCCTGGAACAGCTCGACCGCCGGTCCAAGAGCGGTCGTGAGAAAGCTCATAGCAAACGGACGCTGGATCCACTGTGGCAGGTTTTTGAAAGACCATTGCATTGCCAGCGCCAAAGTGCGGTTCGGAGGCAGGCGCCGCAACAAGCTTTCACGACGCGGTGGCACAAACCGCATGATCGGACCCCGTAGAATATCGCCATTGATCACTTCGGCACCAACGTCGCGCGCAATCTGTATCGCCTTGCCCGTTGCCGTTGGATTGACGGCTTCCAATTCGGCAACGTCAGGTCCGGCGAGCTCCGCCTTTAATTCCGTTCCAGCACTATAGTCGCCACCAGCCAGGATAACACCGCCTCGCGCCCGCAGCCTAGTTTGCTGCTTGGCATCGTCGCGCACCAGAACACCAACCACGCGATCTATTTCGACCAGCAGCTCTTCCGCTTCACAATGCAGGCGAATGTCGACGCCGGCCTTGCGACAGTGGCGGCCGAGCACTTCCGGGAAAGCGCGAGAATTCGGCAGAACGTTGTGCATTCGTGAAACGCGGTGCGGTGGCTCCGGATGAGGCCCAACGAACACGAGGCCCGCGCCCTCCAGCCACCGCATCATCTCCGTGGTGTTGTCAACAAGGATACGGCGTAGTTCTCGATTGTCGCGATTGGCCTTTGCGCCTGCGAACAACTCAAGGTCTTCGAAATGAGCGTCGGGATGATCAACGATGCCAGCCGCCTGTTGATGCCGCGTGTTCGTTGCTGAAATTGATCCAACCGACCAGGCCGTACTGCCTCCTAGTTGCGCGTTCTTTTCCAACAGGATCGTCTTGCGACCGAGTTCAGCTGCCTGGCTGGCAGCTGCCATACCGGCGCCTCCGCCGCCAACTACAATGACATCGCAGTCTTCGGTGGCCATCGCAGTCACTGAAACTTGCCAGTGATTGGCGCGAAAATGCGAGCACCGTCGATCGCAGAAAAAGAGGTCGTATCAATGTTCGCATCGAGGATCAGGATCCCGCGTTGCTGTGCCGAGCGATCAAGGCCGGCAACAGATAGCCAGATCACGTTGTCTGCGTGTTCGGCCGGCGCTGCCGCCCCTGCATCGAACACGATCAAATGCTGATCCATTGCAAGCTCAGGCAGACGATCCATTCCTTCGAATAAGTTCCGATACCAGTTGGTCATGAGAGGCTGCCACTCGCCGGTTCCTGAGGGGCCACCGACAGCCTTGTAGCTCGCGCTCTCGAAGACCTCTGGGCCGTCGACATCATGGATTGCCAAAAAGGGAGAGGGTGTCGTCGTCTGCGACAGAAATCTCTGGGACGCGTGGAAACCTTCAACGGTAATCAGTTTGCCAATATGGCTCGCGTACCAGTCGTGCCAGGCCGCCTCGCGAGAGCGATCAGGTAGATCCATTTCAACCATGTAGAGCAAAGTATGAAACCTCGCGGTCATTCCGAACATTCATTGTGAATTAAGCGCTGATCAATGGTTATGGTAAAGCGTCATCACCAGGGCTTGTGCAACAATCATGTCTGGGTTATGTTCAATCGCTTCCTGAGCATCAACCGGCGCCCTCACCTGCGCCGGTTTCGTTTTTGCCGGAGGCTGAAATGGCGAATGACAGTGCGCCGCAAATATTAACGACACCTTCTGACAGCTTCATCACACATGACCTGAAGAGCTTGGCTCAGGGACTCTTCGATCAGTTTCGTGAGATGTCGTTCGATGGCGTCGGCATCAGCCGCGAAACTTATGGACCTGGTGAGACCGAGGCCATGACGGTCATCGAGATGTTCGCACAACAATCCGGCCTCGAAACACAATGGGATGCTGCGCAAAACCTCATTGTGCGTCTGCCAGGCTCCGAGCCTGGTTTGACCGTTGTTGCCACAGGCTCACATCTCGATAGCGTACCGCAGGGCGGCAACTTTGATGGCGCAGCGGGCGTCATTGGCGGCTTGCTCGCACTACTGTCCGCGCAGGCGCGCGGCGGCCCTAGGCGACCGATGGAATTGCTGGTGCTTCGTGGCGAAGAAAGTGCGTGGTTTGGCGGGCCATGCTATTTCGGTTCGCGTGCAATGTTCGGCCAATTGAGCCTTGCCGATCTTGCGAGCCAGCATCGTGACAACGGGATGACGCTAGAAGAGCAAATGACGGCCTGCGGCGTCGACATTGCTCGTATCCATGCACAAGATCTACTCCGTAAGCCCGAAGAGTTCCACAGCTGGATGGAAATTCATATCGAGCAAGGCCCAGTACTGATCGCGCGTGACAAACCAGTCGGACTGGTCACCGGAATTCGAGGCAACGTTCGCCATCGCCGTGTCATATGTCGCGGCGAGGCAGCCCACTCAGGAGCGGTGCCACGATGGCTGCGTCACGATGCGGTGCTTGCCATGGCCGAACTGCTGATGCGCATCGATGAACACTGGCGCGTTCTTTTGGAATGGGGTGAGGACCTCGTGGTCACATCCGGTGTCGTCGAAACAAATCCGATCGAACATGCGGTGTCACGGGTGCCAGGCGAGGTCACGTTTGCTTTGGAGTATAGAAGCCAGGATATCAAAACACTTGAGTCCTTTGGTAACCTTGTTCGAAACGAATGCGATCAGTTAGCATCTAAGCGCGGTGTGACATTTGAACTTGGTGATCCGGTTGAGACCGAACCAGCGAAGATGAGCGATAAGGTCGTCGATGTGCTGACAGCAAGTGCGGACGCTGCCAGGATTGACCATGAGATTCTGCCCTCTGGGGCCGGGCATGACTCTGCCGTTTTTGCCAATGCAGGCGTGCCATCGGCCATGATCTTTGTGCGCAATGACAAGGGCAGCCATAACCCGCATGAGGCGATGGAAATGGCGGACTTCTATGATGCCAGCGAGGTCCTGGCGCGGGCCCTTTGGCAGCTGGCAAACATGCAAGATGAGGTGCGGTCATGACGGTCACTCCTGCAGCAGAAGTCGCCGAGTTGCTTCTAAAAAGCGGCATCGTCTACACCCGCACCAGCGGCGATCCATTCTTCTTCTCATCCGGCTGGGCAAGCCCGGTGTTCGTCGACATCAAGCGCCTGATCTCACTACCAGCAGCGCGAGGCCGATTGGTCGAGTTGTCGCTCGACATCATTGACCAGCAGATCGGCCCTGACGCCTATGAGCAGATTGCCGGATGCGAACTTGCAGGTGTTCCGTTTGCTGCGATGATTGCTGACCGCAAGAGCAAGCCGCTTGTCGTCGCAATGAAGCAAGGCAAAGGGTTCGGGCGTCTGGCGCGGTTTGAGGGTACATTTGAGCCTGGGACCCGGACATTGCTGTTCGACGACCTCACAACAGACGGGAGAACGAAGACGTCAGTTCAGCGTGCACTCGAGGATGCTGAAGCCGATGTGGTCGGTATCTATGTCATCCTGGACTACAAGATATTTCCAGGTGCTCCGCAGATCAGTTCGCTTGTCACGCTTGCCGATATTATTGCAGCCGCAAATCGCGGCAATCTACTGCCACCATCGGTCATGAGCGAGCTCCAAGCGTTTGCCGACAATGCCCCTCAATGGTCGCGGCGCAATGGTGGCATAGCGGAGATTTGACTCTAACGTCTCCTTGGTTAGCGCACTCAGGCTGCGACCGGCCTTGCCGCATCGCGCACCTGCGTCCTATGCATTAAACGCCGTTGACTGGGATCAAGCTGTCCGCGGCGATGAAGGGTGCATCGGTTATCCCAGATCACAAGGTCGCCCGGCTGCCATTGCTGCGACCAGTGATGATCGCCGGTCTCGATGTGTTCCCAAAGTTCGTCAAGCAGGTTATCGCTGTCGCTGTCTGAAAGACCGACAACCCAGGCGTTGGGCCGGCGTCCGAGGTAAAGTGCCGTGCGCCCTGTATCGCCATGACTGACGACCAGCGGATGGACCGCCCCGGGACGGTCCTCGTTGCTGTAACTTTCCTCAAGGCCAGCACGCAACTCCCCTGCCGAGTTTCGTGTCGCGTCGTGTTTGCAAGAGAGCCCAGCAATCCGTGATTTGAGGTCTTTGGGAAGACTTTCGTAGGCGGCATAGAGATTGTAGAACGACGTATCGCCACCCGTAGCTGGTGTTTCGATGCCGTAGAGCAAGCTCGCTTTTGGCGGTAACTCATTGTAGCTCATGTCCTGGTGCCACACGAGTTCAGAGTTCCCAAGGCCGCCGATGGGTTTGCCGTCCTCAATGATATTCGAAAGGACCGTAATCTCTTTGCGGGATGGATGGTAAGGGACATCCACGGGCCGCGTCGGAGCATCGTCCAAAGCACCAAAGCGCTGGGAGAAGTTCGCAAGAGCCTCGTCATCTAGTTTCTGACCGCGAATGCGCAACACGAGATGATCGTTCCAAGCTTTATAGATCCGTTGGAACGCATCATCACTGATGCCGTTCTGAAGGTCGACGCCTACGATGTCCGCGCCGAGCGCTGCTCCGGTTGGTCGAACTTCGACTGCACCCGACATATGTGGTTCCTTTTTTTGCGTGTTAGCGTCCACTTTTGTTTCGCTTCGGCAGCACCTCTTGGCGCCAACATCGGACCCAAGAAGAACATGAACACGTAAAGCTACATTAGTAAGGTTTCGTACCGCGCACCACGGTACGATGCAGGATGCGGCGGTGCTTGCCCATGTCGTAATTGGCATCGGCGCGATGCATTGTGCAGCGGTTATCCCACATGCACAGATCGCCCTGGTGCCACTTGTGGCGATAGATATTCTCGTCCTTCGTCGCATGCATGAGCAGGTCGTCCAGCAATTGCTTGCCTTCCGGCTCAGGCCGGCCCTCGATGTGCGAGGTATGTGTGCCGATGTAGAGTAGCTTCTTACCCGTGTCGGGATGCGTGCGGACCACCGGATGACTGACCGGAGGGCGCTCTCGCTTCTGTTCTTCGGTTGCAGGCTTGTTATTGGTGTTGCGGCGGCTGGCTTCCCAACTGTGTATCGCCCGCAGTTGATCAAGTTCTTGCTGCTGGTCTGGGCTTAGCTGCTGGTATGCCATGTACGTATTGCAGAACAACGTATCACCACCGTCCGGCGGTAGCTCAATCGCATGTAGCAGCGTCGCGAGCGACGGCACATCGTGATAGGACTTGTCCGTATGCCAGTAGTAGTTGCCGGTGCTGTGCGGCTGGGGTGTCGGGTTCCCGTCTTTATCAAGGTTGTTCACCACATGGACGAGTGGAAGCTTCTCACCGCTGGCAAGCCGCGCAACATGCTCTTCGATCTCGCCAAAGTTCAGCGTGAATGCGTGCTGTTGTTCAGGCGTCAGGTCTTGATCTCTGAATGCTAGGAGATGATGTTCAAGAAAGGCATCGACGATCGCGTTTTTCAGTTTCGGCGTTAGCGGTTTCGACAGATCAACGCCGGTGACTTCGGCCGCCATAATGTCTGACAGGCGCCGCACA
>JBCDBQ010000123.1:0-14367 GCA_039183375.1 Pseudomonadota bacterium
GACCTGCTTGCGACGAGCCAGCGACTGGAGCAGCGACCAGGGATAAACACCGCGGTCATGTCCGTCGCTAAATGCGATGTTGATTGCGTAGTGCCCAATCGATTGAAACGATGTCAGCCGCAAGTTCGCAGTTGTCGGTGTATTCGTTCCGTCAATCCGCCGCCGACGGCCGGCAGCAGACGGACAGTTTTTCCACAACTGCAGGGCTGTGAAGCATGCGCAATTGTCATCCGGCCATAAGATTTGCAACACCTCGCCATCTTCAATGATGGCAATCTCACGCGGGCGCGCTGCATCGTTCGGCATGTTGGTTTCAAACATTCTGACAGCTTGCCGGGGGGCGGCCAGTTGGCGAAAGCAATTAGTTGCCAAACGTGAAAAAATAAACTTGGTCGCCGATGGCAATTTGTTGACCGACGCCCAACGCGTCTCCGTGGCACCCCTCCGGCAGTTCAATCGACGGAGATGCCAATGACATACGTCGTCACTGAAGCCTGCGTGCGTTGCAAGTACACCGACTGTGTCGATGTTTGTCCTGTGGAATGTTTCTACGAGGGCGAGCACATGCTCGTAATCGATCCCGATGTCTGTATCGATTGCGGTGTCTGTGAACCGGAATGCCCGGCCGACGCCATCAAAGCCGATACGGAACCCGGGTTGGACCATTGGCTGAAGCTCAACCGAGAAATGGCTTCCGTTCTGCCACTCATTACAGAGTCGAAGGAACCGCCGCCTGACGCTGATGAGTGGCTCAACGCACCCGACAAAATGATCAAAGTCTATGGATCAAACGAGCCAGCCCAGGTCTAGGACATCTCCAGTTTCCACCAGACTGCAACGCCCTGCCTTTGGGCGGCGACTAGCTGCGGTGTTGATCAATCACAACAACAAGAGAGAATTGATACATGAGTGGATACTATCAGGAGACAGTGCTCGACGTTCGGCATTGGACGAATACGCTGTTTAGTTTCACAACGACGCGCAATCCGGCTTTCCGCTACGAGAACGGTCAGTTTGCCATGATGGGTATCGAGGTTGAGGGCAAGCCGCTGGTGCGCGCCTATTCGATGGTCAGCCCCAACTACGACGAAGCGCTGGAGTGGTTTTCCATAAAAGTTCCGGATGGACCGCTCACATCACGCCTCCAGGACATTCAGATTGGTGATCCGGTTTTGGTTAGCAAGAAACCGGTTGGTACCTTGATCATCGACAACCTGCAGCCTGGTCGTCGCCTCTATCTCTTGAGTACCGGCACGGGTCTCGCGCCGTTTATGAGCATCATACGCGATCCCGAGACCTACGAGCGCTTCGAACGAGTCGTTCTGGTTCACGGCTGCCGCTTTGTTGCCGAGCTGGCCTACGCTGACCGCATCACAGAGGAATTGCCCCAAGATGAGTATCTCGGAGAGTTGATACGTGAAAAACTCATCTACTACCCAACCGTTACGCGCGAGCCGTTTGAGCATCGTGGTCGTGTCACGGATTTGATCACCGGCGGGCGCTTGTTTGATGACATTGGGCTTCCTCCGCTTGATGCGGCAGAGGACCGGGTCATGTTGTGCGGCAACCCCGACTTGTTAGCCGACATGAAACCGATCTTGGAGGGGCGTGGCTTTTCAGAAGGTTCCAACAACCGTCCGGCTGAGTACATCATTGAGAAAGCCTTCGTTGAGCGCTAAGGCACACAATCGTGGCGAGCTCAATTCGTCGCCCGCGAATGCTCAATTGACACGTCACTCCATGTATCTTGCTGCATTGATTGGCCAGCAAACTTGATTTGCTAGAATCACCTTTTGCAGGTGTCGCTCACCCAGGACCTGTGTGGTATTGTACTTGGTGCGGATGAGTTGATGCCCGAACCTCTGAGACTTCGCCAGAGTCGTGTGATCAAGAAACGAGCAACGCAACCCATTCGTAGAGCGTCGGCAGCTCATTTTTTGAGCTTCTTGTCCCTCATGCGCGAAGCTTATGATCTTTCACACGAGCAATCTTTGAACTTCGCTCTCGGGCATTCTACTGTCGAAGCAATCTCGTCCAAATACGGATCGCACAATGACAACACATGACCTTGTAGTTTCCGGTGGGACGGTGGTGACCGCCTCTGACGTTTTCCGATGTGATGTGGGCATCAAGGATGGGAGAATTGCTTCGTTAGGTCATGGCTTGGAAGGCGCAGGCGTGATCGATGCGTCTGACCGCCTCGTCCTGCCCGGGGGAATCGACAGTCATGTCCATGTCTCACAACCGAGCGGGCCGGATATCGTCATGGCAGATGATTTTGCATCGGCCACGCGGTCCGCAGCGTTCGGTGGGAACACGACTATCATGCCGTTTTGCCTCCAGGAGAAAGGCAGCAGTATGCGGCAGGCCATCACCGACTATCACGGGCTGGCAGATGGGAACTGTTTTGTCGACGTCAGCTTCCACATGATTATCAGCGATCCAACGGAGCAGCTGCTTGGGCAGGATCTTCCAGCCCTCGTGGAAGATGGCTACACATCATTCAAGATCTTCATGACCTATGACGACCTAAAGCTCGATGATCGAGAAATACTGGAGGTTATGTCGGCAGCACGCCGTACTGGTGCGCTCGTAATGGTTCATGCCGAAAACTACGATGCCATCCGTTTCATGACGGATAAACTGGAAAGCGCTGGTAACGTCGCTCCGTTCTATCATGCGGCTTCACGGCCCATAGTTGTTGAGCGGGAGGCGACATACCGGGCGATCTCACTCGCTGAGCTGGTAGATGTGCCGCTTGTGGTTGTGCACGTCTCCAATGGCGAAGCCATGGAAGAAATTCATCGCGCGCAAACAAAAGGTCTCAAGGTCTACGCCGAAACCTGTCCGCAATACCTTGTGCTGACCGAACAGGACTTGGACGGTTTGAATATGGAAGGTGCCAAGTATGTTTGCTCGCCACCGCCGCGGGACAAGGCTAGCCAGGAAGCATGCTGGGATGGGATTAGGCGCGGTGTGTTTGATGTCTTTTCATCGGATCATTGTCCATTTCGCTACAACGACACGGCCGGCAAACTCGTTCCCAAAGGGCGAACAAGCTTCCGCTGGGTTCCAAATGGTATTCCAGGTGTTGAGACGCGACTGCCAATTCTCTTTTCGGAAGGCGTTAGCAAAGGGCGTATTGATATCAATAAGTTCGTAGCAATTACATCGACGAACCATGCCAAGATGTACGGTCTCTACCCTCGCAAGGGGACGATTGCTGTTGGCGCCGACGCTGACATTGCTATCTGGGACGCAAAGAAAGAGGTGACGATCTCGCAAGACATTCTGCATCATGGCGCCGACTACACGCCCTATGAAGGTATCCATGTTGTTGGTTGGCCGGAAACCACAATTGTTCGGGGACAACCTATCGTGCGCAATGGCGAACTCAACGGTAAGCCGGGCGACGGCATCTATCTCGAACGGGAACGCTCACCATTCGCGTCAAATCCCATAGGCACAGAAGCGGCAGGCTAGGCAAATCACCATAGGTGTAAGCCAGTTGAGCCCCGTCTTACTTGGTTCCGTAGAGCCGATCTCCAGCGTCACCGAGACCCGGAACGATATAGCCGTTCTCATTCAGGCGCTCATCGACCGCTGCCGTGAAGATACGAACATCTGGGTGTTGCTCATGAATCGCCTGCACCCCCTCAGGGGCTGCAAGCAAGCACAGAAACCGGATGTCCTGGGCACCTGCTTGTTTCAGGCGCGCGATCGCTGCATTCGCCGAATTTCCTGTTGCCAACATGGGATCGAGAAGGACCACCGAGCGTTCCGAAACATCCTCAGGCAGTTTCAGGTAGTACTCGATCGGCTGCAACGTATCGTGGTCGCGATAAAGGCCGATGTGACCGACACGGGCTGAAGGTGAAAGCTCCAGCATACCGTCAAGCAAACCTTGACCGGCTCTCAAAATAGGCACGAGAACGAGTTTTTTGCCTGCAAGCCAAGGCGCTTCCATCTGCTGCAGAGGTGTCTCGATCGTGATCGTTGTTAGTTTGAGGTCCCTTAACACCTCATACCCGAGAAAGAGCGAAACCTCCTTCACGAGCTGGCGGAAGACGTTGCTCGGTGTTGACGAGACGCGCATCAAGGAGAGCTTGTGTTGCACAAGTGGATGCTCAACGATTTGCAAGTTCGCAGTCATATCTCTGAGTTGCCTTCATGAACCGACTGGGTTTCGACGTATCGCACTTTGGCGATGCCTTCGTAGATTTCGTTGGCGATGATCAATTGCTGCCGGCTCATTCTTTATCAAACAACGCCTGCGCCAGGGGCACCTGCTGAGGTTCGAGGGTCTTGAGATCGAGTGCAGAATGAAGATCGACCATGTGGCTTCTCATAATCTCCTCGGCGGCCTCTTTGTCATTGGCCGCAAGAGCATCAATCAATGCTGCGTGTGAGTGGCTTTCACAGGTTGTCTCTAGTCGCTTCCAATAAAGAGCGATGATCAGTGATGACCGTGATATGAGAGATCTAATCATGCGGCCGAACACGAGATGATCTGCTATGTCGGCAATCGCTATGTGGAATTGACCGGAGAGAGAGAGTGCTCTTCCAAGATCTTCGGCGGCCAAGGCTTCGTGTTCATGCTTGATGTGCGACCGCAAACGTCGCGCATCTGAATTGCGGCAACGCTCGGCTGCCATTCGCGCAATTCGTGGTTCGATCAGGGCTCGAGCCTCGAAGACTTCGTGTGCTTCTCTCTTGTCTGGTTTAGCAACAAAAGCGCCGCGATTGCGTTCGATCGTAACAAGCTCGGAGTGGGCCAAGGCCTGCAAGGCTGTGCGAACGACCGTACGTCCTGCACCAAATATTTCGCCGACCTCGTCTTCGGAAAGTTTTGCGCCGGGCAGCAAGCGATGCTGCAGAATGGCATGTTGCAGTTGAACACATATGTCTCTGGCTTTGCCTGGGGGAAGCGCCTGCACTGCCGCTGATTGTGTATCAGGCAGTAGCTGTTCTCTCCCCCGGCTCACGCTCATATCTCGATGGCTCCAATCGGATGCGTGCCGCGTCGTCGCGACTGCCTCAACTCTACCCGAAAAATTGTATGCAATCTCTGCGTATTTTGCATGCAACATGATTGGCGATTAATCATCAATGAGGATCAATCAAAGTCACAATAAGAGAAAAATAGATCAAAATCAATATATTGAATGTTTGGCACGGGGTTTGCTTTGTATGCGATTAACGAATTGGAAGAGATCGCAAAGCGTGCATGGATAAGTCCACGGTTCTTGAGCTGGTATCAGTCACCAAAGCTTACGGTGACACAATTGCCGTGCGCTCAATCAATCATAAATTCGAGAATGCCGTCTATGCCTGTCTGCTAGGTCCGTCTGGCTGTGGCAAGTCTTCGACGCTGCGGATGATCGCTGGACACGAGGTCGTCACGTCCGGCGACATCCTTCTAGGTTCTCTCAACATCACGGATCTTGCCCCGGCAGCGCGCGGCACCGCAATGATGTTTCAGAACTACGCGCTCTTTCCGCACCTGTCGGCTGCCGACAATGTTGCATTCAGTCTGAAGATGCGCGGTATCGATCGAACAACACGTCGGGCGAAGGCCATGCAAATGCTCGAGCTGGTCGATATGTCCGACTACGGTGAGCGGTTTCCAGCGCAGCTTTCGGGCGGGCAACAACAGAGGGTTGCGCTTGCCCGCGCCCTGATCACTGAGCCGAACGTTCTTTTGCTCGACGAGCCGTTGTCCGCACTCGATCCTTTTTTGCGGCTGCGTATGCGGGTCGAGCTTAAACGCCTTCAGCGGGAACTTGGCATTTCATTTATCCACGTGACGCACTCACAGGATGAAGCAATGGCGCTTGCCGACGAAATCATCGTCATGAACGACGGCATGGTTGAGCAGGCAGGTCCGCCACGCGATGTCTTTAACCGGCCTGCGAGTGAGTTCGTGGCACGCTTTATTGGCGGCCATAACGTCCTCAAGACGCCCGCTGGGCCGATTGCCATCCGTTCCGATCGCATTCGCATGACGTCAGATGGCGCAACGGCCTCGGCGCAACTGTCCGGTACAGTCCATGACGTGTCTTTCCTTGGTTCGACCGTCAATCTCATCATCCAGAGCTCCGACAATAACGAGCTCACGGTCAGCGTCTCTGATGCTGAATTCGCCAACCAACCATTCGATCTCGGACAGTCCGTTGCGCTCCAGTGGTCTGAAAATGACGTCCACAGTCTCGCAACGTGAACCAACGGGAAAGAAGACTTCGCAGCCCAAGTAAGCAAGGAGACCACGCATATGGGTGCAAACAGTAAGTCGAAGGGCCTCAGCCGCAGATCAATGCTGAAGGGGTCAGCAGCAACAGCTGCACTCGCCGCAGGTAGTGGAGCCGTCACTGGCTTTCCAACCGTTTGGGCTCAAAACATCAAGAACGTGACTCTCCGTCAGTTCGGAACCGGCGTCTCGAACCTCAATGAAGTCGCCAAGAAGGTTAAAGAGGACCTAGGCTTTACGCTCGAAATGACGGCGCTGGATTCTGATAGCGTGACGCAGCGCGCAGCGACCCAGCCAAAGAGCTTTGACATCGCAGACATCGAATATTGGATCTGCAAAAAGGTCTGGGGTGCCGGCAACCTTCAGGCGATGGACACCTCCAAGATCAAGAATTATGACAAGATTGTCGGGATCTTTAAGTCCGGCAAGCTAACGCCTGAGTCGGTGATTGCACAAGGTACTGCGCCACACACCGTCGGGTTCGTCGATGGCCCCAACGGCAAGACATTCGCGTCTAAAGAGACCGGGTGGATGACACTGATCCCGACAATCTACAACGCTGATACGCTGGGCATCAGACCAGATCTCATCAAGCGACCTATTGAGAGCTGGACTGAGTTGCTCAATCCCGAGTTCAAGGGCAAGGCGTCAATTCTTGATATCTCTTCGATCGGCATCATGGATGCTGCGATGGTCTGTGAGGCCATGGGCGAGGTCAAGTATGGCGACAAAGGCAATATGACCAAGGAAGAGATCGACAAGACAATGGCGATCTTTACCGAGGCAAAGAAAGCCGGTCAGTTCCGCGCGTTCTGGAAGTCCTTCGACGAAAGCGTCAACCTGATGGCTTCCGGTGAAGTCGTCATTCAATCGATGTGGTCGCCGGCGATTACGGCGGTTCGTTCCAAAGGCATTCCTTGTGTTTATCAGCCTCTCAAGGAAGGCTATCGCTCCTGGGGCGGTGGTATCGGTTTGTCGGCCAATCTATCTGGCTTGGAATTGGAAGCAGCTTACGAGTACATCAACTGGTACCTGTCCGGCTGGGTTGGTGGCTTCCTGATGCGCCAGGGTTATTACTCTGCCGTTCCAGAAACCTCTAAGAATTTCATGTCCGAAGATGAGTGGGGTTTCTGGTTCGAGGGCAAGAAAGCCAAAGGCGACATCGCCAATCCGCAGGGCAAGGTCATGGAGAAGGCCGGAGCCGTGCGTGACGGTGGATCGTTCTACGATCGCATGGGTGCCGTTGCTTGTTGGAATGCCGTTATGGACGAAAACAAGTACATGGTGCGCAAGTGGAACGAGTTTATCGCAGCCTAACTTGAACCCCATGGCTGCAGAGCCCATCCGGCGCTTCGTTAGAGCCGGGTGGGCTTACCATTGTCTGAGGGAGCCTCATTGTCTCGCGAACTCATACTGAAAAAACGACTGGAGCGGTCGAGCTGGGCTTTAGCAACGCCTCTCGTTCTTGTGCTGTCGTTTTTCCTCGTCCTGCCGTTGCTCACGATCGTTATGGTGAGCTTCTGGGACTACAATGAGTACAAGTTCTTTCCAGCATTTATCTTTGGCAATTATGAGTACCTTTTGACGTCCAAGGTGACGCTTGCGACCTATCTCAAGACGCTAAAGTTTACGGTGTTGACCTGGTTTTTCTGCACCATCATTGGTTTCACAGTTGCATACTTTCTGGCCTTTCATGTCCGGTCTTTGACGTGGCAAGTTGCGCTCTTCCTGCTTTGCACAATCCCTTTCTGGACGTCGAACATTATCCGCATGATCTCCTGGATCCCGTTTTTGGGTCGAAACGGAATTGCGAACTCGATGCTACTCGACATGGGCATCATTGATCAGCCATTGGAGTGGCTGTTGTTCTCTGACTTTGCTGTTGTCCTCGCCTTTGTACACCTCTACGTCCTGTTCATGGTCGTACCCGTCTTCAATACGATGATGCGCATCGACAAGTCACTGATTGAAGCTGCCAGAGATGCGGGTGCCAGCGGATTCCAAATCCTGACCAATGTGATCATTCCTTTGAGTAAGCCAGGACTGATGATTGGCTCAATATTTGTCGTGACGCTGGTCATGGGCGACTTCATTACCGTGCGCTTCATGTCTGGCGGACAGAGCGCGTCCGTCGGTCGGGTGATCTCGAATGAAATCGCCCTGCTTCAATACCCTGCAGCTGCCGCCAGTGCCGTCGTGTTACTGTGCACCGTGCTCATTATGATCTCGGTCATGCTGCGCTTTGTCGATGTTCGCAAGGAGCTATGAGATGGAGCGCAAGGGACCTACATTTTACTTGCTGGCAATGTTCTTTGGCCTGTTCGTGCTGTTTCTGTATGGCCCGATCGTGACCATTGGCATTCTGTCCTTCCAGGGACCGAATGGTGGTCTGACCTTTCCCATGAATGGGGTTTCACTCCATTGGTTCTACGACCTCTTCAAAGAGCAGGCCGTTGGCGATATCTGGGGTGCGTTTGGCCGATCGTTTATTCTTGGATTGGTTGTCATGGTCACCACTGTGGTGATGTCCGTCATGGGCGGTTTGGCGTTTCGCAAAAGCTTTCGCGGATCCAGCTTGGTCTTCTATCTCGTCATTGCCTCGCTGATTATTCCGTCCATCCTTGTATCACTTGGTATAGGTCTCATCTTCAACATTTTGGATTGGCCCGTGCATTGGTCGACATCGGGTCTCGGAGCACAACTTACTTGGACGCTACCGTTTGGACTTTTGATCATGTTCGCGGTTTTCAATCGGTTTGATAAATCGTTCGAGGAGGCGGGCAGAGATCTTGGCGCAACACAGTGGCAGACCTTCCGATACGTCGTACTGCCTATGATTGCGCCCAGCCTGATTGGCGTCGCATTGTTTGGCTTCACGTTGTCCTACGACGAGTTCGCGCGCACCCTTCTGACATCGGGCTCCTACAATACCCTGCCGCTGGAAATTTTTGGCATGACGACCAACGTCACAACGCCGGTGCTTTATGCTCTTGGCACGCTGACAACGGCATTCTCCTTGATCATCATTCTCACGTTTCTTGGCATCGCAGTTTTTGCCCGACGCCGACGGGAACGATTGGGTTCCGATGCCGGTAAGGGAATGGTCTGACAGCATGCGAATTCTGATCATCAACCCAAACACAACCTCTGAAATGACAGAGGCCATTGGCAATGCTGCGCGGGCCTGCGCAAAGGCCCCGGAAGGTATTCGCGCGGTCAATCCTGACAGCGGTCCGGCATCCATCCAAGGCCCTGAGGATGGTGAGCTCGCCTTGCCGGGTCTCTTTAGCGTTTTCGAAAGGGAAGTACTTGGCACTGGTGGTTATGATGCGGTCATCATTGCTTGTTTTGATGACACCGGGTTATGGCAACTCCGACAGAAGTCGCCAGTACCTGTGATCGGCATCGGCGAAGCTGGTTATCAAGTCGCTATGCTTCTGGGCAAGCGTTTCTCGGTGGTCACGACGCTCAGCGTCTCGGTTCCCGTGCTCGAAGACAATATCAAGACGTATGGATTTGCCACGCGATGCGCGCGGGTGCGTGCATCAGGCATTCCCGTTCTGGAGGCTGACAACGCGCAGTCCTATGGTCAGATTGAGAATGAAGTGGGCGCAGCCTTCGAGCAAGACAACATCCAGTCCGTCGTTCTGGGCTGTGCCGGCATGGCAAACTTGGCAGATCAGCTAACGATCAGATACGGTAGGCCCGTTATTGATGGAGTCGCTGCAGCTGTCGGTCTCTGCGAAACGGCCTGGACAACGACACGCGCTTTGGAACGATCTGGATAGGAAATGGGCAACTTTCAAGTCAGGTCTGCATCGGTGAAGGAATTCGCCGCTGCTATCGAGTGGGCTGCCAATGAAGGATGGAACCCAGGTGTTGACGACCTTCCTGCATTCCATGCTGCAGATCCTGAGGGATTTCTCATTGGTTATCTTGGAGATGAGCCTGTCTCTTCGATTTCTGTCGTCCGCTATGGTGAAAGTTACGGTTTTCTTGGCTTCTACATCGTGAAGCCAGGGCTGCGCGGCAGTGGTTATGGTTGGCAGACTTGGCAGGCAGGACTGGAGCATCTTTCCAATCGGACCATCGGATTGGACGGTGTGCCGGCACAGCAAGACAACTATCGCAAGAGTGGATTCGTCCTGGCCGGACGCAATGTCAGGTACGCGGGACAAAGAGGGGCGATCACCTCTGATCGCTCGCCCAAGGCTCAGCTTGTCACAACAGAAATGCTGGACGAAGTCCTTGCCTATGACCGTCAATTCTTCGCCGATGACCGTGAGGGTTTTATGCGCCAGTGGCTGCATGGTGCAGATGCCGGCAGCCGGTGGGGCGTCGCCTTTTTGGAAGACGACAGTGTGCAAGGTCTCGGCGCCATACGGCAGTGTCGCAACGGCTATAAGATCGGTCCACTCTTCGCAGAGCATACGGATATCGCTCAAGCCATCATCGCCGAGCTCTGCGAATCCCTGCCAGATGATGCAGACGTGATTGTTGATGTGCCCGAAGCCAATCAGGCTGCAGTTGATATGGTTCAAGCGTTTGGTTTCGAGGACAACTTCGAGACTGCACGCATGTACAAAGGAACAACCCCGAACCTGCCGACCTCGCGAACGTTTGGTGTCACGACATTCGAACTCGGCTGACTTCAAAGATCGACGATGGATACACGATCGTGAATCAAGACTATCCCAGAGACTTACTCGGCTACGGCGCCAGCCCACCGCACCCACAGTGGCCTGACGACGCCAAGATCGCAGTGCAGTTTGTCATCAACTATGAAGAAGGTGGCGAGAACTGCCTGTTGCACGGAGATGCACACTCGGAAGCATTTCTATCTGAAATTGTCGGGGCTGATGCTTGGCAAGGCGAGCGCCATTGGAACATGGAAACCATCTATGAGTATGGTTCGCGCGCCGGGTTCTGGCGATTGCATCGGCTGTTCACTGGAATGGAGATTCCCGTCACAGTCTTTGGAGTGGCCACAGCACTAGAACGGTCGCCAGAGCAGGTTGCCGCCATGCAGTCAGCAGATTGGGAGATTGCCAGTCACGGCCTGAAATGGATTGAGTACCGGAGTTTCTCCAGGGAAGATGAACTTGCGCACATCGAAGAAGCAATTCGCATCCATAGCGAGGTAACAGGTAGCCGTCCTGAAGGGTGGTATACGGGCCGATGCTCAATGAATACCGTCGATCTGATAACCGAGTTGGGCGGGTTTGAATACGTCGCTGACTCTTACGCTGATGAACTGCCTTACTGGCATCAGTCTAACGGGCGATCGCAACTCATTGTGCCCTATACTCTGGATGCCAATGACATGCGGTATGCGACACCACAAGGCTTTAATGCCGGAGATCAATTCTTTGCTTATCTCAAGGACACATTCGATGTGCTCTACGAAGAAGGCGAGCAAGGCGCGCCAAAGATGATGTCGGTCGGACTGCATTGCCGATTAGTTGGACGTCCAGGCCGCGCCGCGGCACTCCGCCGGTTTCTCGACTATGCCAAATCGCATTCGCGCGTTTGGTTTGCGCGCCGTGTTGATATTGCCAAGCATTGGCGCACGACGCATCCACCGCGCAGCTAGTTCAAATCCAGCATCGACATACGGACGCGTCTTCTATGGCAAAATCAACTTACTATGCTCCCGCGGGAGGCCATCCACCTCAGAGCCAACTCCTGACCGGTCGGGCAGTTTTCAAGGAGGCATATGCCGTCATTCCGAAAGGCGTCATGCAAGACATTGTCACCAGTATGCTGCCTTTCTGGGAAGGGACCAGGGCCTGGATGCTGGCGCGTCCGCTCACCGGTTTTGCCGAAACCTTTTCACAGTACATCGTTGAGGTTGCACCCGGCGGAGGAAGCGATCGTCCTGAAACGGACGGCAACGCCGAAGCAGCCTTCTTTGTTGTCGAGGGCGAATTGTCATTGGAGATCGCAACGAAGAAACATCGGCTCACTCCGGGTGGCTTTGCATTTATCCCTGCCGGCCAACACTACAAGATCAAAAACAAAGGCAAGAAGCCCGCTAAGTTTCATTGGATACGCAAGGCTTATGAAAGCCTAGAAGGTCTGGATCCCCCGGATGTGATCGTGACGAGTGACAAAGACGTGCCCCCCACTCCTATGCCTGACACTGACGGACGGTGGGCAACAACACGCTTCTTTGATCCCGAAGACATGCGCTATGACATGCACATGACGATTGTCACGCTTGAACCCGGTGCTATCATACCTTTTCTCGAGACCCACGTCATGGAGCATGGGCTTTATGTGCTGGAAGGCAAAGGTGTCTACCGGCTCAATCAAGACTGGGTGGAAGTCGAGGCTGGCGACTTCATGTGGTTACGCGCATTTTGTCCGCAGGCCTGCTACGCCGGCGGACCGGAAAACTTTCGCTACTTGCTCTACAAAGACGTCAACCGGCATCCAAGGCTGCCGCGCTTCTAGGCGAATATTTGCGACTGTGGGAGAGAGGTGGCTGCGTGGCAAACGAGATTGCAATCGAGAAACTCACCCGTGAGGCATTTGCACAATTCGGAGATGTGCTTGAGATCGGGACCGTAGAACCGATTATGATCAACCGGGGAATGTGCGCGCGATATTCAGACCTCGCACTCATGGACCTAGATGCGAATGGGCGTCAGGGCATCAGCATTTTTGCAGCCAAAGCGTATGAACTGCCCTTGCAGCTGGAGATGCTTGAGCGGCACCCGTATGGGAGTCAGGCTTTTCTTCCGACCACGCCGAAGCCGTTTTTGGTCATTGTTGCCGAAGATAATGCAGGAACACCTGGCAAGCCACGAGCGTTCATGACGGCACCCGGTCAAGGTGTGAACTATCACCGTGGGACTTGGCATGGCGTTCTGACACCACTTGAAGAGGCTCGATTCTTCGTCATCGATCGCATTGGCGAAGGCGCCAACCTCGAAGAGCACTGGTTCGCCACGACGTATGTTGTGAAGTAGTCTGACTTTCAATTACTCACGTCGCAGCTATGTCCAGAGCACGAAATTGCAGCATGCTCGCCGATATTGCTCAGCATTTCAGCACGCCGATCGCCATGCCATCTTCTATGATTGTTCCAGAGCGTCTGCACGTTTCTGAGTAAACGTGCACCAGGCTTGGAAGGAGAGAGGGCTTTGGCGACCAATCCGTTTCATCTTGCTTGGTTCATGAACTTTGTGCCCGATGAGTGGGATGCGCCGCTTGCGGCACGAGGTCGACCTCTTGATGGCCAGTTCTATGTTGAGATGGCTCAAGCCATGGAACGTGCCTGCTTCGATTACATTATGATCGAGGACACGTTGATGATCTCAGACGCCTATGGAGGAACCACCGAGGCGTATCTCAAAAATGCGATTAAGGGACCTCAACATGACCCTTCTCCGTTGGCCTCGCTGATCGGCGCCAATACGTCACGAATGGGCGTGGTCGCGACGTTCTCCACCATGGGCTATCCACCATTTCTCTTGGCCCGCCTCTGCGCAACGCTTGATCATGTCTGCCATGGGCGTTTCGGTTGGAACATTGTGACGTCTGGCGAAGACTACGCGGCAATGAACTTCGGGCTGGATAAGCTACCGCCAAGGCAGGACCGCTACGACATGGCGGATGAATACGTTGATCTTTGTCGCCAGCTATGGGCGAGCTGGGATCAGGACGCTGTCGTCATGGATCGGGCAACGCACACATATGCTGATTACACCAAAGTCCGCCCCATCAATTTTGAGGGGAAATTCTACAAGTGCCGCGGTCCACTGAATACGGCACCGTGTCCGCAAGGACGGCCTGCGTTCGTTCAAGCAGGTGGCTCACCGCGTGGCCGTAAGTTTGCGGCAGAAACAGCAGATTCAATCATTGCCTGGTCGTCGAGTGTTGAGAGCATGGTGTCATACCGCAATGACGTCCGGAGATTGGCTGTCGAGGCTGGACGGGATCCTGACGATGTAAAAGTCTTGTTTCTGATTTCACCCATTGTCGGTGCAACAGAGCAAGCTGCACACGAAAAGGTGCGGACAATCGTGGACTCTCCCAACTACCATGAGAAAGCTCTTGCACTGGTGAGCGCGATTACAGACATCGACTTCTCGCAGTTCGATCTGGATAAGGAA
>JBCDBQ010000124.1:0-14351 GCA_039183375.1 Pseudomonadota bacterium
TGCTCCATCCAGTCCATCGTGGCAGCGCCATCGTGAACTTCACCAATTTTGTGGCTCTTACCAGTGTAGTAGAGGATCCGCTCTGTTGTTGTGGTCTTTCCAGCATCAATGTGGGCCATGATGCCGAAGTTGCGGTAGTCCTCAATTTTGTATTCGCGGGCCATGATCGTGCTCCGAAGATTTCGCTCACCAACGGTAGTGGGAGAAGGCGCGGTTCGCCTCCGCCATTTTGTGCGTGTCCTCACGCTTCTTAACGGCGGTTCCCCTGTTGTTGGCCGCGTCAAGCAATTCACCCGACAAGCGGTCAACCATTGTATTTTCATTACGAGCTCTGGCTGCATTGATGATCCAGCGGATCGCCAATGCCTGCCGGCGCTCGTTTCGGACCTCTACCGGGACCTGGTAAGTCGCACCACCAACGCGGCGCGAACGCACCTCAACAGACGGCATCACATTCTCAAGCGCCTGATGAAACATTTGCATCGGATCCTGCTTGGCTCGGTCTTCGACCTTGTCCAATGCACCGTAGACAATCCGTTCTGCAGTCGACTTTTTGCCGGCCTTCATGATGGCATTCATGAACTTGGACAAAACGAAATCCGAATACTTTGGGTCCGGATTGACTTCACGTTTCTCAGCTCTGTGACGACGGGACATCAGCGCCCTCTCGATACTTTCAATCAGACTAGTGGGGTGGCATGCTTGCACATCCCGCACAAACGAATTCAGGAGCCTGCACTTCTGCAAACTCCTGCTTGAAACCTACTTAGGTCGCTTTGCACCATATTTCGAACGGCGCTGACGGCGAGCTGCCACACCCTGAGTGTCGAGCACGCCACGAATAATGTGATAGCGCACACCCGGAAGGTCTTTCACGCGGCCACCGCGGATAAGCACGACTGAGTGCTCTTGAAGGTTATGGCCTTCACCCGGAATGTAACCGATAACTTCAAAGCCGTTCGTGAGACGGATCTTCGCGACTTTACGCAAAGCAGAGTTTGGTTTTTTCGGCGTTGTTGTATAAACGCGCGTGCAAACACCACGCTTCTGCGGACAGGCCTGCATCGCTGGAACCTTGTTCCGCTTCAGCTGCTTTTCACGCGGCTTCCGAATAAGTTGCTGTATCGTTGGCATACGCCACTAGGCTCCCTAAGTCGTCGAGGCTCCCGACCTCGACACAAACATCGTAGCCGGACATCGCTCGTTAGCGCGCCCGGCACAAACCAGAGGATCATCCGATTGATGGAGATCGTGGGTTCACATTGTATTTAGCTTTCGGTCAGCAGCGTTTAGGCGTTCGCGCCGCAAAGCGCGCATCAAGACCCTACGACCTGCTGAAAGTTGGCGGACCATATACGGAGGTTCGGTTGTGGTCAACAGTGATTAACACGAAAAACGAAAAAAATACTGGAAACCCGAAGCGCTCATATTGACGCTGGCAGATCCGGTGTCCGCGGACAGAATGAAACGCCATGAAGTCCAGAGTTTCGGACCGCCTGATGCACCAAAATCATAGGCCGCCGCAGACACAGTCCGCGACGGCCACCATCTTTATACCCACTAGTTAGCAGGGGCGAGAATTACTCCGCCGCCTCCTCGGGCACTGCAGCTTCAGGCTGCGCCAACGCCTGGCTTTCTTCCTCGGCGCGCGCCCGCTCCTTCGCGATGAGCTCATCACGTCGCGTTGCAACGCGACGGACGCGCCGCAGCATCCCGCCAGTACCAGCCGGAATAAGACGCCCCACGATGACGTTCTCTTTGAGACCTTCCAGCGTATCGACTTTGCCGCCAACGGCCGCTTCCGTCAGCACGCGCGTCGTTTCCTGGAACGAGGCCGCCGAAATGAATGACCGAGTCTGCAGAGACGCCTTGGTGATCCCAAGCAGGATCGGCTGCGCCACAGCAGGACGCTTTCCTGAAGCCTCAAAAGCGGCATTCTTCTCGGCGAACTCAATCCGATCGATTTGCTCGCCCTTAATGAAGTCGGTCTCACCAGTGTCGGTCACCTCAACCTTCTGCAGCATCTGGCGAACGATAACCTCGATATGCTTATCATTAATCGTCACACCCTGCAGACGGTAAACATCCTGAATCTCATTGATCAGGTAGTTTGCCAGTTCTTCGACGCCCTTGATGGATAGGATGTCGTGCGGTGCCGGGTGACCGTCGTAGATATAGTCACCCTTTTCGATGTGATCACCGTTCTGGACGGCCAACGTCTTACCACGCGGGATCAGATACTCGACAGGCTCGGCATCTTCCTCCGGTGGGCGAATCGCGATGCGTTGCTTGTTCTTGTAGTCCTTACCGAACTCGACCGTCCCCGAAACCTCGGCAATGATCGCGTGGTCCTTTGGACGACGAGCCTCGAACAGTTCAGCAACCCGTGGCAGACCACCTGTAATGTCACTCTGCTTGGCAGACGCAACCGGTATACGTGCCAACACGTCACCGGCATTGACCTCCTGGCCAGGCTCAACTGACAGGATCGCCTCGTTGGCCAACAAATAGCGGGCATCACCACCACGCGCGACCTCGATTGGCTTGCCATTCTTGTCTTTGACCAGAACGGCCGGCTTGAGGTCAGCGCCCCGAGGCGAGGCACGCCAGTCAATGACAACGCGGTTCGATGTACCCTTCATCTCGTCAGTTTGCTCGCGCATCGAGGCCCCTTCAACGAGGTCCTCATACTCAACGAAGCCGTCAACTTCCGTCAAAATCGGACGAGTGTATGGGTCCCACTGAGCGAGACGTGTGCCACGTGTAACGGTATCGCCATCATCGACAAGCAGCTTAGCGCCATAGCTGACTTTCTGCGAAGCCAACTCCTTGCCGGACTGGTCAGAGATGGTGATCGCCATAGAGCGGCCCATCGCGATGAGCTCGCCACGGCCATTCTTGACCACGTTACGGTTTTTGACGTGCACGGATCCGTTGAAGTTCGACTCCATAACCGACGTATCGGTCACCTGAGCCGCACCACCGATGTGGAAGGTCCGCATCGTAAGCTGTGTGCCCGGCTCACCGATAGACTGAGCAGCTATGACGCCGACGGCCTCACCGATGTTCACCGGAGTACCACGTGCAAGGTCACGACCGTAGCACTTGGCACAAACACCGCTTGTCGTTTCGCAGGTCAGCACAGAACGGATCCGAACTTCCTGGAGTTCGGCTTTTTCAATCGCCTCTGCGTGGCGCTCTTCAATCAGCGTACCACGTTCGACAAGCACTTCGCCGCTCTCTGGATGCACGACATCTTCAGCCGCCGTGCGGCCAAGTACGCGATTAGCCAGAGTGACCAGGACCTGTCCCGCATCGACCACTGCCTGCACGTTAATGCCAGCGTCGGTCTCGCAGTCCACTTCGGAAATGATGGCATCTTGCGCCACATCAACCAGACGGCGGGTCAGGTAGCCTGAGTTCGCTGTCTTGAGAGCCGTATCGGCCAAGCCTTTACGCGCACCGTGCGTCGAGTTGAAGTACTCAAGAACGCTGAGACCCTCCTTGAAGTTGGAGATGATCGGCGTCTCAATAATCTCACCCGACGGCTTGGTCATCAGGCCACGCATAGCTGCCAGCTGACGCATCTGTGTTGGCGAACCACGGGCACCTGAGTGGCTCATCATATAGACAGAGTTGATCTGCTGACCTTGCTCGGTATCAGTCTTCTGCGCACTGGAAATGCGATCCATCATTTCCTTGGCGATCTGGTCGGTACACTTCGACCAGGCGTCGACGACCTTGTTGTACTTCTCCAGCTTGGTGATCAGACCATCATTATATTGTTGCTCGAACTCGAGAACGAGATCATTGGTCTGGTCAACAATCTTGGTCTTGGTATCCGGAACGACCATGTCGTCCTTACCGAACGAAATGCCGGCCTTGAACGCATGCCGGAAGCCCAGCGCCATGATGCGGTCGCAGAAAATCACCGTCTCTTTCTGACCGCAGCCGCGATAAACGGCGTCGATCATTCCGGAGATAGCCTTCTTCGTCAGCAACTGGTTGACGAGGTCGAACTGAACAGTCGGCTTCTTTGGCAACAGCTCACCAAGAATCATGCGGCCTGGAGTTGTATCGTAAACGCCGACAACTTCGTTGCCTTCTTCGTCAACGCCAACAAAGCGTCCCTTGATCTTGGCATGCAGTCCGACAACACCCGCCTCAAGTGCATGGCGCACCTCGGAGACGGAACCAAACATCATGCCTTCGCCGGCCTGGCCATCCTGAATGATCGACAGGTAGTAGAGACCAAGAACGATATCCTGCGAGGGAACGATAATCGGGTCACCACTCGCCGGGTGCAGAATGTTATTGGTCGACATCATCAGGACGCGGGCTTCGAGCTGTGCCTCAAGTGACAGCGGCACGTGGACAGCCATCTGGTCGCCATCGAAGTCAGCGTTGAACGCAGCGCAAACCAACGGATGCAATTGGATTGCTTTGCCTTCGATCAGGACAGGTTCGAAAGCCTGAATGCCCAGGCGGTGCAATGTCGGCGCACGGTTCAGCAGGACCGGGTGCTCACGAATAACCTCGTCGAGAACGTCCCAGACCTCCGGCTTTTCCTTCTCCACCAACTTCTTGGCTTGCTTGACTGTTGCAGCCTGACCCAGCGCCTGCAGGCGTGCATAAATGAATGGCTTGAAGAGTTCCAAGGCCATCTTCTTCGGCAGACCACACTGGTGCAGCTTCATGTTCGGGCCGACCACGATCACCGAGCGACCAGAATAGTCGACGCGCTTACCAAGCAAGTTCTGACGGAAGCGGCCTTGCTTGCCCTTCAGCATGTCGGCCAGAGATTTCAGAGGACGCTTGTTCGCGCCCGTAATGACACGACCGCGGCGACCATTGTCGAACAACGCGTCAACGGATTCCTGCAACATCCGCTTTTCGTTACGGATGATGATGTCAGGCGCACGCAGCTCCATCAGGCGCTTCAAGCGGTTGTTCCGGTTGATAACGCGACGATACAGGTCGTTGAGGTCAGACGTCGCGAAGCGACCGCCATCTAGAGGAACTAGCGGGCGCAGTTCCGGCGGAATAACCGGCACAGCTGTCAGGATCATCCATTCCGGACGGTTGCCCGACTCGATGAACGCCTCGATCACCTTGAGACGCTTGCCGAGTTTCTTCGGCTTAAGCTCCGAAGTCGACTCGGCAATTTCCTGGCGCAGATCATCGCGGATCGTCGGCAGATCCATGCCCATCAGGATTTCGCGAATGGCTTCAGCACCAATGCCAGCCGTGAAACTGTCTGGACCAAACTCATCCAATGCCTGGTTGTACTGGTCTTCGTTCAGCAGCTGCATTTCGGTGAACGTCGTCACACCAGGCTCAATAACAATGTAGTTCTCAAAGTAAAGAACCCGCTCAAGATCCTTGAGCGACATATCAAGCAGTAGACCAATGCGGCTCGGCAACGATTTCAGGAACCAGATGTGTGCAACCGGAGCCGCCAGATCGATGTGACCCATCCGTTCGCGGCGCACTTTCGCCAAGGTCACCTGGACACCGCACTTCTCGCAAACGATGTCCTTGTACTTCATGCGCTTGTACTTGCCGCACAAGCATTCATAGTCTTTGATCGGACCAAATATCCGCGCACAGAACAGGCCATCGCGTTCCGGCTTGAATGTGCGGTAGTTGATCGTCTCTGGCTTCTTAATTTCGCCGAATGACCAAGACAGTATATCGTCAGGGCTAGCGATAGAGATCTTGATCTGATCAAAAGTCGGCAGGGTCTGCTGCTGCTTGAATAGGTTAGTGATCTCGTTCATTCGCTCTTCTCCTCAGCACGCGGTTGGGCGGGCCCCGTGCATCTCAGAACGACCGTGACAATCAGCGGTCGCCTTGCAACATGAACTGCAGCAACAAGCTTCCCGGTGACACTTGGTGCAGTTGCAACTGAATCTCGTTAGCCTCTTGGCGTGAATTAGTGGCAGGCATCGGGCAATGGACTTGCCCGATACTTATCTGTGTCAATTAGATCACTCTGCCGCTGGCGGCAGCTGAGCACGTGGCTCCTCCTCGGCTTCATCCTCAATGGCATCAACTTCCGAGTCGATCAGATCGACATGCATGCCAAGTGCACGCATTTCCTTGACCAACACGTTAAAGCTCTCTGGAATTCCGGCTTCAAAGCCATCATCCCCACGGACAATCGATTCGTAAACCTTGGTCCGACCGGCCACGTCGTCCGATTTGACGGTCAACATTTCCTGGAGGGTATAAGCGGCACCATAAGCTTCCAGTGCCCAAACCTCCATCTCACCGAAGCGCTGACCACCGAACTGCGCCTTACCACCCAGCGGCTGTTGTGTGACAAGACTGTACGGACCGATTGAACGGGCGTGGATCTTGTCATCAACCAGGTGGTGCAGCTTCAAGACATACTTGTAGCCAACCGTAACCTTGCGATCGAACGGCTCGCCGGTTTGACCATCACATAAGGTCACCTGACCGCTGGAATCAAATCCAGCCTTCTCCAGCATATCAACGATTTCAGGCTCACGAGCACCATCAAACACAGGCGTGGCAATCGGAACACCAGTTCGCAACTGCTCACCAAGCCTGCTGACCTCATCGTCATTCAGCTTGTCGATGCCATCCTGATCACCGTAGACCTTTTCAAGCGTCTTGCGCACCGGCGACGTGTCATGAGTTTCGTGATAGGTCGCCATCGCATCATCGATAATCCGACCAAGCCCGCGACAAGACCAACCGAGGTGGGTCTCAAGGATCTGGCCGACATTCATGCGGCTCGGAACGCCGAGCGGGTTCAGAACCACGTCGACAGGCGTGCCGTCCTCCAGGAACGGCATATCTTCACGCGGCACGATCATCGACACGACACCCTTATTGCCATGGCGTCCGGCCATCTTGTCGCCCGGCTGCAGCTTGCGCTTCACCGCGACGAACACCTTGACCATCTTCATCACGCCAGGTGGCAATTCATCACCACGCTGGAGCTTGTCGACCTTATCGACGAAACGACGCTCTAGGCTCTTCTTAGCGTCTTCGTACTGCTTGTTGATCGCCTCGACTTCACCCTGCGCCTGCTCGTCGGCCAGACCAATCTCCCACCACTGGCTGCGGGGGATATCGTCCAAGATCTCATCATCGATGGTTGTGCCTTTACGTGCACCGCGCGGACCTTTGGAAACTTCCTTGCCAAGCAGGGTATCACGCAGACGACCGTAGACGTTACGATCTAGGATCTGCAATTCGTCATCGCGGTCCTTCGCGAGGCTTTCGATTTCCTCACGTTCGATCGCCATCGCACGCTCGTCTTTATCGACGCCGTGGCGATTGAAGACTCGCACTTCGACGATCGTACCGGCAACGCCCGGCGGAAGACGTAGCGACGTATCACGGACGTCCGAAGCCTTTTCGCCGAAGATCGCGCGAAGCAGCTTTTCCTCCGGCGTCATCGGGCTCTCGCCCTTCGGCGTGATCTTACCAACCAAGATATCACCCGGATGTACTTCAGCACCGATATAGACGATGCCGGCTTCGTCGAGGTTCTTCAGAGCCTCTTCCGACACGTTTGGAATATCACGCGTGATTTCTTCCGGTCCCAGCTTGGTATCGCGGGCCATTACCTCGAATTCTTCGATATGGATCGAGGTGAACACGTCCTCGGACACAACCCGCTCCGACAGCAAGATCGAGTCCTCGAAGTTGTAGCCCATCCAAGGCATGAACGCGACGAGCACGTTTTTGCCAAGAGCAAGATCACCGAGATCCGTCGAAGGACCGTCCGCAACGATTTCCCCTTGGCTCACACGATCACCAACATTCACCAGCGGACGCTGGTTGATGCAGGTGTTCTGGTTAGAGCGCTGAAATTTGCGCAGACGATAAATGTCGACACCAGGCTTCGACGGATCGGTTTCTTCGGTCGCACGGATAACAATACGTGTTGCATCGACCTGATCGACAACGCCTGTGCGACGTGCCGCGATCGCAGCACCCGAGTCACGGGCAACAACTTCCTCCATGCCCGTACCGACCAGAGGCGCCTCAGCCTTGATCAGCGGCACAGCCTGACGCTGCATGTTCGAGCCCATCAGAGCGCGGTTAGCGTCGTCATTCTCAAGAAACGGAATAAGCGCTGCAGCAACAGACACCAACTGCTTCGGCGAAACGTCGATGTAATCGACCTTTTCTTTCGGCACCAGCAGGACATCGCCCTGGTACCGACAGGTTGCCAATTCACCGGTCAGGTTGCCTTTCTCATCGACATCGGCATTCGCCTGGGCAACGTGGTGGCGCATCTCTTCCATGGCGGAGAGATAAACAACCTCATCAGTTACCGCACCATCTCGCACGCGACGGTATGGGCTCTCAATGAAACCGTACTTGTTGACCCGGGCAAACGTCGCGAGCGAGTTGATCAGACCAATGTTCGGCCCTTCCGGCGTCTCAATCGGGCAGATCCGGCCATAGTGCGTCGGGTGAACGTCGCGCACTTCGAAGCCTGCGCGTTCACGTGTCAGACCACCTGGACCGAGAGCCGATAGGCGACGCTTGTGCGTAATCTCAGACAACGGGTTGGTTTGGTCCATGAACTGGGACAGCTGCGATGAACCGAAGAACTCGCGAACCGCCGCCGCTGCAGGCTTCGCGTTGATGAGATCCTGCGGCATAACCGTGTCGATATCGACCGAGCTCATACGCTCCTTGATCGCCCGCTCCATACGGAGCAGACCGACACGGTACTGGTTCTCCATAAGTTCACCGACCGAGCGGACACGGCGGTTGCCGAGGTGGTCGATATCATCGATATCGCCCTTGCCATCACGCAAATCTACCAACGTTTTGACCACGGCCAGAATGTCTTCCTTGCGCAACGTGCGCACGGTATCCTCAGCATCTAGATCAAGACGCATATTCATCTTGACCCGGCCAACTGCGGATAAGTCGTAACGCTCCGGATCAAAGAACAAGCCGTGGAACAGGTTCTCACCCGCTTCCAAGGTTGGCGGTTCACCCGGACGCATCACGCGATATATGTCCATCAGCGCATCTTCGCGACCGTTAGCCTTATCGAGCTTCAGTGTGTTGCGCATGAATGCGCCAACCGTAACGTGGTCAATGTCGAGAATGTCGAACTGCTTGACCTTTTGGTCTTTCAGTTCAGCCAGGAGTTCGGCCTCGACCTCATCGGCAGCTTCACCGTGGATTCGACCGTCGCTCATGTCGACAATGTCTTCCGCCAGGTAAGTACCTGCCAGCTCCTCGGACGTGACCAGAATCTCCTTAAGCCCATTCTCAGCCAGCTCACGTGCTTTCCGAGCTGTGATCTTCTCGCCTGCTTTGGCAACAACTTCGCCGGTCTTCGCATCAACCAGATCTGTCGAGGGCGCGGTCCCTCGCCACTTCTCGCGCACGAACGGCATGCGCCAGCCGCGCTTGGAATCCTTGATCGTGACCTTGTCGTAGAAAGTTTCGAGAATCTCTTCGTCGTTGAGCCCGAGCGCATAGAGCAGCGTTGTCACCGGAATCTTACGGCGACGGTCGATGCGCACGTAGACGATGTCCTTGGCATCAAACTCAAAGTCCAGCCAGGAACCACGGTACGGAATGATCCGTGCAGCAAACAACAGTTTGCCCGAGACATGGGTTTTGCCGCGGTCGTGATCGAAGAACACGCCCGGCGAACGATGCATCTGGCTGACAATGACCCGCTCGGTACCATTGATAACAAACGTACCATTGGTCGTCATCAGGGGCATGTCACCCATGTAAACGTCCTGCTCCTTCATATCCTTAACGGAGCGCGAGCCGGTTTCCTCGTTGATATCAAAAACGATCAGGCGCAGCTTGACCTTGAGCGGAGCCGAGTACGTCATATCCCGCTGCATACACTCTTCGACATCATACTTCGGGGGGTCGAACTCATAGTGCACGAACTCGAGTGTCGAACGACCGGAGAAATCGGAAATCGGGAAGACCGATTTGAAAACCGCCTGTAGACCAACATCTGGGCGACCGCCCTCAGGCTCCCGCACCATCAAGAAATCATCGTAAGAACTCTTTTGAACCTCGATAAGGTTCGGCATCCGCGCAACTTCGCGAATTCCACCAAACTTTTTCCGGATACGATTGCGACCAGTGAAAGTTTCGGCCATGTGGGCTCCTCATCCTGTTCGCGGGTTGGCTGACGCCCGCGCTGCAAGGGTGCTGTGTCCGCTTCTAGTCAACTCGCAGAACAGATAACAGTTGCACTACTATCCACCTGCGAAGAAACGGCTCACCAAGAAACCCGCTGCTCAATGAAAGCTAAGCGGGTACCTTGGAAAACCGTAACAAACCCGGTTACTCCAACGCTCGACGGAGCCGGCCAGAACACCTGGCCAACTCCCCGAGAGATCGCTGTTAGGTCAGCTCGACGGTTGCGCCGACGTCTTCCAGCTTTTTCTTGATTTCCTCAGCCTCATCCTTCGGCACGTCTTCCTTGACAGCCTTGTCACCGGCTTCAACCAGCTCCTTGGCTTCCTTCAGACCGAGGCCGGTGATGCCACGAACCTCTTTAATGACGTTGATTTTCTTGTCGCCGGCAGCCTTCAGAATGACAGTGAACTCTGTCTTTTCCTCAGCAGGAGCAGCACCTGCAGCTGCAGCACCTGGCGCAGCGGCAACAGCCACAGCTGCTGAAGCAGAAACGCCCCACTTCTCTTCCAGCATCTTGGCAAGCTCAGCTGCCTCTAGAACGGTCAGGCTGGAAAGGTCATCAGCAATTTTTGCTAGATCAGTCATGTTATCTCAGTCCTATATGTTTGGTCTCTTCGACGGGATATGCAGCGCCTGCAATCCCAGAATGAAAGTTGACGGATGTGCCAGTCTAAGCTGCCTCGTCCTGTGCGGCCTTGGCTTGGATGACACGGGCCAGTTGCCCACCCGGCTCGTTGAGGATGCGGGCGATTTTCGTTGCCGGTGCCTGGATCAGGCCGACAAGAGTGCCGCGCAGTTCATCAAGCGAGGGCAGTTCAGCGAGCGCCTTGATCGCGTTGGCATCCAGTGCACTGTCACCCATGGCGCCACCTAGGATCACGAGTTTCTCGTTCTCCTTGGCATAACCAACGGCAACTTTTGCTGCAGCGACGGGATCTTCAGAATATGAAAGGCACGTTGGACCTTTGAACAAATCTGAAATACCAACTGCAGGTGTGTCCTGGAGCGCAATTTTTGCCAGTCTGTTCTTCGCCACTTTGACGTGTCCGCCGGCTGCGCGCATACGATCGCGAAAATCCGACATCTGGGCGACGGAAAGACCAGCATAATGGCTCACAACAAGCACGCCCGTGTTCTGAAACACGTCGTGGAGTTGTGATACGAGCTCGCTTTTTGCAGCTCTGTCCACTTGCTCTCTCCTTCAAATGTAAGTCGCGAGATGCGGCTTACGGGTTGCACCATGCCAAACCGCTCGAAAGCAATTTGACGTTTGACCTGTCCTCGCCGTGCAAAGGAGATCCTCTGGCACGGTGCGACCCACGAAGGCCCAAATCAAAACCGGTTAAACCGGCCTGACCGATCTCGCGTCTCATGCAGACCCGCAACGTAAGCGAATTAAGCCGGCCATTCGGGCGAACCGTGGTCGCCGGCGTCTGCAATCTCGGACAGGCATGGACCTTTGCCAATTGGCGCTGGCCCTGCCTCCGGGCACGTGGCCCGGAACTTTGCGGCGGGATGGCTCTCATTCAGGCCAACCCGCCATATTACTAAGTCAAACCGCTTGCGATTGTTCCGTGGTCGACTTTGACACCCGGACCCATGGTGGATTTGATCGCAACCCGCTTGATGTAGGTTCCCTTAGCGCCGGACGGTTTGGCCCGGTTAACGGCCTCAACGAAGGCCTTGATGTTCTCCGTCAGCTGCTCTTCAGAGAAACTCACTTTGCCGACACCGGCATGAATGATGCCGGCCTTCTCGACACGGAATTCGATAGCGCCGCCCTTGGCACCATTAACGGCCTCAGTAACGTCCATTGTGACGGTGCCAACGCGTGGGTTTGGCATAAGTCCACGAGGACCAAGTACTTTGCCAAGACGGCCAACGAGACCCATCATGTCCGGCGTCGCAATACAACGATCGAAGTTGATGTTGCCCTTTTGGACTTCTTCAACCAAATCCTCCGCGCCAACCACATCTGCGCCAGCTGCAGTTGCCTCTTCTGCCTTTGGCCCGCGGGCGAAAACAGCAACACGGACCGAGCGGCCAGAACCGTTTGGCAGATTGCAAACGCCACGCACCATCTGGTCCGCATGCTTGGGATCGACGCCCAAGTTCATCGCGATATCGACAGTCTCATCGAACTTTGCCTTGGCACCGTCTTTAACGGCTTTAACGGCTTCCGACAGATCGTACTGCTTATTGCGATCTACGGACTCGCGCGCTGAGCGAATTCTCTTACCTGTATTTGCCATCTGCCTTACTCCGATACCTCAAGGCCCATGGAACGGGCAGAACCAGCAATAATGCGCGCGGCCTGGTCAACATCATTCGTATTGAGGTCGGCCATTTTTGCTTCAGCGATCTCACGAACCTGCGCCATCGTCACTTTACCGGCGACTGTACGACCAGGTTCCTGGCTGCCGGAGTTGACCTTGGCGGCCTTCTTCAGGAAGAACGACGCGGGTGGCGTCTTCATATTGAAAGTAAAGGACTTATCAGCAAACACAGTGATCTTCACAGGGATCGGTGTGCCTTGCTCCATGTCCTTCGTCTTGGCATTGAATGCCTTACAGAATTCCATGATGTTGACGCCGCGTTGACCCAATGCAGGACCAATCGGAGGCGACGGATTGGCTTGACCTGCAGGAACCTGCAGACTGATGTAGCCGTCGATCTTCTTTGCCATTTCTTTCCCCTAATGAGGTGCTGACGATATTGAGCAAGCACTTGCTTCCTCTGGGTTTGCGGTTTGCGGACTGGCAATGTCCTCCCGCAACTCTCTGACCTGACCGGACGCATGGTCCCAACAAGCCAGTATGAACAGCCCGGTCCGATCTCGAACACAGGCCAAACTTGTCACATTCAAAATCCCTCTATGAGACTTTCTCCACCTGTCCGAACTCCAGCTCGACCGGCGTAGGCCGTCCAAAGATCGAAACAGCCACCTTGAGGCGTGCACGTTCCTCATCAACCTCTTCGACATGACCGGAAAACGAGGCGAACGGCCCTTCAGCCACCCGCACCTGCTCGCCGACATCAAATGTAATCATCGGCTTCGGTCGCTCAACGCCTTCTTCGACCTGGTTCAGAATGCGCGCCGCCTCGTCGTCTGAAATCGGCATCGCTTTGTTATCTGCGCCAAGAAATCCGGTCACTTTCGGTGTATTCTTGATCAGCAAGAAGCCCGGGTCCGTCATTTCCATCTTTACCAGCACATAACCTGGCAAAAATTTACGCTCCGCCTGAACCTTACGCCCGCGACGAACTTCGACAACTTCCTCAGTCGGCACGACCACATCCTCAAACAGGTGGTCAAGCCCAGCCTGCTTCGCCCGCTCCTTGATCGCATCGGCAACTTTGCGCTCAAAGTTCGTATAGGCGTGCACAATGTACCAGCGCTTCGCCATTGATTCGCTCACCCGTTCTTCGCTTGCACCTGACGCACTGCCTACCGGCCAATACCCAAAATCAGTGAAACCAAATATCCCAACAGCTGATCAGCCAGCATAAAGAAGAGAGCTGACAACACGACCATGATGACAACGGCAATCGTTGTGACGGTCGTCTCCTTGCGTGTCGGCCAGGTTACCTTCGAAGTTTCCTGCCGAACTTCCTGAGCGAACTCGAATGGGTTTTTTGCCATCTTTGACCTTATAACTTACCCTTCTTGCATGCCGACGCCAGCCGGCATGACTATTTCGCCCGATCCCCATCCGTCATGCGCACGATGGCAGGGGCAGCAGGATTCGAACCCGCGACCTACGGTTTTGGAGACCGTCGCTCTACCAACTGAGCTATACCCCTTCGAAATCCTGTGCGACGGACCATACAAATCGCCCGTCATTACGGAAAACTGCAAAACCGAAAATCGAGCCAGCATCCACCTCCTCGACATCGTTGCTAATGCGCAAATGTCAAGTTGCAGCTGCCCTCATGGCCCGATTAACACGCAGAAGAGATCCTCTTAGCGCATTGCAAAGAGCTTGTCACACTTTTTTTCTTGACTTTGATTTTTTTTCTTCGAGTCGCCGAGAATGAGAACAAAGATGGAACTTTTACCATAACTGAGCCCATCCCGGCTCCAAAGATCAGCACACGAAGCAGGATCACGACAAGTAGAAGCCAGCATCAGTCCAGATCGCAACCCAAACTCAGACGCCGTTCGGCGCCCA
>JBCDBQ010000125.1:0-14327 GCA_039183375.1 Pseudomonadota bacterium
CCGGCCGCATACCCAACTTGAACTTCTTCGTCAGCTGCAATCGCGCGCACGGCGAGGCCGAGCACGCGCTTGAACGGCTCCGCCGGCGATTCCTTGCGATTACTGCCCGTGCTCATCTTGTGTTCTCGTATCTCAGCTCAGAACGATGTTGGCTGCGCTTTCAGGCAGATCCTCACCAAAGCAGCGCTGGTAGAATTCCGCCACCAAAGGACGCTCAAGCTCATCACACTTGTTAAGGAATGTAAGCCGGAAGGCGAACCCTACATCATTGAAGATCTCGGCGTTTTCAGCCCAGGTCATTACCGTACGAGGGCTCATAACCGTCGAGATGTCTCCATTGATGAACGAGTTACGGCTGAGATCGGCCACGCGCACCATATTTGAGATGACCTTCTTGGACGCCTCATCCTTCTGGAAACTCTTGACCTTGGACAGAACAATGCCTGTCTCGTCGTCATGCGGCAGATAGTTAAGTGCGCAGACAATTGACCAACGGTCCATCTGACCTTGGTTGATTTGTTGCGTGCCATGATAGAGGCCTGAGGTATCGCCGAGACCGATCGTATTGGTCGTTGAGAAAAGGCGGAACGCCTTGTGCGGCCGGATAACCTTGGACTGGTCCAGCAGCGTCAGTTTACCGGACACCTCGAGGATGCGCTGAATAACGAACATGACGTCTGGACGGCCCGCGTCATATTCGTCGAAAACCAGGGCAACATTGTTCTGCAGCGCCCAGGGCAGAATACCTTCGCGGAACTCGGTGACCTGCTGACCGTCTTTCAGGACGATCGCGTCCTTGCCGATGAGATCGATGCGGCTGACATGGCTGTCCAGGTTCACGCGGACACAGGGCCACTTCAGGCGCGCTGCCACCTGTTCGATGTGCGTTGATTTTCCGGTTCCGTGATAACCCTGGATCATCACGCGGCGATTAAACTTGAAGCCAGCGAGAATGGCGAGCGTCACTTCTTTGTTGAAGAGATAGTCTTCGTCAAAGTCAGGTACATGCTCATTGGTATCGGCGTACGCCGGCACCTCCATGTCGCTGTCTATGTTGAATGTTTCCCGAACGGAAACTGTTGTTTCCGGCAGGCCAGGATCACCTGCTTGAGCGGTAGCGAGCATGCGTCTTTTTCCGGATGAGAACTATGTTGATACTCCGCATGGCTGAACCAAGCGGACTGGTTACGATTGAATGTTTTATGGCTTGAACGGACGTGCAGTCAAACCAGACCAACTTGTTTCAAATAATTATAGGCCTGGATGATCTCGCGCAACTTTTCCTCAGACCCCCTATCACCACCATTCGCATCTGGATGGTGTCGCTTCACCAGCGCCTTGAAACGTGTCTTGATCTCGACTTTGTCTGCGCCCTCGGCCAAACCCAGTGCAGTTAGGGACTTTTTCTCGATTGGTTTGAGTTTTCGCTGCGGTTTTCGAGCATCGTCACGCGCTTGTTTAGCTCTCCACGCGTGGAATCCTTGCGCTCCACCCTCGCGCGACTGATCAATTCGTCGCACATCATCGGCGTTAGCTGCGCGCCTTTTGCCATCCGCGTGGGCGTTCTCGCCGACCTTCCATGTTGGCCGGTGACCGTACGTCGCATCTTTCTGGAAGTCCTCAACTTCGGTATCGGACATGCCATCGAAATAGTTATAGCTCGAGTTGAATTGACGGACATGCTCTGCACAGAACAGGTAGAATTCGCCTTCGCGTCCACGACCTTTTGGCGCGCGGAACTTGCCTGCTTTGGTGCAGCCCTTCCACTGGCATTCGGGAAACTCCGGCTCGATCTTTTCCTCTTCCTGAGGACCGGACTTAATCCTGATGCTATCAAAATATTTCGAATTCAATTTCATGGCGCGGGATTATGATAGTCGGAGCGTTAAGTTACAAGCGTCGAGTTGGCGCGAAACTGGCTTCGTTGCTGGCACGCACTATGTCAATTGCAAAGCTTGCGCCCGCGTCCCACATCCGCTTTGGTGTGGAAAGCTCTTACGGTAACGGTCAACACAATGTCCACAGAAGCAGCAATTCGTGAAAAACTTATGATTGGCCTCGAGCCAACTAGGCTGGATGTCATCAACGAAAGCGAATTGCATGCGGGTCACCGCTCATCGCCAGGCACAGGCGAGAGCCATTTTCGCGTGAACGTCGTATCAACGAAATTCGAAGGCAAGTCCCGGGTCGAACGTCACCGCATGATCAACGACATCCTCGCGGATGAGATGTCCGGCAAGGTTCACGCTCTCGCAATCCAAGCCAGCGCCCCGGAGGAATAGACCTACCTCGTTCCGCACGTCGGTCACGTTATTCTGCGTTCCGCTGCCGGCAATCCATCACTTGCCTGTTTGTTTCCGTCGGGCCACCATCCAGGAAAGTCCATCTTTCTTGCGAGGATCCGGCTATGAAATCAGCCCTATGCGATATATTCGGCATCGAGTTCCCGCTCTTTGCGTTTACCCATTGCCGCGATGTTGTTGTTGAAGTCTCCAAGGCGGGCGGCTTCGGTGTGTTGGGAGCAGTCGGGCACACAGCTGAGAGCCTCGAAATCGAACTCGATTGGATCGATCGGCATATTGACGGCATGCCTTACGGCATAGATTTGTTGATCCCCAACAAGATGGAGCACAAAGGCGAGAGCGCCATGACGACTGAGGATTTGCGTGCGCAAATCCCGCCCGAACATATCGCCCATGTTAACAAGCTCCTGGAAAGCCAGGGTGTCGACACAGCAGATCTTTGGTCCGGTGAGTATGGCACCGACTACACCAACAATATGCGTGAAGCTGGCGCCGCCGAATTGCTTGAGGTTGCGTTCAATCATCCGATCAAACTGTTCGTCAACGCACTCGGTGTACCACCGCAAAGCATCATCGACCAATGCCGCGAGAAGAACATTGCCGTCGGCGCCCTCACGGGAGCCCGCGAGCACGCGCTGAAGCATGCCGAAGCCGGTGTTGATATTCTGGTTGTCTCTGGAACAGAGGCCGGCGGGCACTGCGGCGAGATTTCGACAATGGTTGTCGTGCCGGATGTCATCGAAGCCATCAAGGACTACCCAAACATGCATGTTCTGGCAGCTGGTGGCATCGCAACCGGGCGACAGATGGCGGCGTGCATGGCCATGGGAGCAGCCGGCGCCTGGTGTGGCTCGGTCTGGTTGACAACTGCAGAAGCCGAGACAACGCCAACGGTGAAGCAGAAGATGCTTGCAGCTGGCCCAAGAAATACGGTGCGTTCGCGCAGCCGCACCGGCAAGCCAACACGGCAGTTGCAATCAGCCTGGACCGATGCCTGGTATGCGCCTGGCGCTCCGGATCCACTACCGATGCCACTCCAGGGACTTCTCAGTCGTCCACCAATGGACAAAATCGACCGGCTTGCTGCTGCTGGGCATGACGGGGCCAAGGAGCTGGCAACTTACTATGTTGGGCAGGCTGTTGGCCTCATGAATCAGGAAACATCGTCTCGCGAAGTTGTGTATGAGTTCAAACGGGACTTTATTGAAGCCGTTGAACGCTTGAGCAGCGTTATGGATGATTAGGCAGGGAAGAATCCAAGTTTCCCGCCAATACCATTCCCGCCGATGTGAATGCGCGTGTACGGCCAGCTTCACCTCGATCACACAATTCATCTCACCATCGTGCGCAAGCGTTAAGTGCGCACAGATGGCTTCGCGATCAAGCTCTCCTCAGATGTCCACGACACGATGGACGAGTGAAGAAAGGACTTGATCATGCGAATGGATAAAACAGTCGTCGCCGCAGTCGCGATGGTTCTGACATCTTGGTTGTTCGCGGCACCTGCACAAGCTGCCTCGTTTGCATTGAGCAACACGTCTGCTCAGACTGCGAGCGAGTCCGACGTAAAGCAAATCGGCTTCCGAGGGCGTCGCGGTTTCCATCACCGTCGGTTCCACCATCGTCGCTTCCGCGGTCACCGTTTTGGCTTCCGTCGATACGGTTTCGGGTTTCGCCGACATAAGTTCGGTCATCGCAGATACCATCATCGCCGGTTTGGTCACCGCCGCTTCAATTTCAGCAGGCGCTTCCATTCAGGCTTCCGTAAATCGTACGGTGGCCGGTAACATTCAATGAGGTGCTACTCCGGGCGGAATTCATTCCGCCCGTCTGCCAGGTTCTCGACGCGACCGCGTGCCCCGACGTAGTCGCGTTCAGTCATTTCCTGCAGCAGGGCACCTTCTTCAGGTGTGTTAGCGATAAACCTCGTGCCATCCTCCAGCCGACCGAAGAGTATCCCATAGCTCGGCCCTGAGCGGTCGTGCATGACGGTATAGGTTTCGATTGTCGCTGGCCCGCTTGCCTGCTCCGTTGTGGCCGGCCCTTTATCAGCATCAATTTCGGCCTGGTAGATCTTTGGGTCCTTTGGAGCGAACGCTTTACTAGGAGCTTCCGTCGAGTAGACACCTGCCGACTGCTTGGTGACGTAGTTGCCGTTAGCCGTAACCATGCCTTTGCAACCCGGGTCTGCGCGCACCCTGTTCATCATCTCGGCAATCGAGTGCGTCACATAATTATTGCCAGGGCCACCGAAGTAAGGAAGACCACCGGTGACCGTTAGGCCTCGCGGATCGTCAGTTGCGATGCCCATTTCCAGGCAGGCAATTTGCACCGCCGACGGGAAGCAGCTGTAAAGATCGAAGTGCGCCATTTGGTCGATCGAGCTGTCAGTCATTTCCATGGTCTCGCGCGCCACCAACCGCATGGCATCCGATGAGTGAAAGTTCTTCCGATCTGACAGATACCAATGGTCATAGGCATCAGCGCAGCCATGCAGATAGACCCATTTACTCTCGGGTATGCCGAGGCTCTTTGCCTTTGCCACCGATGTGAGAATGAGTGCTGCGGCCTGATCGATGAATGCGTTAGAATTCATCAACTTAGTGTAAGGAAATCCGATGAAGGGGTTATTAGGACCGACGCTCGCGATCTGTTCGGCTGTAAAGCCGTTGCGGCGATCAGCTAAGGGGTTCTCGGCGGCAACTTTGGCGAAGCCGGCAAAGAGCTCTCCCATGGCGGAAAGATGCTCCGGTACACTTCGATTGAGGTGAGTCCGAATGCTATTCTCGATCATTGGATAAGCGAAGATTGCGCCCGCCATGCGGTGGCGATCCTCGACATCATTCCAGCCTCGTGTCTCCACACCCCACATCTCTGGCTCGCCACCGGCATCCTCGTTCCAGTCCAGTTCGAGTTTGGCGCGCTGTGCAGCCTTTTGCGTCGAGAGCGATTCGCCGCCAGCTAGCAAGGCGGCCCCAAGTTCACCGCGTGTAACCATCTCGAACATGCGATTGATGCACCATTGCGGCATGTTCCCACCGGGAAACGTGTAGACGAGCCGCTTGGCGTTGCTGACACCGAGTCGATTGGCGAGTGATTTCGGTGGGTTGGTGTAGCGACCAAACGGAGATGCAAATCGCCAGCTCGTATCTGAGAACGACCGGATTACAACGATCGCATCGAGCGCCTGAAGAGCCGCATCACCGGCGCCTGTATCCTCGCTTGCCTGTTTGGCGGCAGCTGCTGTCAGGTCCATTGGCGATAAAGCGGCCGCTGGATCGGGCTCGCGTTGTGTAATCTGACCACAACCAACCAGGATTGGAATTCGTGATTCGTCCATAGAGCGCTTCCTCGCAATGCCGGCATATCTTGCCAAACGTCATTGCCAAGTATGATGGGCGATTGCCGTTTGCGCTTCAATCAGGCTGGCGATCAGTTGCAGGCTTTTGCTGCAGCCTCTTTGAAATCCGGATGCCATCGCGAGAGAGGTGGGCGGTTCTCCGTGATGTCTCCAGCGGCCCAATGCACCCGCCTTTGGTCCATGTCTGAAGAGACTTCGTCGTCGGGGCAAAGGATATAGAATGATCCCGCGTTTACCGCATCGATCATAAAGTCGGCGACTTGCCTCGGCAGCCAGGCGCCTTGCTTATGTTCGGCCTTGCCCGTAGTGGTCCAACCGGGAATGAGCAGGTGCGCTGAGATCTCTCCTGCAGCTTCATTGCGCAGCTCATGCTCCAGCGCTTCAGTGTAATGTTTCACTGCCGCCTTGCAGGTGTTGTAAATTGTGTTGCCTGGCGGGTTGGTGATCCCTTGTTTCGACCCGACATTCACGATACGGGCGAGCTTGTTCGAACTTCCCATAGAAGGGCGAAACGCTTCGACTCCATGCACAACCCCCCAGAAGTTGACATCCATGGCGCGGCGCCATTGTGCGAGGTCGACGGGCTTTTCTCGGCCAATTCGCGTCACGGCATTGTTCATCAGGAACTGGGGTGGGCCAAACCGCTCATCGACTTGCGATGCAAGTGATTGCAGCTGTTCGAAGTCTCCGACATCAGTTGCGCAAGCCAGAACAGCGTCGCCACCACTCGGCGCGGCGGCTTCGGTAGCTGCCTGTGCTTCGTCCAGGTCATCACCTGCAAGATCTGCAAGGCAGACCGACATACCGAGCTCTGCACATCGGATTGCTGCAGCACGACCAATGCCCATGGCTGCGCCAGTGATAACCGCAACATTGGCTTCTGCAAATACACTCTGTCCCAAGATCAACTCCCAACAAAAGCAAAACCCTGCGCCGTAAAATACGCAGGGTTCAAAATAATAGAATATGTATCGACGACCGTATATCGGCGCGTCTGATTTTAGGCGGTTGCCCCAACAATTAGACGTGAGGCGGACTGTGCTGGTGCGCCCTCCAGTCGATAGGTACCATCAGCGCGTTTCGAATAGACTCGGACTTTTGCGCTGTTGCCAAAGCTTGCAACAACACGTCGACCTCCGGCTTGCACTTTGACGACCGTCGCCGCTTCGACGAGCGGAGGAGCAACTGCCACCGCGTCCAAGCCAACCTTGGGTTCGACGTCAGAACCATCAGCCAAGAGCGACAAACTTTGCTTGAGTAAGGCGGCTTTCGGCGTCTGTATGGTGGGCGCGCTTGAGGCTTCCGTGCTTGGCGCAGGGGCAGACGCGCTAGGCGCCGGTTGAGACGCTGCAGCTACAGGTGCGGTAACAACTGGCGCAGGAGCGGGTTCCGGTGTTGGGGCTGTCGCAACGGCTGGATCCGGGCTTGGTGCTGGTGCGGCAACGGGTGCCTGTTCTGCAGCCGGAGTTGTCGGTTGAGCCGATGGCACTGGCGCAGCACTGGTTTCGTTTTTAGGCGCTTCTGATTTGCGCCCGAACAACCACTTCAACATCTCGGATCCATCCCCTCGTAAACGATGGCTAACCCAAGGCAAGCGATATGCCAGGAGTATTTTCATGAGTAATTGCAAACTGGTAGATCGTACTGGCCTAAAAAACTAGCAGCAAATCAGCCCAATTTTTCATCGAATAGCCTATTTTTTGTGCCGGTCTAGTTGCGGATTGTGAGACCTGTTATCGGGCTTCTCCGGCAAAAGATGACCGAATGTTCTCCAACTCGGTCAATGCATTGTCCGATAATCCGCCGCGATTGATGGCAGCCGTGGCGGCCTGGACCTCCTCGAGAGATGCGATCCCGATCTCGGTCGTTGTTAGCAATGGATTGGAGATAACATAGCGGATCGCGAGGTCGACTAAATTTTCAGCATGTCCATCATCAACCAAAGACTGGAATCGACAAGCTCGTTCGGCGTCAGTCGCATAGTCTCGACCGGAGCCAATAGGCGCAACATCTTGCATGCCCAAGGGATGGCGAAACTCTGTTCCAGTCAGCGCGCCGCCCGCCAAGACGCGCACGCCGATCGATCCCACACCATGCTCGGTTCCAACACGTAGCGCACCGCGATAATTCTGCGCGGGATACGTTTCCGGCATCTCCTCGCCGGCCGTTGGATTGAGAATATTGTAGAAGATCTGAGCACCATCGAAGTGCCCGGAGTTGAGCAAGGCGTGAATAGCATCGGTTTCGCCATTGGCCGTGAAGCCAACAAAGCGCGTCTTGCCCTCTTGCTTGAGCTTCTCGAGTGCCGGCACGACCTCATCGAAGACTTCATCTGTTGTAAACACTTCACCTTCGGCAACAGAGCCGAGAGTATTGTGAATTTGAAAGAGGTCGACTGAGTCCTGTTTCAGACGCTTCAGACTGGCCTCAATTGACGCGCGAATGGCATTGTTCAGGTTGCCACGATCGGTTGGCGCAAGGCGAACTTTGGTGCTGATAATGATTCCGTCTCGGTCCTTTCCAAGTGCACGGCCGAGATTCTCTTCTGAGGCGCCGTTGCCATAGAGCGGCGCTGTATCGAAGTGATTGATGCCGTTGTCGCGAGCCCATGCAACGGCGCGATCCTGGTCGCTTGGCTCGCCCTTGGTCATCAGACCGCCGACAGCACCGCATCCAAACGTAAGCAGAGAAAGATCAAGGTTGGTTCGTCCAAAACGTCTGGTTTGCATCTGATACTGCCTTCACATTGCGTGCTAGGTTTGGAGTTCGACTGCGCCATGCTTAGGTAGGAAGCCAGCGGGACACAATATTCCCATCACCCGCGACGGCTGCAATCAAATGAGGCGTTTCATGATTAAGTTCTACTACAACGGCGCACCGAATCCAATGAAGGTGGCGTTGCTGCTCGAAGAGGCCGGCATACCTTACGAGCCTATTCCCATCGACACGCGATCCGGCGATCAGCACAAACCGGAGTACACCGCGATAAACCCGAACGCGAAAGCTCCAGCTATTGTTGATGAAGGCGTCGCCATTTTCGACTCCAACGCAATTCTCTTGTATCTCGCCGAAAAGCAAGGCCAGTTCCTGCCTTCCGATGCAAAGGCGCGCGGGCCCATGCTGTCTTGGCTGATGTTCGTCGCGTCAGGTGTTGGTCCATATTCTGGTCAGAGCGTTCATTTCAAGCACTTCGCTCCTGAGCCAAAAGACTACGCGGTCAACCGATATGACTTCGAGGCTGACAGACACTATCGCATCATCGACGAGCGTCTAGCGGCCAACAAGTTCATGATGGGTGATGAGTACACGATTGTGGATATGGCCATATGGGGATGGGCGCGGCTTATTCCGCGCGTCCTAAGTGAGAATGCAATGGACAACTATCCCAATCTCAAGCGCTTGATGGGCGAGATCAATGCGCGGCCAGCAGCAGAACGAGCCGAAGCGCTGCCATCGAAGCACACATTCAAATCAGATATGGATGACGCTGCGCGTCAGCACATGTTCCCCCAAAACGCCCGCATAGGCGCTTAAGTCTGACAATTGGCGGTGAGACCTGCTGTTCAATTGACTTGATTGAGCAGTGCCTCACCGCCGGCAAGGCGTCGAATGTTCTCCGCGATTGTCGCCTGGCGGCGCCTGACTGTACCGGTGGTCCAGCCACTCATGTGCGGTGTCATCACCACATTGTCGAGTTGATGAAACGGCAGTCGCGAGGGTTCAGCCTTTTCGTCCGCTCCTGCTGGATACAGATACCAGGTATCGATAACTGCACCGCCGATTGACTGATCCGAAAGTGCATCGAACAAAGCTTGTTCATTGATGACAGGCCCGCGCCCGACATTGATAATAACAGCATGGGACTGCATCGCACTGAATTCTATCTCTCCAACAATTCCGGCGGTTGCCTCATTCAGCGGTAGTGAGACAACGATTGCATCGGTGGCCGCCATAAAGGCCGGCAACTCGTCTAGAGCGTAAGCCTTATCAACGATATCATTTTCAGTTGCTCTGGTTCGGTTCGCCACGTGAATGCACATGCCGAACGCTTTCGCACGTACCGCAATCGCCTTGCCGATGTGTCCAAAACCGAACAGGCCGATGGTCTGTCCGGACAATTCCGGACGCAAAGCATCGGATCGTCCTGCCCAATAACGCCACTCACCCTGCCGCAGTCCGGCGTCAGCATCAGCGAGCGGAACCACCCTTTGCAGCAACGCTGTCATCACATATTCGGCAATGGCATGCTCATGCCCAAAACAGTTACACAAGTGAGCGCCATCGGGGAGCAGTTCCGCCTTGATGGAATCTACGCCGGCTCCCGGGACATGATAAAGGCGGAGGCTGTTAGGGCGCGGCTGCCCACTTCCGAATGTGGTTCCGACAATCACATCGGCAGTCTCGAAGTGTGATAGGTCGTCCGGATCTTTCAAATCATCAGACACGGTCAATATGTCGTGGCCCACGGCCTGTTCCAGATAGGCTTCGAATCCGAGCCGGAACGTACCCGCATTGTTGCCGTGGAAGACGATCTTCATTTCGTATCCTCACTCCCAGGTTTGCTCAGCATCGCATTTGATCTTTGTCCCAGCAATGATAACAAAAGAGCAACTGATATCGGCCCTAAGGGAGACGGCATTGAAAATCGCAATGACCGAGTTCGCGCTCAGGAACTGGGAGCCCGGTGCCAGCGGTACCAAAATCGAGGGTATTGCGCCGGAAGATCTCGTTTCAAGGTGCAACGAAGCAGTCGCCAAAGGTGCACAGCTCGTTGAGGGATATGCACCCTTTTGTACGCACTTGTTCCTTGAGAACACGACGGAAACGCGCTGCGGTTTCGCGCCAGTTACGGACAACAATCGGCATCTCTTGCAGTCGGGCTACCGCAGTCGCCGGGATGGCGAGTTAGCTGTTCTCGAAAGATGGTTTGAAGGTCTTGAGGCTCCGGTTGCGGCGTATCTTGATGTTATCCTCTATTCACACGCGCAGTTGGTGAAGGAGGCTGCAGAGTTTCCCGAAGAGCAACCGGTGCCAGATTGTGATTGGGGAATCGTCAGCATCATCGGAACTCTGGCGCCAGTTGAACCGCCGATGCCGCCGATCACCCAGCTGCGCAATGCGCTGGGTGCCGGCGAAGGAGGGTCCGGTGCACCAATTGATCGTATCAAATATCAAGCCGCTGCTGAGTTCTGGGACAATCATGCAGCAGTGAAGTAATGAACGCCAAAGTGTACCTGAGCTTATTCCGCCTCTTCCAGTCGGTCCGTCGGCGGCGGCGGCGTACGTGATAAGGCAGAAATCTCATCGCGCAGCTCTGTGGTCATATCGATATCAATTGAGTCGAGCGATGGCGTTAGCTGTTCGAGATTGCGGGCGCCAACGATTGGACATGTCACCGCCGAATGTCCTGCAACCCAAGCAACCGACAAACTCACCGGATGAAAATTGCGCTCCGTTGCAAACCCGGTGAAAGCACCTGCTACATCATAAACCCAGTCTTCTCGATAGCGGCTCGCGTAGTTGGCTTGTTGAACGATACGGCCCTCATTGGGGCGCTTTCCTGGCCCGTACTTACCGCTGAGCAGTCCGCCGCCCACGGGACTGTAGGTCATAACGCCGATCTCTTCGGCTTCACATAACGGCAGGATCTCGACCTCGACCTGACGCTTTACCAGGCTGTACATCGGCTGCACCACGTCGATTCGCGACCAGCCGCGCTTGTCAGAGATGCCAAGCCCTTTCGCTATCTGCCATGCTGTGTAATTGCTGGCGCCAATGTAGAGGATCTTTCCGGATTGCACGAGGTTCTCAAGCGCCCGCAAAGTTTCTTCCAGGGGCAATTGATCATCCCATCGATGCATGAAGAGTATGTCGAGCCGGTCGGTACCGATCCGCTTGAGGCTAGCTTCGACGGCCTGCGTTATGTGCCGGCGATTGGCCCCACGGGCGTTGATATCTTTCCCCACCGGGCCGTGGCACTTTGAGGAGATCACCAGGTCATCACGTTCACTGGTAATCAGGCGGCCAAGGATCGTCTCGGATCGACCACCCGTATAAACATTGGCCGTATCGAAGAAATTGATACCGCGATCGCGACAGGCAGAATACATGCGGGCTGCTTCGTCCGCATCGGCCTCACCACCAAACGACATCGTTCCGAAGCAGAGCTCTGATACTTTGACGCCGGTCCGGCCCAATAGCTTGTACTTCATCGTCGTCTCCCTCACATGATTGCCGAGCTGTATAACAGATGATTGTCGCAACGTAGAACAGTGAAAGGCGGATGAGGCCTAACATGAATGAGCAAACAAAGCCGACCGCACTTGCCGGCGCACCGTTGAGCGAAACAATTGCCTGCCTTAATGAGCGCGTCAGCGTGCGGGATTTTGCCGATAAGCCGGTAGAAGATGCAATGATCGATGTCATTCTTCAGGCCGCCTTCCGGGCGCCGACGTCATCAAACATCCAATCCTATAGCGTGATTACCGTACGCAACCAGGACACGAAAGATCAACTCGCTGTCGTGACAGGCAATCAGAAGCATGTCCAAACGACGCCTATCTTCCTCGCTTTTTGTGCTGACTTGACCCGTATTGAGGATGCACTCCAACGGCATGGCCATACGATAGAGGACAACAATCTGGAAGTCGGTTTGGTCTCCAGTATTGACGCCGCTCTCGTCGGAATGTCGGCCTATATCGCGGCGAAGTCGGTAGGGCTGGAAGGTGTCATGATCGGTGCCGTGCGCAATGACGCGGTGAAGACGGCAGAAATTCTTAGACTGCCCAAGCATGTCTATTGCGTATTCGGTATGTGTCTTGGCTGGCCGGGAGACGTCCCTCAGCAAAAGCCGCGCATGGATTTCGGTGCGGTTGTTCACCGCGAGCACTTCGGTGGTCAGGGTGAGGGATTCGAGCCGTCAAAAGCCCTCGACAGTTACGATCAGAACCTAGCCACCCACTACCAGAACATCGGCAAGACGACGACGCCGGACTCTTGGACACACGACATGGACAAAAAATTTAGTCCGCAGCTGCGTCAGGGACTGCGCGAACAGCTGAGAAAGTTAGGCTTCGACTTCATTTAGCAGTCATCGAACTTGGCCTGATGCCGGGGCGTGAGACCCTCTCCTAGCAGCGCCGGGAGAGGGCCTTGTGTTCTAGTCTCTTGTTGGCTCGGCGTTGTAGTCAGCGTCGCTGACAGGCTCGAGCCACTCGGTGCCACGTCCCTGATCATCTGACTCGGACATTGCGAGATGGCACATCATTTGTCCCGGTGACGAGCCGTGCCAATGCTTGACCTCTGGTGGAATGACCACGGTGTCACCAGGGCGGATCTCATAAAGCGCCTCGCCTTCAATTTGGTAACGGCCAACTCCGGAAAGGACGTGCAGGATTTGCCCGACGGCATGTGTATGCCAGTTCGTGCGCCCTCCCGGAGTGAAGGTAACCTTGCTCGCTCTCAGGCGAGAGGGCGCTTCTGGTACGATCACAGGATCCTGCAAAACAGTTCCAACGAAAGAGTCTGCTCCTCCGAGGCCAGTTGGTCTTTCGTTCGCCCGAATAATTCTTGGCTTCATGTCTTCCTCCCAAAGCTGAGCTAAAATTCTGTCAGCAATCTTTGCACACCCGTGGTTCAACGCGAAGCAGCGGGCTGATAATCGGGCGACCACATCTGCATTGTGCCGCCGCCGCCAAAGTTCCTGTAGTCCATCTGACCAGCCTGCATTCTGAATACCAGTGGTTTTACTGGACCCGGCGCAAACAGGTCGGAACTGCCAGCAGAGACAAGATTGGCAGTAAGCTCAAAATCATATCCACCCGGCTCCAAGTCCATGACGCGTTTTACTTTCTCACCCACTCTCGGGAAGAACTGCACGGCATCTGTAAAAGCGGCCTTGCCAGCAAGTGAGATCGGAGCAAACGGACGCTGCGGTTTGGTGGCCCAAGGACCGTACTGAGCTGCATAGAACAGCTTGTATTGCCCAGTTCGTGGGTTTGTTACTTTCAGTTCAAGAGCCAATACAGTGCCAGTCCTGGCGCCATCATTCGCCAGAGTGACGGGAAGGATAAAGACTTCGAATGGATTGTCAGGACGGTCCGGATCCGTGTAGGCGATCTGTGGTGGCACGTAGACAGCGAGCTTCGGCGCCTTCAGCACCGACTCGTAAAAACTGAAACCGGAGAAAATCAGTGCGACTGCTGAAACTATCGTCGCAAGTGTCCCGCCTCCATGCCGGCCCTCACGCGCAACTTCCAGGGCTTCCCGTGTTGCGTCTTCTCTGCCCCGTTGTCCTCTTGGCCACATAGTCTTTAACTCCCAACCCGATTGTTCAAAGCTTTAATGTTATGCTTTCACATCAATGGAACATATGCCGCCCCGTATGGACAAAGTTGATGTGACGATGGCAAGGCGGAGCTCAAACTTGCTGCACTTTGGAGGAGAAGGAAATGACGCGCGTTGCTATTGTTACAGGTGCGGCCAAAGGAATTGGACGAGCCGTTGCGCATCAGCTGGCCAGTGAAGGTTGGCAGATTGTCTGCGCCGATATCGATCAAGATGAAAACGAAATCACGGCCGCGGGGACGAACGGTCATGCAGTGGCATGCGATATCGGAAAGCAGTCTGACGTTAATGCGCTCGTGCAAGAGGTGGTCGATAGG
>JBCDBQ010000126.1:0-14326 GCA_039183375.1 Pseudomonadota bacterium
AGAGACCGCGCTTGTCGCAATCGAAGCACAGGCCGATTGGATTTTGGACCAAGTCGGCGTTGAATTCCGCGGCGACAAAGTAGCATTGGAGCTCTTTCGACAGGCAGGTGCGCGCGTCAATGGACAGCGCGTGACGTTCGAACCTGGGTTAGCGCGGCGGTTGTGCGCATCGGCGCCAGAACAGTTCACACTTCATGCCCGGAACTCTGACAAGAACGTAACTCTTGGTGGTGACAACGTCGTATTGATGCCCGGATATGGGTCGCCATTTGTCAGTGATCTGGAGGTCGGTCGGCGGTATGCCACACTTGAGGACTTCCAGAATTTTGTGAAACTGGCCTATGCGACACCTTGGTTGCATCACTCTGGTGGTACAGTTGTTGAACCGACCGATGTGCCTGTGAACAAGCGCCACCTCGACATGGTGCTTTCACATCTCACACTGTCGGATAAGCCATTCATGGGCGGGGTGACGTCGCCAGAACGGGCGCAAGACAGCATCCACATGGCCCGTTTGGTTTTTGGCGAAACCTTTGTCGGTGAAAATGCGGTCATTCAAGGCAATATCAACGTAAATTCACCGCTGGTGTATGACGATACGATGTCTGGCGCGCTCCGCGTGTACGCAGAAGCCGGTCAATGCGTTTGTATCTCACCTGCGATCTTCGCGGGAGCCATGGGACCACTGTCTCCTGCCGCTGTCGCAGCGCAGACATTGGCGGAAGGTATGGTGGGCATTGCGCTTGCACAATTGGTGCGTCCGGGCTGTCCGGTCGTCTTTGGTAGCTTTCATTCAACCATGAACTTGAAATCTGGCGCGCTCACCTTTGGCTCGCCAGAAGCAAATCTCGCAACTATGGCACTCTCCCTGCTGGGCCACCGTTTGGGCGTCCCCGTGCGTTCAGGCGGTGGTCATCTTTCGGGGTCAAATGCGGCCGACGGACAAGCGATGCAAGACAGTGTCGGTGGTATGTGGGCCACATTGCTTTCCGGTGCGCACCAGGTCTGGCACGCGGCGGGGTGGCTCGAAGGCGGATTGGTGATGTCCTATGAAAAGTTCATCATGGACCTCGATCATTGCGGAGCAATGTTGAAGATGCTCCAGGGTTTCGAAGTTGATGAAGAAGCGTTCGGTCGAGACGCTTACCTTGAAACTGGCCCCGGTGAAAACTTCCTGTCGACGGCGCACACATTGCGCCACTTTGCAACAGCCAACTTTCAACCAGACATCCCCGAAGCCGGGCCGTTTGAAACATGGGCCGAAAACGGAAGCTTTCGTGCAGACCAGCGCGCGACCGCGCGTTGGAAAACCATGCTCAAAGACTATCAAGCGCCACAGATTGACGATGGTATTTGGACCAATCTGGAAACCTTCGTGGCCGAGCGCAAAGCCTCAATGAAAGACGAGTGGTACTGATGAACCGGTACCATTTCGGAGAAAACCACTGGAGATCCTACATGACTGAAGAACTAAGCCGCACATCCGCCCTGGCATCCCGCCACACCGCACTTGGTTCGGGACTTGAAGATTGGAACGGGATGGGCACGGCTTGGACCTACAACACCGATCCCAACGACGAACACGATGCCGTGCGTGAAGCAGTGGGCATGTTCGATATGTCACCTCTCAAGAAGGTGTTTGTCCGTGGGTCCGATGCAGCTGCAACCCTGGATCACCTGACAACGCGCGACATCACCAAGATCGCGCCGGGCCGGGCCGCGTATCTCTGTGTTTTGACGGACACAGGTGGGATTGCCGACGACGCCATCGTTTCCAACAATGGAAGCGACGAATGGATGATCGTACACGGATCAGGCGACACGATGGCCTTGCTTGAGGCGTCTGCCAGCGGACGGGACGTCAAGATTGAATTCACCGATGATCTGCACGACCTCTCCGTCCAAGGCCCAAAGTCACTCGAAATTCTCGATCCACATTGCGATATTGACCTTGGTGACTTGGCCTACTTTGAGCACGCGCCCGCCAAGCTTTTTGGACATTCCTGCCGCATCTCACGGACAGGATATTCCGGCGAGCGTGGATATGAAGTTTTCGCGGATGCCTCTGTTATTGGCGATATCTGGGACAAACTAGTCGATGTCGGTGTGATGCCGTGTTCGTTCACCGCGCTTGACAAAGTCCGCATTGAGGCCGGGCTCTTGTTCTATGGTTACGATATGACCGAGGACAACACGCCTTGGGAAGTTGGCCTTGGGTTCACTGTGAACAAGTCCAAGGGCGAATTCCGTGGCAAGGACGCTGTGATGGCGTCAAAGGGCAAGGAAGCAATTAACAATGTCTGCCTCGACATCTCACACTCTGACATGGTGGCTGGCGGAGAAACGCTGTCCTTGGATGGGCAAGACGTCGGCGTTGTCAACTCTCCCTGCTATTCGCACCGGCTTGGCAAATCTCTTGCGCTTGCCCATGTGGACCCTTCGGTGGGGGTGGGAGCAACACTGAAATTGGCAGGTGATGGCATCGATACGACGGCCAGCGTGGTGGCCATGCCGATCTACGATCCGAGAAAGGCAAATACCCACGCCTAGATGGCAGGACACTTTATGCCACGGCGTATCATGCATTTGGGAATGTTTGAGGAACCGCATTGCCAGTTCTAACCACGAGGCGGATCCTATTTTGGGGTGGGTTTGCAGCCTTAGTTCTCATTGCGGTCGGCACTCACTGGACCTGTCGTTGATGAAGGATCAAACACCTCCCTCGCATTGGGTCTGGTCTATCAGTTCTAGGATGCGAGGCAGCAATGGTCGTAGCTTGCAAGAAAATCCGTTCTTGACGGACGCTCAATCAGCGTAAGCGGTGCGCCGTTCACAAGGGTTTGGCGTAGTTCCACGGCAGCAACTCTTTGATGTGCGTTTGTTTGTGTCCTTGGGCGAAAGCTTTCAGGACGTCGGACAGATAGCCGTGGGGCTCAATCCTGTTGAGTTTGCAGGTTTCGATCAGGGACGCGATGACGGCCCAGTTTTGTGCGCCTGCGTCATGACCTGCGAAGAGTGCATTTTTGCGGTTGAGGGCAATGGGTCGGATCGTACGCTCGACAGGATTATTATCGACTTCGATGCGACCGTCGTCGAGGAACCGGCGCAGCCCGTCCCGGTATTTGGCGATGTATTTCAGGGCTTCTCCAGTCGGAGATTTGCTTGAGACACGTGCGCGGCTTTGTGCAAGCCAAAGCGCGAAGGCATCGATGATCGGTTTTGAGTGTTCCTGTCTTGCAGCGTGCCGTTGATCGGCACTTTGACCACGCAGATCTTTTTCGATGCGGTAGAGCGCCTGGATTTGAGCCAGGCCTTCCTGTGCAATCGGGGCCGCGCCGGATTGGGTGACATCGTGTAATTTACGCCGCGCATGGGCCCAGCAATAGGCCAAAGTAACGTCCTGTGCAGGCCGTTTGAGCAGGCGGTTATAGCCTGCGTAACCATCAACCTGCAGGGTGCCGCTGAAGCCGCGTAAGATATTGTCCGCATACTGACCGGAACGTCCGGGCGCATAGGTGAAGGCAACACCAGGTGGATCCTCGCCGATCCAAGCACGGTCATCGCGGGCTAGCGCCCAGAAGTATCCTGTTTTGGTCTTTTTCCGTCCAGGGGCCAGAACCGGTGCGGGTGTTTCGTCCATGAAGAGCTTAGTAGAGCGCTTCAGGTCGGCCATGAGCGCCTCATAGACCGGGGTCAATTCGAACGCCGACTTGCCCACCCAGGCGGCCAGGGTCGAGCGATCCAGATCGATCCCTTGGCGGCTGTAGATTTGCGCCTGCCGATAGAGGGGCAAGTGATCCGCATATTTTGAGACGAGCACATGGGCGAGCGTCGCTTCGGTTGGCATACCGCCTGCGATGATGTGGGCGGGTGCAGGAGCCTGAGCAATCCCGCCCTCGCAGGACCGGCAAGCGTATTTGGGGCGGCGGGTGACAATTACCCGGAACTGGGCCGGAATGATGTCCAGCCGTTCGCTGACATCCTCACCGATTACATGGCGCTCGGCCCCGCAGCCGCAGGACAGCTCGGGTTCAATGACCACTTCCACCCGCTCCAGATGTTTGGGCAGCCATCCCCGGTTGGGCTGGCGCTGCTTCGGTGGTCTAACGGGCGCGGTATGTTTATCGGCATTGATCTCAGCTTCCACCTGCGCGATAGTTGTCTCGATGTCTTCGAGTTCCAGCTCGTATTGGGCTGGATCAATCTTCTCGGATTTGGCCCCAAAGAGCGCCTTCTTGAACGAGGCAACCAAGGCCTCGAGTCGCGCATTCTGATCTTGTTGCGCACGGATAATTGCCTTCAGTTCGGCAATGTCATCGGGCAATTCATCAGGTACGCTCATGCCCGATACCATAACAAAACAAGGGCAGAATGACCCGCGCAAACGACCCCGTGAGGCACTCCGCCGCAGCCGGAGCTGTGACCTCCAAAGGGCGCACGCGCCGCCAATCCAACCCTGCGAACAACGCCTCAAACTGGGCCGGTTCCAGCCGCATCACCCCATTCATGATCGCGGGCCATGTGAAGCTGTTATCTTCGAGCCGCTTGTATGCCATCACCAAGCCGCTCCCGTCCCAATAGATCAGCTTCAGCCGATCCGCCCGCTTGGCGCGGAAGACATAGACCGACCCATCAAACGGCTTCTGGCGCAGCTGGCTTTGCACCAAAGCAGCCAATCCGTCATGACCTTTGCGGAAGTCCACCGGATCACTGGCTACAAAAATCCGCACCTTGTGGGATGGCGTGATCACGTCGCCAAAGCCCGGACGATCTCGGCGATCCGCGCCGCTGGCGTTGCCACATCAAGACGAACGGTGACGTCATCCTTGATCACATCCAGCGTATTGGAGACCAGATTGGGCAGAGGCTGGGCAACAGGTGCAGGTGCTTCAATCTCGACCGGCACAAAGTCCATGCCGTCCAGATTTGGCAAAACCAGCTTGCCCTGCCGTGCCATCCGCCGCCAATCCGACACTGTGCTCGGGATCAACTCATACCGTTTGGCAACCGCATTGACCGTCTCCCCTTCAATCAGTGTCTCCGCCACGATCCGGGCCTTCAACTCAGGCGGCCAATTCCGCTTGCCGTCCGCACGGCGAGGCACACTTGCCAGAAACTCGCTTATAGCTCCCATCGAGAAACTCCCCACTAATCAAAGAAGCCTCTGAATCGCAGATCAAGCGCTATGCCGTAAGTGTGGGGGTGACGCACCGCTTACACAAATCAGCTGGTTCATTTGCTGAATTGGCGGTCAGGACCAGACGCATAAGGCGTGGCTGGAGACGTGCGAAAACCGGATTTAGCGGCTTGAGGTAGAGGATCATGTCGATCTAATTGCAAGCGGGCTTTTGGGCTTGCGATCCAAGGACTAGTTTTTAGACCCGCGTACGGCGAGTTTTTCGTGCGTTAAATCCGTCACCAGGCGGGTTTCAAGTAGCTGACCTTCTCGATATAAAAGCGGATATGCCAACGAGACGATCTGGCTATTCAGGTCTTTAAGCGACCGGATTGTCTCAAGGTGAATATTGCTGGATTTGAATGTGATACCAATTCCATTGGAGAGTCTTCTTAGGTGCTTCTTTCTGCTTACACGTTCTAGTCTGCGCATCTCGGTCTTCTCTATAACCAAAAGTCGGGCGCTTTCCAGATCGTCTGAGGCCAGTACGTTGTAGGCCAGCCTGATACTACGAACCACATGATCATGGATTTCCGTTAACTCCTCCTGCCCTTCCCTAGAGAACTCGATTCTATGTTTGTTTTTTTCGAGGGCGCAGGGAACCAGGCTCTTGACCACTATGGCGCCTGCAAACTCAAGTGCGATGGCATACTCAATCAGATTCTCAACCGACTTTTGGTTCCGCTTTGTGGTTTGCATAGACTTGATTTCCGAACCAAACTGCCGAACATCGTCTAACGCCTGCTTGAGGCGGGTATCCATCTCAAGCAATCGCTCGGTGCGTGTTTTTTCGCTGCTGTCATAGAGCTTCATAACTGGAACGGTCATAGCTTCCAGAATGTTGGCCATCTTAAGCACTGCTCGGCGCAACACCCCTAATGCGAGCTGGGGTGACGCTAAATCGCCGTCTCCGATCGAGACCTCGCCAGCCAATTGCTCTTCGTTCTGATTTCTTCGACTTTCTGGCGCGAGGAGGTTTGCCAGAGTCTCCAATGGACTGCAAAACGACAAGGCAATGATCAGGCAGGCATTAAATGCGATGTGTGTGATGATTATTGGTTCGACGCTTGTCGTTAGGTCGAAAGGTAGCCAGAAGTACCAACGATCTATGATTATTGCGGCTGCGACTGAGCCTGACCCTCGAACGACAAGGTTTGCAATCAGCGGTCGTTGTGCTTTTGGTACCATGCCACGCGTGAGCCAAACCGGGATGACTCCGCTACCAAGATTGGCTCCGAGAACAACAGTTATTCCGGTGAGTGTTGGCAACGCACCCACTTCTACAAGCGTGACACACATCAGAATGGTGGCCACAGCGGAATGAAGTATGATTGCAAGTATAGCGCCAGCGAGAAACGCTACCACGAAGTCACGCGCAAGGTAGTCGGAAATTGCAGGAAAAAAGGCAGCATCTTGCAGCGGAAGCATTGTTTCGCGCAGCAGACGAAGAGACAAGAGTATAAAGGCCACACCCAAAATCGTCCTTCCTATTTGACGTAGCCTTTGATTTTCAAATTTGATGAACAGGACACCACCAACGGCCATTAGGAACGGAGATAGCCAAGTGAGTTCAATAGACAGTATTCTTATTAGAACTGCTGAACCAATGTCCGCACCAATGAGCATAGCCAGTCCGGACGAGAAACTCAGCGCTCCGAATGAAGAAAACCCTGCAATAAGAAGAGCTACCGCAGCAGAGCTTTGAAGTAGTATCGCCAACACGCCTCCAAAAGCCACTGACTTAGCAAAGTCAGATTCCTTAGAGATCATGCGGGAATAGGACGAGCCGTAGATACGCTCAATCCCTGTTTGAACCATCCTGACAGAAAAAAGTAGGAACATGGTGGCCGCGGTGACTTGTAAGACAAAGTACAAAGGCATCATTGTTTTGCGCTACCTTTCCTCGGTGGCAGGTCAAACCAACCTACAAATCACCGCCTAAACACTCTAACCGTGCGTCGACCCCATTCATTGCTACACGACAACGAAATAGTAGATCGTTGACGCGAACCCAAAGAGAGTTACGAAGAGATGGAGATAATTCTGAGACATTAGTTTGGCCTTCTTTGCGGTGACATAGCCACCAAGTGCAGAACCAAGCATCATTGTAATTGCCTCCGGCCAAGCGATCAGCGAACCAAAAATGAAGATCCCGATGCTTACAAGTGAAGCCACCGTGATGATGAGGTTCTTTAAGGCATTGGCATGGTGAAAGTCGCAGTAGCCAACGATCTTCAGGGCCGAGAACAAGATAATGCCCAAACCGGCTCCAAAGTACCCTCCATAGATACAGACAATAAAAAGAATCAAGTTACTGAGGCGGATACCCTTTGCATTTAACCGAACTTTTTCACTGGAAAATAGTCGGTTTACCCTGTCACTGAAAGCATATAGCAGAGTTGCTGTCAGAATGAGATATGGGATGAGACCAACGAAGACAGCATCCCCACTGAGCACCAATAGGAGAGAACCCAAAGTCGCACCAGCAACAGTCCAGAGCGTGTTTGTCATAGCTGATTGGCTCAGCTGTTTGAGCTCGCCAAGATATGAAGGAATCGCCGCTGCATAGCCGGGCATTGTTGCAATAAAGTTAGTAGCATTTGCAACGGTCGGCGGCAAACCGGCACCCAACAGTACTGGGAACCCTATCAACGTCCCGCCCCCTGCGATTGCGTTGATGCCACCGCATGCGACACCTGCAAGGAATAAATTGGCAAATGAAAACATCGTCATCTCAATTCAACAACGGGATTTTGATGTGGTGTATCTTCGGGAAAGTTCGGCGTTATGACCAACAATTGAATTCTGGCACCTTCCCAGAAATGCGGCAGTCTCAATCAGCAAATGGCTTCAAATTTCATAGATTGAGGTATTGCAACGCCGGCCAGTGCCAAAATCGTTGGAGCTAAACTCCGCTGATCCAAGACCTCAAGCGATTTTGCCCGTAACTTGTTCGAGAACGCAATGAAGGGTACGTTTCTCAAGCACTCCGCATCACCACCATGATCGCCGACCTCATCCATGCCGTGATCCGATGTCACGAGCACTTCGTAGCCCAATTCCAAAAGTCGAGGAATGAGTTGACAAATCGCGCTGTCCACCTTCTCAGCTTGCCGAAAATATCCCTTACCAAGACCTGTATGCGCGTGCCCCAGGGTGTCGCAACTAGAGGTATGCAGTAGCAAATATTGTGGAGCATACTGCGAGGCGATCGTCCATGTTTGAGCGCAAAGATCGATCTCTGCCGGTTGCACGCTATTGTCGGTGTCATAGCCATCCATGCTGTAGTAGCGCGAATAGGCTATTGTGGCGTCAGTATCATTGACCTCTATATGTTCAAAGGGGTCAAATTCGGACCCGCCAAACAGGGTGTGAAAGTAAGAGTGACCGACGATGCCACACTGCCCACCGGCCGCTTTCACAACAGAGAACACACTTGGATCCGTTGATGGTCTTATGCCTTCGTTGTCCTTCAAGCCGTGCTCGGCCGGTGCGATTCCTGTATGGATACTCTCGTAAAGAGGAGCAGAGATCGTGGGTAAGCAAGCGCGCATCGTCCAAAGCCGTGCTTCCCCTGTGTCAACGGCCGACATGAGGTTTTTGCAGGCTGCGCGCGCGGTGTCATCACGCAAGCCATCGATCAAGATCAAGCAGACCTTATTCATGGTTTTTCCAATAAATGAAGGTCAACCAGTCTTTGGACACGAGGTGCGAAATGTCGAAAATCGGGTGTCTCCATGTCGGCTACCTTTCCCGCTTCATCCAGATAGCGCACGGCAATGATCTGTTTGAGATTGGGGTTCTTTTCGAAGACGGCCACTTCTTCCTCAGTCATCGGACCGCCTTGCAGATTCAATGAATGCACAGACGCTTCTGACAGCCGTTCGAAATACGAAGGCTTAGTGGCACAAAGATAGCGTTTCGCTGCGACATGGTAGCGGCAACAATCGGTCACGACGCTGGGAAAGAACCGTTCCAGGACCTCGGCCCCTGCATCTTCATGATGACGATCCTCGGTATCATCCATCGAAAATGTACCGAACTCCGACGTAAAATGTCCGATATCGTGTAGGAGGGAACCAACAATGATCTCGTCAGGTTGGCGGTTTCTTTCGGCAAAGGTAGCCCCTTGGAGCATGTGTTCGCCCATTGTGACGGGTTCGCCGAGATACTCCTCCGATCCGCGCCGCTCAAATATCGAAGCGAGAAACTCGACAATGGTCTCAGCGGTCAAATTGTCGGGCGGGACACTCATTCGGCCGCCTCCAAGCGGGCGAGACGCAATGCGTCCCGGGTGGACCGGAGCCCGTCCTTATCGGCATAGCATCCTTGCAGCCAACGGTGGCCCGTGCCGGAGTAGGCCTTGCGTGCATGGAGGACACGGGTGTTATCGACAATAAAGGCCTCGCCGGGCTCAAGACGAAAGACCACTTCCATAGCCGGATCGTCGATGATTTCGCCCAAGCGACGATAGGCCTCGTACCAAAGTTCCATTTTTTCAAAGGGAACATCCGTTACGGCTGCAAGCGACCGGTTGTTGAAACGTATGCTGACCAGTTCGCCGTCTGGGGCCAATTCAATCAGGGGGCGGCGTGAGGTCAAATGTACCCCGTCCTCACCAACGTATTCGAAGCGCGCGCAATAGCGTGCAAGAACATCGAAGTATTCAGGGTTTTCTGCTTTCAGACGACGCGCGCAAGCGAAGCCGTCGACCACCATGTTCTCGCCACCAGCCGCAGAGCTTTCGAGGCAGTAAAGAACTTGAAGCGAGGGCACAGGATCCCTGTATGGGTTATCCGTGTGAGCTTGCAGTCCAAGCCCGGTGAAGGCGAGATTGGTTGGATTGACTTCAGTGCGAACCTCGAAATGCTTGCCATAATTGGTTTCGCGCACGTAGCCGAACAGGTCCACAACCTTGAAAAGGGCACCCTCCTCGACTGGCCCCGCCTCGATCTTACCGAACCCGAAGCGCACAACTTTTCCAATCCAATCCGAGAAGGCTGCGTTGCGCTGTGAAAGCTCAGGAAACCGGCCTGTGGGAACGTCACCTTGTAACTTGGCATCCCAGATCGAGACATCGTCCGCGAGCCAGCCGCTATCGTTTTCGACTTCTGAGTCATACGCATTGGAAATTAGCCAATCGATTGGATAGTCGACCGTTTTATCTCCGGGTGCAAAGGTCACGGTTACGACCTCACCCTTGACCGAAGCTGACACGATGCGCGTTTCGGCAGGTATGTCACGCAAGGCTATCAGTCGTTGACCGTTTCCCGGTGCACGCGTTTCTGAATCCTGGGCATTGTCGCGCAGCCAGATCGCGTGAAAGCGCAGAGCAGTATCGTCTAGATGAAGCGCCATGACGGTTCCATCTTTTTCGAGCGTTGTGGACATTTAAGATTTCCTGTTGACAGCGGGCACTAACTCATTTGCAAACACGTCTCATTTGAATAACATAAACTCAAATCACAAATACTGCCGCTAAGAGGCGATCTTATTTATGAATGAACTCTCATATTCCCTGCCCCCGTTGGAATGGGTGCGGGCCTTCGAAGCCGCTGCCCGCCTCGGCAGCTTCACCGCCGCAGCCAATGAAACAGGCCTCACCCAGCCGGCAATCAGTCAACGGATTGCGCAACTTGAGATGCACCTCGACACGAAGCTTTTCTTGCGACAGCCTCGCAACATTACGCTAACAGTCGAAGGCGAAACATGGCTTCCACATGTGCAAGGCGCCTTGCGTGAACTCAGCGACAGTTCCGAGATGCTTTTTTCCAAAGGGAGGAAGCAACTGACGATTTCAGCAAGCCAATCGGTAATCTCCATGTGGTTGGCCCCACGCTTGCACAAGAGTACCATCGCGACCAATGCTGCGATTTCGCTCCAATCCTACATCTTTGGAGGACAGACCGCGACGACCGACGGCACCATACAAATTCGATATGGGGCTGGTAACTGGCCACATCACTACAAAGTGCCGATGTTCAAGGAGGTTCTCGCGCCACTTTGCGCACCAAACCTTGCCTCCAAGGACTGGACGAAATTACCACGCATCGCCTGTACCGGCCCTCGCCCAGACTGGAGTGACTTTGTCGGACGTTTCGCAATTCCGGAGACCCGAATCCCCCAACTCCGTATTGACACGTTGCACGGTGTCATTTCGGCTGCCAAAGCCGGTCATGGGGTGGCTCTTGGTTCGCTGCCATTATGTCTAGATGACATCAGTCGCAATCGCCTGGTCATATTGGGTGATCAAACGTTCGAACATTACGAGACTTACTGGCTTCTTGCCTCACGCGACGCGGTAAGTCGTCACCAGTGGGAGGCGTTGACAGAAACACTTCTCTCTCCAGTCGAGTGATCTTGAGCGCTTTGGACTGCGACCGAGAAAATCAACCTGCGAGGCGACGGTCAAGGACAGCAATCAGTTTCTCCCGCCCCATGGCATTCTCGATCTCTTCCGGCGTAAACTGGACACCGAACTGTTCTTCGACCGCCAAAACAACCGTCAGATAAGCGGCGGAGTCCCATTCGGCATGGGTGTCATGCGACATATCGATCGGGACGTCGTGAACATCAATTTTGAACACGCTTGCTAGAGCTGCGTCCACCCTTCGAGTAATATCTTCAACAGACACAAGTTATTCCTGTAATTTGATGTGGGTTGTGGGCCAGTGTGATGCTGCGTTCAAATTGCAGCTCCAATCCGATGCCCCGTCGTTATCGTTCGTACAGTCAAATGACTGCCGCGAATAGAGGTCGCGGTTCACGTATCGCTCACAGATGCGTTTTGATTGACTAAATAATCCCAACTTGTTTCATTAGCCTTCATGGCGTCATTCACCACCTGTTTCATCGGCAGCCGGTCCCAAACATCACGCGCAATCTTCTCTAGGTCAAAATACCCACCCGTTATGATCTGATTGAGCTTGCGCTCGATCTCAACTAATTCTGGATCACCGGAGCGATCATTCCATTCATCAGGATCTTCGATAATGTTAAACAAACGCGCGTTTGATCCGCGACAATAGTGATATTTCCAGTCACCGAGCCGAACGATAAAACTCGGCCGCATGATGCCTTCGCCATGGTACTCTGAGATAACAGGCACGATCTCAAGGTCCTTGCCATGAACGGCGGCGAGCAAAGACCGGCCTTCGATCGAGCGTACCGGTGACTGTCGGGCTATGTCAATCAGAGTCGCGGGCACGTCCAGCAACGAAACTGGCGTGTCAATCTTGACTGGCGCAGTATTGGGAATGTCTATGAACAACGGGATACGGCTGGACCACTCATAAAGGCTGCGCTTTTGGATCATACCTTTCTCACCCAACATCTCGCCATGGTCAGAAGTTACGATAACGATTGTGTCGTCGCGCAGCCCGTTGTCATCCAGGACTTCAAATATTTCACCTATTTTGTCGTCAACATAGTGCGCAAGGGCTGCAAACCCACGGCGCATCGCGATCTGGTTTTCTGGCTTTCGGATTTCATTGCCTTTGACGTGCAGTCCGTGCCAGCGCCTGATCGCGTGGTCATAGTCGGAATACTTTTCATCCATGTCATCTGGATACGTCGGCAAAGGAATGTCAGCATCCTTGTACATCTCCCAATATTTCTTGGGGACTTTGTAGGGCGGATGGGGATTGGTAAAAGACACCGTGAGCATCCAAGGTTTTTCAGGTGCATGGCGCAGGTATTCTAATGATCTAAAGTGGGTTTCTTCATCATATTGCAGTTCCTTTGACCAACCCGGACCGATGTTTTCGGCCATATATTGCGGCACAAAATCAAAGGCTTGGAAGCTTGTATCATCGTCGGGCGGCAGTGGATAAGACCAGATAAAGCCAGACGGATAGACATCGGTGTTCAGACGGCGCTGGAAACCATGCAACTGATCGGCACCGACGAAGTGCATTTTTCCCGACAAAACTGTCTCGTAGCCAGCGTTGGTGAGATAATGGGCAAATGTTGGGATAAAGCTGTGGTAGGGGTCGCCATTGTCATAACAACCAGTCGTCGACGTGTAGAGACCGGTCATGAAGCAAGAGCGCGCAGGCACGCATATCGGGCTGGGCGTGTAGGTATTGGTGAAATTGGCCGAACGCGCCGCCAACTTTGTCATGTTTTCAGTCTTCGCTCCGATGCCTCCGCAGGCTTCAAGCATGAAAGGCGTCATTTGGTCGGCCATGATCAAAAGGATGTTGGGTTGCTTCTGCGTCATTGTTTTTTCCTTACTGGTTCACATTCCTTTTCTAAACAAATGAGGGCATATCGCGCATCTGATATGGCCAATATTTGTTTGAAATCATTCAAAAACGACACGATGGCCCGACAAAACCTTTGTCTGCGGCAACGAAACGTAAGCGGTCATAGGCGCAAGCGCAGCGAAGGCCAACTTTGTCCGGATAGTGTTGAAGAAGTCGGGGTTGGAGCCGCCGATGGGCGAAGCCCAAACCAGCTGGGCCTTTGCTTTCAGCCTGCTGGTTCTGTTTGCGGGACCAGCTTTGCGAGTTTTCTGAGGTTCTGTGCCGTCGCCGCGAGCTGGAACTGTTCGTATGCGCCTTTGGGTCCTCGAAGGCGCATCATCGGTACGCCGATGTATCGCTTCAGATGTGCGAACAGCATCTCAACTTTCCGCCTCTGAAAGAACGAGGTCATGTAGGCATCGGTTTTGCGGATATCGCGAGCGACGTCTCGGGCTGTTTCGTGGACGGATCGCATCACGCGTCGACCAGGGTCACGAGGACAACACTGCGGTTTGAGCGGGCAAGCATCGCAGTCGAGCTTTGAGGCGCGGTATCGGATGAAGCCGTCTTTGCCGCCATTCGCCTTTCGGGGCTTGGAGAAGTTCCGGCGATATGTTCGCAACTCTTTGTTGCCCGGGCATGTGTAGCTGTCGGTCGCGGGGTCGTAGACGAAGTCTTCGCGCGAGAACGTGCCGTCCGTTCGTTTGGATTTATCCCAGACCGGAATGTGCGGAGCGATACCGCGCTCTTCCACCAACCAGCCCAGCATCTCCGCTGATCCATAGCCAGTATCGCCGACCAGCTTGTCGGGTGTCATGTCAAAGCGATCGGCAATCCGGTCGATCATTCGGCGTGCCGCAAAGGCCTCGGCAGTTCTGATTGGAACCGACGGTTCAACGTCGAC
>JBCDBQ010000127.1:0-14300 GCA_039183375.1 Pseudomonadota bacterium
CGCGGCAGCTCGTCCACAAAATCAATTGATTTTGGGACCTTGAAGGAGGCTATGCGCTCACGGGTAAACGTCAGGATATCGGCCTCATTGGCCTCGGTACCGGGCTTAAGGACGATCACGGCCTTAACGGCCTCACCCCATTTGTCATCGGGCACACCGATGATCGCGACATCGGCGATATCCGGATGGCCAAACATCGCACTTTCAACCTCCGCCGGGTAGATATTCTCAGCGCCGGAGATGATCATGTCCTTCACGCGGTCATGGATATAAAGATAGCCATCCGCATCAAGATAACCCGCATCACCGCTACGCAGCCAACCATCACCATCGATGGTTTCACGTGTGGCGGCCTCCTTTTTCCAATAACCCAGCATGTTGGACGGAGACCGCGTTGCGACCTCACCGACTTCCTCCGGAGGCAGCGCCTTTCCATCCGCGTCCATGATTTTGAGCTCCACGCCAGGCATCGGTAGCCCCGCCGAGCGCATTCGGCGATTACCCTCCGGATCATGATCTTCTGGCGGCAGATAAACAATCGTACCGCATGTCTCAGTCATCCCATATTGCTGGCAAAAATCGCAGCCGAAGACATCCATACACTGCCGAAGCAATGCGAGAGGCATCGGCGATGCGCCATAGAGAATGAGTTTCAGATGGCCAAAATCGATATCGTTGGCGCCAGGCATCTGTATAAGGAAGTTCAATGCCGCGGGCACCATGAACATCTTGGTGATCCGCTCTGGTTCCATCACCTGCAAAACAGCCTGCGGATCAAACTCTTTCAAGATTACCACGCTGGCCCCTTCGCGTAACGAGATCAGCCCCCAGCCAGTGCCGCCAATATGGGCCACGGGCATGGCCATCAGACTCACATCGTCATCGGTCCAGCGATACCAGCTGAGATCGGCATCGCCGACCTTTGTCCAGGTCAGGAGCAAATTGTCATGGCTCAACATCACGCCCTTCGGGCGGCCCGTTGTGCCCGAGGTATAAAGCTGAAGGGCTGTGCTCGAGGGATCAACATCGATCGCCGGGTCATCTGTGTCATGACCACCACGCCATGCCGTAAAGCCATCGCTGGATTCGCTCTCCAGTTCGACGATCCGTATAGGACGGTCAATAAGCTTGATCGCTTCCCGCGCGAGGTCACCAAACTCCGGACCGACGAAGAGAATGCTCGCCTCACCATCGTCGACAATATGTGCGACTTCCGCGGCCGCTAGCCGCCAGCCAATAGGCAAGCAAACCGCACCCATCTTGGCCGCGCCAAACAGGATCTCAAGATAGCGGTCGGAGTTCTTGCCAAGATAGCCGACCCGTCCATCCGCCTTGACGCCCGACGCCAGCAAAGCATGCGCCACCTTGTTCGTGTACGCATGCAGCATCGCATAGGTCGTTACCCGTCCTTCAAAGGTGCAGGCAACACGGTTTGGGTTCGCTTCCGCATGAACACGGACAATATCGCCGATCGTGCGAAGCGGGGGCGTTGAAGGCGTGCCGGTCTTGCTCATCGAAAGCTCCTGGTTGGGTCAGATGGTTGAGGTGTTGATCGGGCTGCCGCAGACCGCTCTGTCCACCGCGCCCGATTGCTGCTTTGTTTGCAAAAATACGTGCTGTTGGGGATCACTCTTGTCTTGGTCACACTGAAACACCATCGGTCGCGCTTGGTAGGCTAAGCCCTCGCAGTGCTAGGGTAAAACGACTCGTCAGTGAACACCGCAAGACAGCGCTTGGGCCTCCTATGGCGTCAAAGGGAAGGTTCTCAGCGGTGACCCTACCCGTTCCGGTGCTGGCATCTTCGGTGGGCTGGTGCACCGCACAACCGACAATCACGGCCAGGACGGGCCGTACCCGAACCAGTCAACCAATTAGACGGTAAGTGGTTTCTTGAGTCTCGAACACGCTACGTGCGCGAACGCCGGGCTGTTACAGAGATAGGCAGCCGGCATGTGGCCAGCAGAAGCGCATCTGGGTTGAAAGCTGCAGGCGATTGCCTCGTCGAACGCGATAACGCTGAAAACGTTACATCTACAGGAGGACGAAAACGAGAGCTTGGTTTATCTGATCAACCGATCAAGCCGATGAACATCGCTGGGCATAAAGACGCGCATCCTCCCTGAACAAGGAACCTCTGCTGAACCCGTCAACGGGAGCCGTCTTCCCTATTGATCGATGTTGCGACCCAAGTGCGGACCCATGTCACAAAACACGGTCTATGACGGGCCTTTGTAACTCGTCACGTTTGGCATAACGTACGAGGCGATGTGCGCGAAGCTAGATTTGGTCGCCATCGCCAAGGGGTGTCGACGATGACCGTGAGAGCTGGGGGCGACATTTTGGGTTCGGTCGCGGGCGAGCATTCGCCGACGTGAACAAACCTATCCACCAGTCCCAACAACTTTTTGGACGTGAAAATAATAAGACGGCGCAGCCACAGGCTGGCAACCAGCCATCCGAGCACATCCCGGATGCCGTTGCCGAGCTCTACCTTGAATATGCCGATCAGCTAACCTCGGCTCTTCGCAGCATGTATGGCGAAGGCCCTCCTGATCCGGAAGATGTCGCGCAGCAAGCTTTCCACAAGCTCATTGAGCGCGGAAACCTGCATACGATCGGTAACCTCAAGGCATTTGTCTGGCGCACAGCGCGAAACCTCGTCTTCGCCACGAAGCGGGCCCAAGCAGTGCGGCAGCGCTACGACTACGAAGTCGAGCAGATTTTTTTCGCGGTCAAAGATAACGAATCCAGTCCTGAGCGCGTCATAGTGGTGAAGGAGCAACTCGAAATCATCCGAGAGGTCTTGCTGAAGATGCCCGCAAAGCGACGGCGCGCCATCATTCTTCATCGTGTCGATGGCCTGTCGATGACCGAAATCGGACGGCGCCTTGGGATGACGCGCCAGAGCGTCGCCCAGCACATCACCAAAGGCGTTGCGGAACTCGACGTTGCTTTCATGTTTGAAGGAAAGCGTTCGCCCCTATGACCTTGCCTAATACAGAAGAACGAGAAGATATACTCCGTACTGCTCATAATTGGCGTAACCGGATGAGCCAGCATGATGTTGGCCTGAAAGAACGAGCAGATTTTGAGCTCTGGCTGAACGCTGATCCGCAGCATGCGGAACTTTATGATCGTGCTGTTACGTTTTTTCAGGCCACCGGCACACTCAGAGCAGAAGACTTGGGCGAGGACGTGCTGCGGAAAACTCCGGGTGAACACTGGTACCTGGTCAGAACTCAGCTCGGCCGCTTGTTTCGACAACGCTCATTCGCAGCGGCAATGGCTGCTACCGGGGTTTTATGCCTTGCGGTGGTGACTCCATCGGTTCTGTCAGAGCTGTTCGATCAATCGCCGCCAACAAGTGCGGCCGTTCTTGCGCGTCATGCTACAGGGATCGGCGAGATACGCGAAGTGACGCTCAGTGATGGGACGGTCGTGACCCTTGGCGCAGCAAGCGCGATTGAAACGTCCTTTACCGAGGACAGCCGCGGCGCTGCCCTAACGGCGGGATCGGCGCTCTTCGATGTATCGCGCGACCCCGACCGGCCGTTCACCGTTCGCGCGGGCGAGCTTGAGGCCCAAGTTCTCGGAACGGTTTTTGACGTAACACGGAGCGCCGATCTTGTCCGGGTTTCTGTGGCGGAGGGCCGTGTTGCAGTGAGCTATCCGATTGTCACCGATGCTTATGTAACATCGAAGCGCAGCGTCCAAGACGTTGTCGCTGGACAGCAGATAGCGGCAAGACCGAGCGATGGCTTAGGCGAAAAGGAAACCGTGCGGATTGCAGCGGTCGGCGCATGGCGGGACGAAAAGCTCTACTATAAGGGTGCGCGGCTATCTGAGCTGGTGGCCGACGCCAATCGTTACTCGCAAGCGCGCGTGGTGATTGACGATGACGATGGGGCGATTGGCAATTTCCTCGTCCAGGGGTCATTCAGCACCACGGACATCGACGGCATGCTGTCAGTCTTATCCGAGGTGTATCCGGTGGAAATCGACCGAAGTGAGCCCGACACCATTCGAATAACGCCCGCTGTCGCCTCTAGCCCCTAAGGGCTTTGTCGATTTCTCAACTTTTCCTAAAAATTCCAACTGCGGTTTTCGGGCCCTGCGCATCATTCAAATGAGAGCGAATGAATGTCATTCGCAATGATGGTCTTTAGGGGTTTTGAAAATGACGAGGGTCAACGGCCGAAAGTTCGACCGGTCCATGCTTGTTGGCGTGGCTTCCATGTTCGCCATGATGGCGGCAGCACCAGCATCCTTTGCGCAAGACAACGCAAGGGCGAAACAACAGAACGTGGTGCTACAAGCTGGCCCAATGGGCGATGCGTTGTTTGCCATCACCGATACGTTCGATGTCAACATTCTGGCGGACCAGACACTCACACGCGGCAAGAACGCCCCTGCCCTGTCTGGCACAATGACCGCCGATGAAGCGCTCATGCGCATTTTGGACGGGTCAAACCTAGCTTTCACCAGGACCTCCAACGGCGCCTATATCATTGAGTTAAAAGAAACAGCCGTTCGACAGAACAGCGATGATAGATCTTCCGAAGCTAGCGACACGATCATTGTTCGGGGTACGAAGCTTGAGCAATCGCTTCAGGATTTGGAAGTCTCCGTCGAGTTTTTCAGTCCCGAGCGCCTTGACCGCGAGCAGATCACACAGCTCGACGACTTGCTTTCGAAGATTCCGAACGTGAACACCAGCGGCGGCCAAGACTCCAACTTCCGCATCCGCGGTATCGGACGGTCCGGCTCCGGCGGCGCCGGCCAAGGTGTCACCTCGAACATCTATGTTGATGGTGCTCCGCTCACCAGCCTGAACCTCAATCGAGGCCCAGCGTCACTCTGGGACGTGCAGCAAATCGAGGTTTTGCGTGGGCCACAATCTTCCGTACAGGGTCGTAATGCGCTCGCGGGCGGCATTTTCATCCAAACCGCGGATCCGACCTTCGAGCCCGAAGGCAAGTTTCGTGCGACCTACGCTACCGCGGACACCTATCAGGTATCTGGCGCTTTGAGTGGACCCATCATTGATGGGGTGCTCGCTGGACGTATCGCTGTTGATTTTCAGGGATCGGATGGGTTTATCACCAATGAAAATCTTGGTGGCATAGACTTCAACGTCACTGAAAGCATGCTCGTTCGCGGCAAGCTGCTGCTTCAACCTGAAGGTCTACCAAAGTTCTCGACCAAGCTCACGGTCGACTACAACGAGTCCGAAGTCTTCGGTGAGGACAACACGACCGTCAGAGCGCCGGTTGAAAACATCAGCGACCCCGACTTCGCTAGTTTTGACCCAAAGGACTTTGAGACTTTCGGGGACCCCAGGAACAATGACAATGATGGCATACGCATCGTCAGTGAAACCGCATATGACTTCACTGACACTATCACAGCCCGCGCGATTATCACGTATGAGGACTATTCGACACTGAGGACTTTTGGTGACGAGAATGACATCTCCCGGTTCGGGACCTTCGTTGCCAATCAATTCGATGATACGATTTTCTCGGCTGAAGCGCGTCTCGAATTCGACTTCGGCAATGTTCGCGGTCTTGTCGGTGCTTACTACTTCAATGAAGAAAGAAAGGGAGACCGCCGCTCCGAGGGACTGTTTGACGACACGGCAAGGGGCATAGCTGGCCCATTTGCTTCCTTCGTCACCGTGAACCCTGCCGACTCCGTTATTGGCTTCCGGACAGGTGAAACGTTCGACACCGACAATTACGCCTTTTTCGGGCAGGTTGATTGGCAATTTGCGCCCAAATGGACGCTCGGACTGGGCGCGCGGTATGACGTCGAAGAGTTCCAGGAAAAGGACCGTTTTGATGAAGGCTTTATCGATCCTGATACATGTCTTGTCACTGCTCCCGCCATACTCCTGGGAGCACCAGATGCTCCGCCTACATCTTTGTTAACTGTCCCATGCCAAATTACCGTAGACGGCTTTTTCGGCGGAGATAACCCACCAGCGACTGCAGCGGATTTTGAAGCGTTCCTACCAAGAGCGTCTCTGACCTACGATTTCAATGACAACACGTCTGTCTTTGTCTCAGCATCACGTGGGTACCGTGCAGGCGGAGCGTTCGTCGCCATCGAGGAGAATACTGAAACTCTCGGGTTCGTCGAGGTCGTTGGCCAATACGACCCTGAGTATCTGGATACCTTTGAAATAGGTATGCGCAACATCCTGTTGGACGGAAGACTGCTTTTGAACGCAAATGCCTTCTACTCAAAGTATACTGATCAACAGGTCTTAGTCGATAATTTTGATCCGAACACACCTGCTGATGACTCGATTGTAAATGCCGGTGAAAGTACGCTCTACGGCCTAGAATTTATCGCAGACTACGACATCACTGACAACGCTGGCGCGTTCCTGACCGTTGGCCTTCTGGAAACAGAATATGATGACTTCCCGTTTGCGGTCGATAGCGACGGCAATCCAACCAACCCTGATGATCCACAGTTTGCCAATCTTGAAGGGGATTCGTTCTCCGGGTCGCCCCATCTGACATTCACGGTCGGCGGTGACTGGGAAGGGAACAGCGGGCTCTTCGGTAATGTCAGCTTCACCTATATCCAATCGGCCCAAACCGGTACGCCAAACATCAACAATTCAGATCTGCGAGAAGCTCTGTCGGCGCTTGGATCTGACCCAGACTTAGCAAGAGATTTTGAGGAAACCAGCGAGGACCGCACCGATCTGACCGCACGGCTCGGCTGGCGAAATGACAATATTCAAGCCTTCGTCTTCGCCACAAACCTTCTGGACAGTGATGGTTTCACGAGCAGGAACTTCGGCAATATTGGTCGCCAAACAGGCGAGCTGTCACTGAATGATCCCACCTTCAGCATCCAACAGCCACGCGTGATTGGCGTCGGGGTGGATATGAGTTTCTAGTGCCGACACTGATCAGTTATCCTTTAACTGACAGGTGCTGATCCGAAGCCGAACCTTGTAAAAAAGTGGGTTCAGCTTCAACCGACAGTGATCGTCGCGTTTGTCCGCTAGGGATCACAATGGCTTGGTCACGACCGGCCATATTGCCCTGGCGTGACGCCATACGTTCGAAAAAAAGCTAAGGAAAACGCACTGGTGCTCTCATAGCCCACCTTCCTCGCGGCGCTCCCCACCGAATCTCCGGTGAGCAAGAGAGATAATGCATTCTGTAGACGAACCTGTTGACGCCAAAAATTGAAACTCATTCCGGTTTCATGCTTGAAGTTTCTTGTAAAACAACGCCTGCTCATACCCGCGATCGTCGCAAAATCGTCAAGCTTTCGTTTGTCTGCTGATTGCTCCAAGATTTGATTGCAAACGCGCAGAAGTCTCGCATCGCGCGGCATAGGAGCAACGTGGGAAATTCGTGGGGCGCAAGAAAGCTCGGTAAGTGTCAGATCTATTATTGCTCGATTGCGACTTTCGGAATCTGAAGAGAGCCCGATCTCGGAGATTTCGAGAATCAGAGCACGCAACAATGGTCCAACTTCGACAATATGGCATGTCGAATCTCGACAAGAGACGCTTGGTTCGATGTAAAGTGTTCGCAGGGAAACAGGGCCTCGGCATGATACTTCGTGCACCATCTTTGCGGGGATCCACAGTGCCCTTTGTGGCGGCAAAATTATAGCCATACCGTCGGCAACGACAGACATGACCCCGTTGCAAGCGTAGAGCAATTGCACTTCACGATGACAGTGTTTGGGATCATGGAAACCGTCCTCATACTCATCGGAAAGGCCGACGACGGCATATTTGCCAAACTTGAGATCCTTCGATCGTTTCACTGTGGATTTTCCCCAGAGACATCTCGGTGGCTCACCAGTCCATTCAACCTCTGCATTGCTTCTGAAACAACCCGGCCCAGCGGCCAAAGGCAGCCTGGACCACTCCAATCATCTCGATACGCTGTTGTATCAACTAGTCCCATTGCCCCCTCACAGCTTTGACAGCGAAGGTCAGAAACACCGTGTTTTGTTCAAGCTGCCCCTCGGGCGTTGCGTCGCCCAGATGTCCCGTCCGCAGACCGATCTTGCAAAACGCTGGGGCAGTTCCTTTATTCATTATACGTGCTTTGGCAGTGAACTTGAGCGGCTCCCAGAATGCGACCCGATCATCGGCAACACCACCCGTCGTCAGCAGCGCTGGATAAACCGATGGCTTTAACGCTTCGTAGGGTGAATAACTAGCCATATAGCGATAGTCATCTTCTACTCGTGGGTCGCCCCAAATGGCGAACGGTGTCGAGCCGAGCGGATGGCTCTCCCAATCGTCAAGTGTGTTTAAGACATCAACGAAGGGAACCTGTGCGATAACGCCAGCCCACAAATGCGGGTGTGTGGCGTAGACAGACCCCATAAGGAGGCCACCTGCCGACATGCCGTGGGCCACGATCTTTCCCTCGCTCGCGAACTGATTTTGAAGAAGATACTCTGTACACGCGATAAAATCTGAAAAGGTTCTCTTTTTGCCATGCTTAAGTGTTTGCCGCCACCAATTCGAGCCCCGCTCACCGCCTCCACGCACATGAGCAACCGCAAAAGTCCACCCGCGATCGACAAGCGCAAGAGCTTCTGGTCGAAACTTATCCTCAACAATGTCTCCGTAAGCCCCATATGCATAAAGATATAGCGGCTGAGACGGGTTTGGGGGAGAACTCTTGAGGCTCAAAAGGGTTACCGGTATTGGCTCTTCATCAGGCAGCGGTACGTCTATTCGCAGCAATGAATACCGGCTGTGATCGAACGATATGGCGTGCTCATCGTCCAGCATTGGCGTTGCTTCCTTACTGGAGTGAGTCGCTTTGAGGAGTTTTGGCGGAGATATAGGAGAGCTGTAGAGAAATCCAACAAATTCACTCTCATATTGCTGGTTGGACAGAATTTCCACTGCATGCGCATCATCGTCAAAGCTGATATCGTGCTCACGGCCACCAGCCTCCATAAGAGCGATATGAGGTCTGGCATCGCGCCACTCAAGCCGCACCAGGAATTCACGAAATGGGTGTATGCTGTATATGTAGCGACCTTGCTGATGAGCAACAAGTTCACACCAATTGCTTCGATTCGGCGAATCGATTGGTACTCTGACCACCTTGTAGTCATCGGCACCGTCAGCATTTGTCCTGATAACAAAGTGATCCCTCCAATGCTCAACCTCGTAGTCATGGCCCAGTGTTTTGGGTTCAATGATCCGGGGCAGTGCCGTGAGCGAGTCGGAGGGAAGGAACCACACTTCTGAGCCTTCCCCATTGAGAAGACGAATGAACACGTACTCGCCTGACGCAGACGTTTTTACGTCGATAAACAGGGAGAGGTCGTCACTCTCGAAGCATGGATGATCGGTACCAGTTTCAAGATCGCGCCGCCAAACCGTATTCGGCCGCCCTTTTGAATCCTTCCCGACCCAGAACAGTAGCTTACTATTTTTACCAAGAGCGAACCCACCATGACCGCCATGTAAGTCATTGACGATCAATTGATCTGTATAGAGTGATTTTACTTTGACCGCGAAATCACCAGAGCCCGTTTCATCAATGGCCCACGCAAACAGCTGCCCATCGTGACTGAGCCGAGGTCCACCCCAAGCCAGTTTTGCTTCGGGTTTGCCGCCTCTTTCCTCAGCCATGGAAAGCATGACCATCTCTTGACCTGTCGCCACATGGCGACGCTTGAACACCGCATCGCCGAGCTCGCATTTGCTTTCGTAGTAAAAATGCTCGCCGCGCAGCACACCAACTTCTAGATTTGCCAGTCGGCTGGCATCTTTGAGACTTTGGCTGATTTCTCTCGATAGCGACGGCGACGCTGTCAACACGGTTTCGGCGTAGGCGTTCTCCAACCCGATTGCGTTCTTAATCTCTCCATCAAGAGAAAGGGGATCCCGCAATATTTTTTGCCAGTCAGCTGGCTTCATCCACGAATAAGGATCTTCTCTTCGTATGCCGAATTTCGTTACACACTTGTTTCTTGTGAAGTGCGTTGGAGCCGTCGGATGCTTGCTTGTCATTTTTCTCCGTGCGCCAAGGTCACTCATCGCTGTTTATCGACTATGATGTGGACTGGTCACCGACCAAACACCCGGATCACGCCCACTTTCAGAGAAAGCTGGGCGAATGGCCCGATTGCGATGAATTAAAGCCCGAATGAGAGGTTGTCGGCAAGTCGCCCCTGGCAGTATAGTCTTGTTGATAATTATTCGCAATCGCAGCGGGGACGGTAAAGCCGCTGGACATGGTCCGTCGGCGCAAAGGCCGAAGTGTTTGGGTGACACCGAGAGCTCCTGACCCCCCTGCGCAACGTTACCGAGGGGCCACAGACTCATGACATCAAAAAGGTATCTTGCTTGCGGGGCATCGACGCTGCTGTTGATGTCCTTCGCCGAAGCGCAGTCATCGGACCGAGCCGAGGCGGATACGCTGGAGGCTATCCGCATCGAAGATACGATTATCGTGCGGGCAACGGCCTATGTTCCCGAGGCCAACATCACGGCGAACAAGACAAACATTCCCCTGATTGAAACCCCGCAATCGGTGACGGTCATCACACGCGACCAAATTGATCTCCTAGGCGTGACTGACCTTCAGCAAGCGACGCGATACACAGCCGGCATTGCCAGCGAGAACTATGGGCCAGATCTCCGGTTCGACTTCCTCACATCGCGCGGTTTCATACCCAAACAGTACATCAACGGCGTCGTGGCGCCCTCATCGACCACCATCGCATCAACCGGCATCGACCTCTATGCATTTGAGTCGGTTGAAATCTTAAAAGGGCCATCCTCAAGCCTCTATGGCAACACGCCCCCTGGCGGCATCTACAACCAAACCACACGACGCGTCAGTGATGAGCTGCGTGGTGAACTGCGCGTCCGCGTGGGCACTGATGAATTCTACGAGGTCGCAGGAACGGTCTCTAATGGCCTGACAGAAAACGTCTCTGGCCGGATTACGGGTCTCTACCGGGATCAAGAGTCTTATCGTGACTTCGTCGACGCACAACGCCTATTGATCGCACCCGCACTGAAGTTTGATTTTGGTGCAAACACCGTTTTGAACGTCGATGCTCTTTATCAGGATGATGAAGTCAACGGCGAGTTCAATGGCTTCCTTCCTGTCGAAGGCATACTGCTTCCCAACCCGAATGGCAAAACGCCCGTCAATGTGAACATAGGCGATCCAAACAACCTCTTCGAGCGGGACCAGTACTCGGTTGGAGCTGAACTGAAACACACGTTCAACAGCAGCCTCTTTTTCATAACGAATGTTCGTTATGCTGACTATGAGGAGCGCACACCGCAAAACGTCTATGCGGGCGGCGGCTTCGCAAACACGACGGATCCCTCCCTTCCGAGCTATTTCAACACGCTCAACCGCTTCAATTTCACCTATGCCGAGGATGTCACAGCGCTTTCGGCTGACTCACGATTTGACGGGGCCTTTGAGACCGGCGGCATCCAGCACAAGCTGATTGTTGGATTGGACTATCGAGACGTTGAAAACGTTGCCGACTTTGGATTTTTCTTCGATCCAGAGCCTATCGATTTGTTCAATCCCGTCTTTACGCCGGTTCCTCAACCTGAGGACCCCTACCCCACCGCCTTCAATGATCAGACATTGGAGCAAACTGGCCTCTATGCTCAGGATCAAATAGCAATCGGCCAGCTCTATGTGAGCATTGGATTGCGCCAAGACTGGGTCACCATCGACGACAAATTGAGTGATGCGAGTTCAGACCAAAGTGCCTTCACATATCGTATCGGTGCGAACTATGTGACGAGCTCCGGTCTCTCACCCTATGTCAGCTACTCCACATCGTTCGAACCCTTGCTAGGTACCGATTCGATCACTGGAAACGAATTTGATCCCAGCGAGGGCGAACAGATCGAACTTGGTGTGAAGTATGATGGCCGCAATCTTTCTGACAAGGTCGACCTCTTTGCAACTGCTGCGCTCTTTCATATCAAACAGACAGAAGTGGTATCAGTCGGGGCAGGTACCACTCCTGTCTTCGGGACCCAATCGGGCGAAGTCGAGGTCCAAGGTTTTGAGTTTGAACTTGTCACCCGCATCGATGATCGGATTACGTTCAATGCTGCCTATAGCTACACCGACAGCGAGGTGACGGAGAGCGACAACAATCCGGTCGAAGTGGGCAGGCCGTTGCCCGTGACGCCCGAGCACAAAGTCGCTGTTCTCGGACACTACACCGTTCAGTCAGGCCACCTCGCGGGTTTAGGATTGGGCGTCGGTGTACGGTATGTCAGCGAAAGCGCGGGCAGCCTTCCCGGGCCATTCAACCCCGTCGTTTTCGACGGTGAAGACCCTGTCCTGTTTGACGCTATCGCCAGCTATGATCGGCCGAATTGGCGTCTCACGATCAATGCCTCAAATTTGGCCGATAAGCGCTATGGCGCGCGTTGTGCGAGCGCCGTTGGCTGCAACTTTGGTGCGCCGCGACAGGTTATTGGAACTCTTCAGTATAAGTTCTAAAGTCGACAGGAACGAACACAAAGTGCTGGAGTGGGACGTCCAACAGGCCCGCTGACCATTGATACCTCATTCATACCTAGAGAGCCTCTCGACACTTCAAGATCGGGAGGCTCTTTTCTAAGTTGGGCCCTAGATTGGCCGGTCAGGTGACCATCTGAGGAGTTTTGAATTGAGTGCCCAGAAGCCCACCACAGCATCGGCCGCATCGTTGACTCCCGATCGATGGACACCGCGCGCCGTCTACACTGTGATCATCCTCGGACTGTCTGCAGGCGTTCAATTGAGCGACCAAGGCATACAAGGCCTCTCACTATCGGCAATCCAAAACTCGTTTGGCGTGAGCGATGCTGCGCTGGGCGCCGTCCAAGGGCTCGCCGGTTTCCTTGTCGGCAGTCTGTTGGCCATACCCTTGTCGCGCTTGGTCGATAAGTTTTCACGCAAGCGTATGCTGCTAGGGCTTATTCTCGCCTCGATGACGATGATGATCTTGAGCGCGGTTGCTCCCAACTTCGAGCTCTTTTTCCTCGGTCGATCATCAGCTGGCATCATAGAATTCGCGATGATCCCCCTTGTCTACTCGATGATCCCTGATCTTGCTCCGGATAGGGATCGTGTGCTTGCCAATTTGGGGTTCGCGGCGCTGATGGCCGCTGGCGCAAGTGGCGGCTACTATTTCGGTGGTGCGATCATCGAAGCGGGCGAACGCGTGTTTCCCCTCGCGATAGACCCATGGCGCAAGGGATTTTTGTTCATTTCAATGACTGGTCTTCCTCTGTTTGTACTCGGTCTTTTGACGACGGATCCCAAACGTTATCCTGGTACTGTCGATATATCATCATCTATCTCATTGGTCGTCTTTCTGAGGCAACACTGGAAGCGGACGGCACTTTTCATCGGCGTCGCAGGTTTCATGTTGGTCGCTGTACAAGCCATGAATCAACTGGTTGCGCTCGCAGTGGAACGTCGTTTTGATACGGAACTGGCTCGGATAGGCCAGGCCATGGGTGTGATCCTCCTGATAGCAAGTGCAGGGAGCATTCCTACCGCTGGGCTACTCGACAAGTTTCTTGGTCGCTATCTCGGCCTTGCCTCACGCCCGACAATCATGGCGCTGGGCGCTGTAACGGCTATTCCCGCCTCTCTTGTCTTGATGTCCACCACCAGTATTGATCGGGCTTTCGCGGCGATCGGCCTGTTCTTGTTCCTCACAGCAACAGCGAACTCGCTTGTACCCACGATGTTGCAAGACCTGGTCCCTGCACCGCTCAGGGCACGTAGCTTTGCGATCTGGAGTTTCCTCGTATCGGTCTTCTCCGCGATCGGGCCCCTCGTCGCCGGTGCATTGTCGGACACTCTCTTTCAGAGAAGCCTGCTTCAAGCCATCACGGTGACGACGATCCCTGCTCTCACGCTGTCTGCGGCTTTTGCTGTTCGTCTCTCATTGACCTCAAGGCAAGCGACTTCAGACAAGCCACCATACTGATCCACGTTGATAGCGAGCACGTACACGGTGCTCTTCTGGCCGCGCGCTTGCTCCTGCCAACACTTAAGACAAGCATGCTCACATTCCGGTCCGGTGGCTCGTCGATTGCGGGGCGCACGATTGGACTGCTGCTCGACGGCAGTTCTTCCCGATTCCTCGTGGTTGGGGCCTTGTCCGTTGTGTTTCCTGCATGGAAATTGCACGCCCCTCCGTCAACCGACGAAAAGCGACACTGTTCGGGGCCGCTCGCACGTACCTTTTTCAACGGGATTGGATAAGAAGCTCGATCTTAAAGCGCATCAGCGGTTCCG
>JBCDBQ010000128.1:0-14282 GCA_039183375.1 Pseudomonadota bacterium
CCTGCAGAACTATCGCGACACCGGCGGTAAACTGGTCTATCTCGGCGGCAACGGCTTCTATTGGAAGGTGGCCCTGCACGGCGAGGAGCATGGCGCTATTGAGATCCGCCGCGCTGAAACCGGGATCCGGGCTTGGGCGGCTGAGCCAGGCGAGTATTACAATGCATTCGATGGCACTTACGGCGGGATCTGGCGGCGCAACGGCCGACCACCGCAGGCATTAGCGGGTGTCGGTTTTTCCGCTCAAGGACAGTTTGAAGGCTCCTACTACCGCCGCAAGGTCGATGCCGGCGACCCCGACATCGGTTGGATCGTGGCGGGCATCGAAGGCGACATGCTTGGAGACTTCGGCTTCAGCGGTGGCGGTGCAGCAGGCTTTGAACTGGACCGGGTCGACACGCGTCTTGGCACGCCTGAGAATGTCCGGATCGTCGCGAGTTCCGAGAAGCATTCGGAAACGTTCGTCTTGGTCCCGGAAGAGCATCTGACGCACATCACGAATTGGCCCGGCGAACCTGTCGAAAATCTGCTCCGTGCCGACATGATCTATTACGACGTGCCGGGCGGTGGTGCGGTTTTCTCGACCGGCTCAATCACGTTCTGCGGCAGTCTGCCGTGGAACAATTTCGACAACAACATCTCAAAGCTGATGCGGAATGTCTTCGACAGGTTTCTGTCTGGATAGGTTTATTGACAGTCGACAGACGCAGTCATTCCTGCGGCAAGACCGCCAGCATGCGCAGCCGATTGGGCTGTGCGTCCTTGCGGATCTGGCTCTCAACCTCTCTACGGCGCGATGCAACGCACGATCGGCTAACTCTTTTTCTTTCGGGCATGGTGCGCACCATAGAGAGAGGCAAGAAAAATGATGCCGGCGCCCGTCCACGTCCAGAAGTCGATCAGCTCGCCGAACAGCAAGAAGCCGTACAGGACAGCAAAAGGCAGGCGCGAAAAGTCCATCCCCATCACCAGCGAAGCATCGCCACTGGCAAAGGCGCGTGACATGCAGACATGGCCGAGCGTCCCAAGCAACCCCATGCCCATTGCGCAGAACCACACGTCCGACGTCGGCCAGGTCCAGACGAACAGGGCGGGGATCAGTGCCAGAGGTGTCTGCATCAGCGTTGTCAAAAACACCACTCGGTCCGGATCGTCCAGATTTGTCAGACGCTTGATGAAGAGCGTCGATCCTGCGGCCGCCAAAGCCGACGCCAGGGCCAACCACGGCCCGACGCCCAGCTCGACCATGCCGGGACGCAGGATGACCATGGCACCCAATAAACCAATCAGCGTTGCCGCCCAACGATGAACATTGACGACCTCCCGGAGGAAGAATGCCGCGCCCATCGTCGCCAGGATGGGCGTGAGGAACGAAATCGCGGTCATTTCGCCGACGGTGATGTATGCCAGTGCCGCAAACCATGTCGACATCGCGACCATGCTGATCACGACACGTATGATGTAGACATTGAGCTGCTTGGTGCGCATCAGATCCGAACCACGGAACAGCAGCAACGGCATCATCGTCATGAGACCAAAGAACACGCGCAGGAAAACAATCTGTGGTGACGGCAGGCCTGATAAGGCTGCGTAGCGACCAAGCGCTGCCACATTTGCCAGGAATGCGCACGACAGAAGCATCCACAAAAGGGCTGCTGCCGGGTTCTGCCGCCGGGTCATCGGGTGATCATGGGCTGGAAGGTGTTCGGGAACGCGCTCATTGCTGCACAACAAGCACGGATTTGATCTCAGAGCTATGCGCCCAAAGGCTCATCGCATCTGCGATTTTGGCATGGCGATGGTCCTCCTCCGCGCGCTCAGCAGTTAAGTCGTGGTAGGTCTGACCGGTCAAAGCCGTCCCCAGAGTATTGCCATGCAGATTGAAACCCTACTCCCGCTTGGAAAAGTTGACCCCGGATTGCGGACACCTCCAACTCCGCTTGATCTCAGCTCAGTCTACGATGACGCCAAACTGTTGGAAGAGCTCGGCTACGACGCGCTCGTCGTCGAAGAGACGAAAGATGATCCCTTCGCCATCATGGCCCTCGCTGCTCAGGCCACAACGACACTAAAACTGGGTACGGCCGTCAGCATTGCCTTCCCACGCAGCCCAACCGTGATGGCGATGTGCGCCTGGACTATTCAGAAGCTCTCGAAGGGGCGCTTCACCTTGGGTCTCGGGCCGCAGGTGCGTGGTCACATCCAACGGCGCTTTGGCATGCAGTGGTCGCCGCCGGGACCATGGATGCGGGAATACGTTCAGGCCGTACGCGCGGTATGGGATTGCTGGCAGAACGAAACTGAACTCAATGTCCAGGGCGACCACTACAATATCAATCTGATGGTGCCGCTGTTTAATCCCGGGCCGATCGATCACCCGGACATTCCAATCCACCTCGCTGCCGTTAACAAGGTGATGTGCCGCGTTGCAGGTGAAGTCGCCGACGGCATCCGGCCGCATCCGGTTTGCACGCCATCGTACATTGCCGAGGTGATGTTGCCGGAAGCCCAGGCCGGTGCCCGCAAGGCGGGTCGCGCGCTGGATCAGTTTCAGGTCGCCATGAAGCCGCTCACCGCGTCAGCTCCAACCCAGGAGGAACTTGTCCCGAAGATCCGCGACGCACGTGCGCGGATTGCGTTCTATGCTTCGACGCCAAGCTATCGCGCGGCGTTTGACCATCTCGGCCTCGGTGCATTGGCAGACGAGTGCAAAATCCTGTCGCGGGCGCAGCGTTGGGAAGAACTTCCGGACAAGATTTCAGATGAGATCCTGGACCAGTTCGCGGTTATCGGAACTTATGATGAAATTGGCGATCGGCTGTGTGAGCGATTTGGTGACGTCGTGACGAACATTGAGTTTTCCATAGCGGCGCAGACAGACGCCGAGAAGCAGCGGTTGGCGGAATTGGCAGCTCAGGTCAAGGCGCATGATGGCCAGAAGGTGCGGGCATTGATCGAGGGAGTTTGAAGCCGGTTGGCTGCGTCGCGTTAGTTCTGATTGGCTTTAGCCATTTCGGATAACACCTCGGCAAGGCTGCGGCCTTCCCGGTAAGCATTCGCTTCTGTGGGAAGCACAGGAGCGACGCCCAGGCGCTGATCCGGGATGGCTTGTCCGATCTTCATTTCAACAGGAATGACGCCGGCCCATGCCTCAATCTCATAGTCTTCTTCGGACGTCTCGATAACACCTTCGCTTTTGACCTTGGCTGCGGCCTCTTCGATTGGCATGCGGACCATGAGGATCTGATCGATCTCTTCATCGTGGATCGGTCGAAGTTTGCGTGTTCGCCCTGGAAACTTGCGATTGATCAGATTGCCCATCTGGCGTTTTTTCTCGGCAGGATCATCGACCGCCAACGTCGTGCCAAATGCCATGACGGATCGATACTGCACCGATGAGGCTTTGCCGGACCTGCCAAGATTGAAGGCGTCGAGATGCGTGACCGTTACACAAACCCGCTGCCCTTTTGCAAGAGTTGAGATCATTTTGCCATGCCGCGAGCCATGCCAATAGAGAGCATCATCGACACGCCAGAACAGTGTTGGCGTGGCGTAAGCCTGGCCCTCCACCGTGTAACCGATGTGGCAGACGACAGCCGCGTCCAGGATGTCATAGACATCCTGCCTGTTGTGGCTGCCGCGGTCAGGTCTGCGATTGAGACGGCTAGACCGTATCGGTGCGTATTCGTCAGCCATTGGCAGACCTCATGATTGCAATGGTTGCGCCGCTTTGTTTGGCTCGGCGAGAGAATTCGCCGTTAGGCTTCAGAGGCTACCCGGCGGCGCACTTCAGGCAGCACCTCTCGACCGAGCAAATCAATGCTCTCAAGAATATGTTCCTGCTGCATGCCGGGCCAGCTGACACGCATTGTCAAATGCCGCACACCTATCCGGTACTGTTCGACCATTGCCTCAATGAGTTGCGCAGGTGAGCCGACAGCAAACCTATTCTTGGCCAACTTCTGGAGTTGAACTTCAGGCGTATCGGAAGGGTCAGCAGCGACACCGGCCATGCCCCACTGTGCATAGGACTCATACTTGGCCAGCAAATAGGGGGTTGCACGCTTGAGAGCGGTCTCTTCATCGGGGGCACAGACGACTTCGTAAAGACGGACCAACTGATCCGTTTCAGGTTTACCAGCCGCAGTCCGCGCTGATTTGAACATTTCCATCTCGGACGTCAACTTGTCTGTTGAGACGCTCGGCACAATGCACCACCCGTCGGCAATCTCGGCCGCCCGTTTAATGCTCGCATCAACCTGCGCACCGATCAGAATAGGCGGGCTTGGTTTATTGAGTGGCTGCGGACGAATAGTGACATCGTCCAGCTGCCAGTATCGGCCCTTGTGCGAAACGTTATCTTCGGTCCAGAGGCGTCGGATCACCTCGATCCCTTCGACCATACGACTAACGCGCTGCTTGATGGGAACCTTGAACATATCGAACTCGGCCTGACGATAACCAAGCCCAACGCCCAGAATGAACTTGCCACCACTCAATACATCAAGGAACGCACCAAGTTCTGCGATTTCCAATGGATTGTGCAACGGCAGCAGGACAATGTTCGTACCCAGGTACATACCCTCAGCTTCTGCCGACAGACGTTGCAGCATGCCCAGTAGTGGGAAGTAATGATAAGGCGGCACCGCGTGATGCTCACCGGCCCACAAAGAGTCGAAACTGTGCTGGCGCATCAATCGCACTTGCTCGATCATCTCATCGAACTTGCGCGCAGGATCCTGATCACCCGGATGTTGTGAGTTTATGTAGATGCCGAGTTTCATCTTTTCGGAGCCTATTTCTGCCTAGCGACGAGGCACGAGAACTATCTCAGCGGACAAGCGGCATTACGTCGTCTGCGAAGCGTTGCATGACATGCTGCATTTCTGCTGTCGTCGTGCCGCCAAACGTCAAGTTAATGTGCGAAACGCCAACCTCTTTGAGCGCGGCAACGTCAGCTGCCATGTCGGAAGGCGAGCCGGAGAACATCCTTCGCGGGCTATCGAAGCCAGGCTCTGGCTTAAATGTCACCGGATGAAACCAAAGGTAGGCCAAGCCAATGGAGGCCGGGTCGCGACCTGCTTTTTCGGCAAACTCATGAAGCTTGCCGACACGGCCTTTGAGTCGCTCAGGCGTATCGAGCCGCCACTTGGGGTTGCCAGCACCCGGGTACCAAACATCGCCAAGTTTTACAGTCCGCCGAAGTGCTGGCGCGCTCTCGCCGCCAACCCAGATGGGCAGCGGTTTCTGCACCGGCTTTGGTAGGAAGGTGATGTTTGAGAAATTGACGAACTCACCTGAATAACTTGGTGTATCGCTGGTCCAGAGTTCCTTCATCGCTTCAATGAATTCGTCCGTAACTTTGCCACGCGCATCGAACGGCTTGGTTTCTAAAGCTTCGAATTCTTCACGTAGCCAGCCGGCGCCCACACCGAAACGTATGCGGCCATTGGAGAGATTATCCATGGAAGCGAGCATTTTCGCTGTGAGGAGAGCCGGTCGGTGCGGCACCACCGCAACCGATGACAACAGTTTGATACGTTCGGTGCAGCCAATAAGGAACGTGATGGCCGTGAGCATCTCAAAGGAAAAGCCAGAAGCGCCACCAGACCAAACGGCATCCTCGCTGTAAGGATATTCGGAGTCATTGGAGCTCGGAACGACGACGTGGTCGGATACGCTCAGGAAATCGTAGCCAAATGTCTCGGCTGACTGTGCAATCGTCTTATAGGCCTCGCGCGTGACCATGAGCCCGCGCGGTGATGTGTTGACGCCAAATCTCATTGAATTCTCCTCGCGCGGCCTTGTGCTGCTGAACTTATGTCTGTTGCTACTTACGGCTGTTGCCGGGCAAATTCCTTGGCCGGTGTGTTGATCGGTTCCGAAACCGGGGCTGCACCAAATGATGCCGATACCCGTGAATTGGTCGGCTTGCCGTAAGTGGTCGTACGCTGCACAGGCAGGCGACCGATACTCTTGATCACGCGTTCCATTTCCTCAGGTTGGAACTCCTGACCATGAGTTGCACCAGCCGACCGTGTGATCGTCTCGTTCATGAGCGTCCCGCCAAGATCATTGGCTCCAGCCTGCAGGCAGGCTGCTGCACCATCCCGCCCCATCTTGACCCAGGATGTCTGGATGTTGGTGATCGCTTTGTTCAATACCAGCCGCGGCACGGCGTGCATCAATATGGCTTCGCGATAAGTTGGGCCGGGCCGCGCATTGTTCTTGAGGAAAATCGGAGTTTCCAGCGGAACGAAGGGCAGCGGCACGAATTCGGTAAACCCTCCAGTGCGTTCCTGCAATTCGCGAATGCGGAGCAGATGACGCGCCCAATGTTTTGGCTGATCGACGTGACCGAACATCATTGTGGTCGTCGAACCAAGTCCGATGCCGTGCGCCGTCTCCATGACCTCGAGCCATTGGGCGGTGTTGATCTTGTCGGGGCAGATGATGGCCCGCACCTCGTCGTCGAGAATTTCAGCTGCAGTCCCTGGCAATGATTTCAGACCGGCGTCCTTGAGCCGCGAAAGGAACTCAACCAGCGATACGTTATTCGTTTCAGCCCCCTGCCAGACCTCCAGCGGTGAAAACGCATGGATATGCATGTCCGGTACGACAGACTGAATGCGCTGGCAGATCTCCAAGTAAGTGTTGCCGGTATAGTTCGGATGGATGCCGCCCTGCAGGCAAACCTCAGTGGCACCGCGTTCCCAGGCTTCGACCGTACGTCGTTCAATCTCATCAAGGTCAAGCACGTATGGCTTACCGCGCAAATTCTCGCTCATCTTGCCTTTTGAGAAGGCGCAGAACTGGCAGCGGAAGTAACAGACATTGGTGTAGTTGATGTTCCGGTTGACGACATAGGTAATCGTATCGTCCGAGACTTCCTTACGGAGTTGGTCGGCGGCTAAGACGACTGCATCAAACGCGTCGCCTTCGACAGCGAAAAGCTGGGTGATCTCTTTCTCGTTCAAAACGCGACCGGAATAGGCACGATCGATAAGCTTTCCAATACCGGATGGTGCTTTACGGCCACGCGCGCGCGCCTCAGCGCTTCCGCTCTTAAGTTCGAAAGGAACACTATCCGTTGTGCCAGCCATCCATTTATCGCGGCGAGCAAGCCCCCGCGCATCGATGAGATTGTGAACCGGCTGGCGCAGATCCTTGGCAACCCATCGTCGCGTATCGCGCGCATAGTCAGGATAAATGGCCAGTCGCTCGACCAAATGCTTACCAGTGGCGCGTGTCTTGTTGGCGAGATCAACCAAATGCGGCCATGGTGCTTCTGGATTAACATGGTCCGGTGTCACCGGCGACACACCACCCCAGTCATTGATGCCTGCTGCAACAAGATCGTCTAATCCACCCGCCTGTAAGTTGGGCGGCGCCTGAATGTTCATCTCCGCGCCGAATAGAATTCGCGCGATTGCAACCGTCCAAAGATGATCGTCCAGCGATGGCTCGGGCGCAGATGCCATCTTCGTATCTGGCTTGGCCCGGAAATTCTGAATGATAATTTCCTGGATGTGACCGTGGCGCTGATGCAGATCACGTAGCCTGAGCAAGGCCTCAATGCGCTCGCGGCGGGTCTCGCCGATGCCAATCAGAATGCCTGACGTAAATGGTATTGCGAGTTCGCCAGCAGCTTCAATGGTCGCCAATCGGACGGCGGGCACCTTGTCAGGGGATCCGAAGTGTGGACCACCGCGCTCTGCCAGTCGTTCCGAGGCCGTTTCCAGCATGATGCCCTGAGAGACGGATACCGCACGTTGCGCCATCAGTTCGTCGGGGCTCATAACGCCGGGATTAACGTGGGGTAACAGGCCGGTCTCGTCGAAAACCAACCTCGCCATCTTGGCGAGATACTCAAGCGTCGTCTCAACGCCCAGCGCTTCGAGCTCTTCGCGGGCAACGCGATAACGAAGCTCGGGTTTATCGCCGAGCGTGAAGAGGGCCTCGTGACAGCCGGCGGCCCGACCTTGCCGCGCGATTTCGAGCACCTCGTCGGCCGTCAGATAGGCTCGCAGCCCTTTGCGCGGAGGATGGGCAAACGTACAGTAGTGACAGACGTCTCGGCAGAGTTTGGTGAGAGGTATAAAAACCTTGCGCGAATACGTGATCAGATCACCATGACGATGATCGCGCAGTTTGCCAGCAATCTCGCAAAGCAGCGCCAGATCTGTTTCGTCGGCCAACAGCAAGGCCTCGTCGTTCGACGGAGCTTCGCCTTCAAGGGCTCGGGCCAGGATCTTTGATGTCTCAGTCGTGCTCATGTAGTGCTTTCTTTGAATTATCCCGCTGCATCTGCGCCAGCGTGGGAGGCACTCTCCATAAGATAGCGATAAGTGCGTGTTTTCTCGATCTCGGGAAGAGTCATAACACGATCGATGTCTTCCGGTGAATCGATGTCTTGGGCGATGCCGGGACACCTGACGATTGTTGGCTCAATGCCGTGCGCCCGTGCAGCTGCCAGATGCGGGAAATAGCTGTCATCACCGAACCTCAAGGGCACCGCAGACACGGGCGAACAGGCAATGGCATTCGAACCCATTTCATCGTGCGACGGTGCAATTGTGAATGCCGGTCGTGGACTGGCGAAGTGCGTTTCCAGCAAGCGCCGAACCTCTTGCGTGCCGATTAATGGAATATCGCCCGGAACCGTCAAGAAGCCACTGGCACCCCGGGCCTCTAAGGCCTTTGCCGCTGCCGTAACAGCGCCGGTGTGACCATCATGGGCACCATCATCGACGGTTGTCGCGCCATATTTGCCGGCGAGCTCGATTGCCGTGGGATCGACCGTCACAAGCACGAGGCGGCTCAGGTCCTGCGTCGGAGCCAATGCGTGCAGGACATCCTCAAGCATGGCCAGCGCGAGGCCTTGCCGGTGCTCAGCGTCCAGTCGGGCTGAGGTACGTTGCTTCGAATAGCGCGTATCCTTGACCGGTACGATTGTCCAAAAGCCCTCCATCACACGGTGACCCTCTCGGTCCGGGTCTCACCGTCACGAACACGGTCCGCAGTGGCTAAGACTGTTCGCGCTAAAGCTTCACGGTCATCCAGAGACGTCATGATGGTGCGCGCTGCCTCGATCGCGAATGGGAAACCTGCATTGAGACAATCGTCATAGTCATCCGCCTCGACAACATAGGCGCTTAGCAAATCACGATAGCGATCGGCCACGACGGAGGCCGTTGCCCCGAAGCCCAACTCATCAAGCATCTTCGCTGTGGGCCCCTTGAGCGCCTTGCCGGCAACGATCGGTGAGATCGCGATCACCGGAGCCTTGCAGTTTGCAATAGCACTGCGCATGCCCGGAACGGCCAGAATGGGATCGATGCTAATCAGCGGGTTCGATGGACAGATGATAACTGCTCTCAGATCCGGATCAGACAAGGCCCTCTCAATCTCTGGACTTGGCCTTGCATCTTCAACGCCCTCAAATTCGAGCGCCTTGACTACAGGAGCGCATTTAAGGCGGACGAAGTAATCCTGGAATGGCAGCCGTCCCTGGTCGCTTTCAACACAGGTTCGCACAGGACTATCTGACATCGGCAGAATGCTCGGTCCAACACCCAATGATCGCGCAATGTCTTTCGTGATTGTTGTCAGGCGCTCACCAGCCGCGAGGCGATGCGTGCGCTCGACGTGGATTGCCAGATCACGATCGCCGAGATTGAACCAGTCTTCACCGCCGATATCGCGTAGCGCAGCCATGAAATTCCAGGTTTCGTCGCCACGTCCCCAGCCGAGTTCGGCATTGGCCAATCCTGCGAGCGTGTATTTGAGTGTGTCAATGTCCGGTGAAATCGCCAGGCCGAGATGCTCAAAATCATCGCCTGTGTTGGCGATGATGGTCAGGTGTTCGGGTGCCACAATCCGGCTCAAGCCCAGCGCCAGTTTGGCGCCGCCAATCCCACCGGACAATGCAACAACTTTTTGGGGGCCGGTGGACGTCATCGAAACAGGTCCCCTTCAGCAGGACGGATGATGTCCGCAACGGAAACCTCGGGTTTCGTCCAGTTCAATCCCTTAGCAATCACAACAGGCCGACCCTCATTGCCCTGGCCCATGAGAAGTGACGCACCGGCCGCGATTTCATCGGCAAAACCACTTATGGAAACCAGGAGCTCACGTCCGTCGAGATCTGGCTCGCCACGCAAATCGACAATCGACGGCAATCCCGCCGCGCCAATGGCAACGCCCATCGTTCCTTGACGCCAGGGGCGACCGAAGCTGTCATTGATAATCACGCCAACTTCCATGCCGAAGTGCGCGTCTAGCTTTGACTTTATGGCACCAGCAGAAACATCTGAATCGAGCGGCAACAGCAATGCACACTCCTTGCCACTGGGACCACCGGTGTTCGACTTATCTATGCCTGCGTTGGCCATAATGAAGCCCAACCGGTGTTCGGCGATGATCAGACCCGGCCGTGAGCGCACAATGCTTTGGGACTCCTGCAGAATGAGCTCGACAACTCGCGGATCTTTCTCGGTCTCTTCCGCAAGCTTCGCTGCCTCGGCACCAACTTTGACGTCATCCAGAACAAAGAGACGTCCTTCGGCCTTCGAGACGATCTTCTGCGCGATGATCACGACGTCTTGCTTGTTGAGGCGGGCACCGATGCTCTCCAGGCCGGCGATGATGAGCGCAGCAACATCGTCACCGTGCTGCACCATTGGCAGGTCTTCAAGCGCAAAGAACTCCAGCCGCGTGGCTGTCATCGCCCATCTACCCTGTCATCAGTTCCGAATGTTCTGAATGCCCTTAGCTCAACTGAGCGCGCAGCCTCGGCATCACGTGCTCGGCGTAAAGATCCATGAAACGCGCCTGATCAGGTCCAGGTGCATGGAATACCAGATGATTGAAGCCAAGATCGTAGTACGTCTTGATGCGCTCGACATGTTCATCGGGATCCGTGGACACAATCCACCGCGACGCTGCCCGTTCAACTGGCAACGCGTCGGCTAGTCTCTCCATTTCCAGGGGATCTTCGACCGACATCTTTTCATCCGGAGACAATGCCAACGCCGCCCAATGACGGGTATCCTGCATCGCTCGATCCTTGTCGGTATCGAACGAGACTTTGACTTCGATCATCTTCTCATAGTCGGGGACATCACGTGAGCTTAACGATCGGCCCTCGGCGACGTTTGGCAGCAACTTTTCAGTATAAAGCTCCATGGCCTTGCCACTTGTGCAGATGAAGCCATCGCCCATGCGGCCAGCGTACTTTGCAACCATAGGTCCGGCAGCTGCCACGTAAATCGGCACGGGCTTATCTGGTTTGTCGTAGATGGTCGCACTTTCCGTCGTGTAATAATCACCCTCGAACGATACGCGATCTTCAGTCCAAAGCTGACGGATGAGACGAACGGATTCGCGCATTCTGGCGAAGCGTTCCTTCATCTCCGGCCATTGCATACCAGTCGCCGGCACTTCATTGAGCGACTCACCGGTGCCGATGCCGAGGACGACACGCTCAGGGAAGAGCGCGCCTAAGGTCCCGAATGCGTGCGCAACAATTGAAGGGTGATAACGGAATGTCGGCGTCAGCACGCTCGTCCCCATAACGATGCGCGAGGTCTTTGCCCCCAACGCACCCAAGAAACTGAACGAGAATGGCGCGTGGCCGTCGGTATGCTTCCAGGGTTGGAAGTGATCACTCACGAACACCGAGTCAAATCCGCACTCTTCCGCCTTCATTGAATAGGCGAGGAGATCCTTCGGCGAGAATTGTTCGGCCGACGCCTTGTATCCCAACTTCAGCACGGCTCATTTCCTTTCCTGATTGCGCGTTTGCCCATGATGCTTGCTCCTGCATCTTCGCGATCATCGATTTTCCGCAATTCTTCTGGCGATACAGTACAGTATGATCGATGGCTGACAAGAAGAGATGCAGGGTGGTTACTGCGAGTAGATATACGTCCTGGCGGCCGGACAAGCCATGATCATCATATCGGAGATAATCGCACAATCCTGCGAAGAGGACGAAACGCACGCGCCTATCTATCCTTGGCTTTGCCGCTGCATTAGCGTTGGCTATCAACTTCACGACATGAGCAAAAACTGGAGGCAACTCAGATGTTGATCAATCTCGACGGCCGACGGATCTATTACGATCTAAACGGGCCCTCCGATGGACAGGTCATTTGTTTCACGCACTCGCTCTCTTCCGATGGCGGCATGTGGGCTGAGCAGCTGCCGCTTTTGCTGGAGGCCGGTTACCGCGTTCTGCGACTGGATATGCGTGGCCACGGCGGCAGTGATCCGGTCCCAAGCGATTATACGATGGAACAGCTCGCCGATGACGTGGCCGCCAGCCTGGACTTTCTGGGCATCGACAAAGTGCAATACATCGGCCTTTCAATCGGAGGTATGATCGGGCAGGCCTTTGCGATCAAGCATGGTTCGAGACTGATCTCTGCGATGTTTTGCGACACCATGCCGTGTACGCCAGAGGGCGCAGTTAACGCCTGGGGACCGCGCATGGAGACCGTCAAGAGCGCCAACTCGGTTGCCCCGATAGCAGATGGCACTATGGAGCGATGGTTTACGCCTGCGTTCAAATCGAGAAATGAAGCCCGTTGGAAGGAGATCCACGCCACGATTGCCGGAACGACGGCGGCCGGATATCTCGGTTGTGCGGGTGCCATTCTCAACTATGACTTCATCCCGCAGCTGCCTTCGATATCCACTCCAACATTGGTGGTTTGCGGTTCTGATGATGAAGGCACGCCCCCTGACGGCAACAAGAAGATTGCTGAACTCATTCCAGGTGGACGCTACGAGGAAATCGCCGACGCGCGGCATTTCCCGAATGTTGAACATCCAGATGTGTTCAACAAGATCATGATGGACTGGGTCAATTCACACCGCTGACGGCGATCAACGGCACAACTGGCAATGAAAATTCCAAATTAAAGGAGATACGATATGGCTTTTTGGGAACTGAGACAGTACGAAATCCGTCCTGGGAAAATGGATGAGTGGTTGGAGTTCATGCAGGACGTGATCATTCCCTTCCAGGTGAAGCAGGGCATGGTGATTGCCGGCAGTTTCCGCGGCGAGGAAGACGAGTCCGTTTACGTTTGGATCCGCCGCTTCGAGAGCGAAGCCGAGCGCGAGCGACTCTACAAAGCCGTCTATGAAAGTGATTTCTGGAAGAACGATGTTTCTCCGAAGGTTGGTGAGCTCATCAATCGGGAGGCAATCAAGGTTCAGCGCATCGTGCCCACACGGGCTTCGATCCTCCAATAGTACAACTCGACGGCGGGAATTGATTGGAATTCCCGCCGTTTGAACACCATACTGCGAGTTCGGCGCCTGGGCGGAGGACGCAGGACATGGAGTACTTGATCGGCTTTGTTATCTTCTTTGGTGGCTGGGTCCTGCTGCGATTTTTATTGAATGCCTCCTATACCAACGGTTTTGCTGAAGGCGCCCTGCAAGTTACGCAGGGTGGTCTCGACAGCCTGGCAGAAGTCGCACGACCAATCGATGCTGATGACCTCAAACAAGAACTTCAAGCCAATACATCAGAGATCACTCGCTCGTTGACCTCACGCGACATTGAGACTGCCAGGATGGCCGCGCGCGACTGCGGCAAGGAGCTGGTGGCCCGGACTTGGAAGTTGAGAGGGTTGTTGCGCTAGTTTGAGCGACACAATGAGAGATCAATGGATCCGATCGAACGAGCCGCTTTCATCGCCGTAGGACGAGCGAGTGGCTTTGCCTGGCTTGCCATCTTTTGTATTGGCTTCTCGTTTGTTTTTGCCCCACCGCTCGCGGCCGCTGTCAGCGGTTCATTGTGTCTCGCCATGGCGGTCATCCTGTTCGGACTTGGCCTCCGTGCGACGTGGTTCCCGTGCCAGAAGACCGATATGTGGCTGCTCCTCCCGAGACCAGATCGTCCGAGTTTGGATGTGGCACAACGCATAGTCGGGCCAATTCTGCGCAACACCTATCACCGCTTTGCACGTCATGCCCTAACCTACGCGGTCGTCTTACTGATTGCGGCTATCGGAATGCGGCTGTTGGGCTTCAACGAACTGCCCGACAAGCATCGAAACAATTCAGCGAGTTCTCATAACGGAGCTCTAGTGGGAGTGGGCGAGGGATCAATTCCAAACAATCGGCGCAGGGCAACTCATCCCTAGCCTCGTACCAGCGGAACTGTTGCCCACGCTGTTACCTGTCTTAGCGCCCTCACTTCTCGTTCTTACCGCCGACCTCTGGAAAAATCCAGAAAGCGATGACCGAGAATACTCCAAGGAACA
>JBCDBQ010000129.1:0-14250 GCA_039183375.1 Pseudomonadota bacterium
AGAACCGTATCGCGCTCTGCAACCCAGGCACCTGAGTAGAGCAGGTCCGCCACTTCGTAGAACGGCTCAAAGTTGATGGGGATGAACTCAGCACCCAGGTCCGCGAGGCTGTTCAGTGCGCTTTCGAAAGAGTGAGCCTGCATCGTGTCGCCGCAAAACTGCCGCGTCTTCTTATCGGGAACCCCGACACGGAAGGTGGTGGGCACTGGGCCGATGCTACGAACAGGTGTTCTGCGTGCATAGGGGTCGGCCGCGTCAAAACAGCTGATTTGTTGATGGACACTGTTGGCGTCCCCAACATTCAAGGCAAAAACAGAGATGGTATCAAGCGTTCGGCATGCTGGAACAACCCCTGTATTCGAAACAGAACCAAGACTTGGTTTCAATCCGACGATGTTGTTCAAACCTGCAGGCACGCGGCCTGATCCTGCCGTATCCGTGCCGAGTGCAAAGCTGACAATGCCATGGGCAACTGCGACGGCCGAACCTGAACTGGAACCACCTGGAACCAACGTCGGATCGACGGCATTCTTCGGGACAGGATAAGGCGTTCGAACTCCGACAAGGCCGGTTGCGAACTGGTCCAGGTTCGTCTTGCCAATCAAGATGGCACCGGCCTCGCGAAGGCGAGCCAGGCAGAATGCGTCCTCATGAGGTCTATAAGCGAAGGCCGGGCACGCGGCTGTGGTCGATAAGCCAGCAGCATCGATATTATCTTTGACGGCAAACGGCACGCCCCACAGCGGCAGGCGCGAGCTGTCAAAGCTCCCAAGACCAGTCACGAACTCGGCAATCCTGTCCTGCTCTTCAAGACAAATGAATATGCCTGGATCACCGACCTCATCGATCCGCCGAAAAACCTCCGCAACCACGGCCTCAGGTGACAGGCCGTCTGCGTAAGCGGCATGAAGACTTGGAATGTCGAATTGGAGTTGCTTCATCATTGGCGGTCGTTCGCTTACTCTTGTTCTTGCGATGGCTCGGGATCTTAAAGCGGTGGATGAGGGATCGCTTCGATCAGAGACTGCGTGTAGGGATCCTGTGGGTTCTGCATGACTTCTTCTGCCAAGCCGCGTTCGATAATCTCTCCATTGCGCATCACGAGCACGTGCTGGCAAAGCAGTCGCACGACGTTGAGATCATGCGAGACGAAGAGATAGCTCATGCCAAGTTCAGTTCGTAAATCGTGCAGCAGATTGAGAACAACCGCTTGCACGGAAACGTCGAGTGCTGCAGTTGGTTCATCCAAGATCAACAGGTTCGGTCTCAGAGCGATAGCGCGCGCGATGCCGACGCGAGCCTTTTGGCCGCCAGAGAGCTGATGGGGGAACCGGTCCAGCAACGCACCCGGCAGCCCAACTTGGCTCGCAAGCTGATCAACCCTGTCGTTGATAAGCTTCCGATCTTCGGGATCTCCTAACATGCGGATTGGATCGGCAATCGCGCGCCTAGCCGTGAAGCGCGGGTTCAGGCTGTCTGTCGGGTCCTGGAAAACCATCTGCAGCTTCGCACGATGCGCGCTTCGGGCAAACGCTTTAAGTGGCGTTTGTGTCAGGTCAACTCCATTCAACTCAATCGAACCTGATGTTGTGTCAAGCAGGCGCATAATCATGGAAGAGGTCGTTGATTTCCCGCATCCGGATTCGCCAACAAGGCCGACACTTCCACCACTCGGAATCTCAAAGGAGATGTCATTGACCGCCCGGAATACCGGCTCGTCATGCGACTTGCCGAGCATGCGATTGATCCAACCGCCTCCGCTGGGATTGCCTTTCGGAAACTCTTTGACCAGGTTCTGAACCTTGAGCAGCGGCTCGCTCGTTGGACGCGGAGCGACCGTTGGGTTACTAACCTTCAACGGACTAGTCTGAGATGATGCAGGCTCAGCTGGTAAAAGGTCCCGGAGCTGGCCGCCCAGCCGTGGTGTCGCCCGCATCAATCTCTGAGTGTAGCTATGTTGCGGTTTCGCAAAGAGGCTCTTGGCGTCAGCTGTTTCAACTACGTTACCGGATTGCATGACGATGATGCGATCACAGTATGCCGATGCCAATCCCAGATCATGTGTAATCAGCATCGTTGACATGCCACGCGCCTGCGTCAACTCGATCACGAGATCCATGATAGCTTTTTGTGTCGTGACATCCAGACCTGTTGTTGGTTCGTCGGCAATCAGCAGTCGCGGTTGGCAGGCCAAGGCAAGTGCAATCACGACGCGCTGGCACATGCCTCCGGACAACTCGTAGGGGTAGGCATCGTAGCGGCTCTCAGGCTCACGAATGCGCACCAGGTCCAACAGCTCTATGGCTTTGAGCCGTGCCTTGGCTCCGGCAGCCTGACCATGCTGCACCAAAGCATCGCGAAGTTGATGTCCGACTTTGCGTATGGGATTGAGCGCTGCACGGGGGTTTTGAAATATCATCGAGATTTCGCGCCCGCGCAGATCGCGCATCTGCCGTTCGCTGGCGGAACGGATATCAACGCCGGAGAAGGTGACGGTGCCGTCTGATATGCGACCGGCCCGGTCGAGGATGCGCATCAATGCGTAGGAGGTGACAGATTTTCCCGATCCGGATTCACCGACGATCCCGAGAGTCTCGCCCCTGGCAACTTCAAAGCTGACATCGGATACTGCGCGCACGATACCGTTACGTGTCTGAAACTCGACACTGAGGTTATCAATCTCGACGAGGTCCGAATGAACGTCGGAATCTGACTGATCAATGGCTGAGCTGTTCACGTCACCACCTCCCGCTCAGGTCCGCTGAGCCGGGTCTACGATATCGCGCAACCCGTCGCCCATAAGATTGAATGTGAGAACAGCCAGCATCAGCGAGAGACCTGGGAAGAACGCCAGCCACCATTCACCTGAAACGATGAAGTTGGCACCTTCCGCCACCATGATGCCCCACTCCGGCGTTGGCGGCCTGACACCAAGACCGATGAACGAGAGCCCGGCAGCGTTCAATATGGCCCATCCCAGGTTCAAGGAAATCTGCACCATCATCGGTGGCAACGCATTTGGGAAGATGTGCCAGGCGAGGACCTGCCAATCCGAGTTGCCGGACAGGCGTGCTGCCAACGCAAAGCCGGCATTGCGACGGATGTTGACTTCGGCGCGTGCGACGCGTGCGTAGAAGGGAATGTTGATGATCGCCGTTGCGTAGATGATGTTCTCGATCGTGTTGCCGAGTGCAGCAACAATCCCCATGGCCAGCACGAACAGCGGGAACGCCATGATGGTATCGATGATGCGGCTCACAATGGCATCAAGCCAACCACCCCAGTAACCGGCAGATGCGCCGGCAAGCGATCCGATAACAAACGATAGCGCAACGGCGGAAAAAGCGATGAAAAGATCGAGGCGCGTTGCAACGATTACGCGTGAAAAGACGTCCCGTCCCAACTGATCCGTGCCAAACCAGTGCGCCAAAGTGGGCGGCTTGAGGGCATTGTCTGCATTCGTCGCGAGCGGGTCATAAGGCACAAGCAGTGGCCCCAGCAACGCGGCGACCAATATGAGTGAGAAAAGTCCGAATGCAATCAGCGTGACCGGGTTCGCTGTCAGCACATACATGACGTGCTTAAGGAATTTGCTCTTCCTCTCGGTGGAGCTCTCACCATCCGTTGCCAGTGTTGGTGCCTCGCTAGGCTTATGTGTGTCCGCCTGCTTCAACATCAGCTGTCCATCCGGATGCGCGGATCAACCAGCGTGTAGGCAATGTCGACGACAAGATTGAGTAGGACAAATAGCAGGGCCATCGATAGAACGAAGCCTTGCACGGCGGCATAGTCCGACACGACGAGCGCCTCAACGGCGTAACTACCAATGCCCGGCCACGCGAACACTTTCTCGACGAGGACATTGGCGCCGAGTGTAAATGAGAACACCATGCCCAATGTTGTGATCACTGGGAGCAGCGCGTTCTGCAAGGCATAGACGGTTATGATCTTGCGCTGGGATAGGCCGGCAGCCCGAGCCGTGCGAATGTAGTCGCTTGAGAGGGCCTGCAACATGGCTGCTCGCGTCATCCGTGCAATTGGTGCGAGCGTAAAGAGTGCCAACGTGATGGCCGGTAGGAGGAGCTGTGCCGCCGCCGCCTGCGCCGTCTCAATATCACCGGCGATCAGGGCATCAATGACGTAAAACCCGGTGACGTGCGGTGGCGGAATAAAGGCGAAGTCCAAACGGCCAATGGGCGACGGCGCCCAGCCAAGCAGATAGTAGAAGAAGAATAAAAGAGCGAGACCGGTGAAGAACGTGGGCAACGAGACGCCGGCTGTAACCAGAAACCTGCACAGATGGTCGATCCATCGACCTGGGTTCAATGCTGCGAGGATGCCAATTGGCAGGGCGATGAGCGTTGAGAGCAAAAGGGCGGTGAAGGTCAGTTCAAGGGAGGCTGGAAGGCGTTGTGCAAGATCTGATGCTACCGGTTGGCCCGTCGACAGGGATTGTCCAAGATCGCCTCGCGCCAAACTTTCCAGATAGAGCCCAAACTGTACCAGCATTGGCTGGTCCAATCCGAGCGCCTTGCGGATCTCGGCGATTGATTTCTCATCCGCCGCGGGGCCGGCAAAATAAACGGCCGGATCACCGGGCAAAGCCCGGGTCAGAACAAAAGTTATGACGATCACGCCGAAGACGACGGGCATAGCCTGCCAGAACCGGTAGAGTATGAGCTGAAGCTTGCTTGCAAGCATTGCTGTCTTCTCCGCCGTGATCGCCTGGGGAGGAACCGCTTAGGCTTTCTTGAACTTCCGCGCGTCAAGCTGACGATGGAACCAGTACTCGTAGCCCGCCAACTTGTCGGACATCCCGGAGCTTAGCGTCGGTTGCCACAGTGGAATGCGCGGAACGTCGTCGAACGCGATCTCGATGAGACGCTTGACCTTAGGCGCATAGGCCGGGTCTTCCGTCGGCATATGAAGCGTCTCGTCAACAAGCTTCTTGACTTCGGCATTGTCGTAGTTGGAAGAGTTGAACAGGTGACCTTTGATGTAAGCCCAGAAGAAGTAATAGTCCGGGTAGTTCAGCCACCCACCGAAGTTTTCGAGGTGCAGTGGGAGCCGCTTTTCAACTAGCGCAGCCGTACGCCAGTTCGCACCCGGAATTTTTTCGATCTTGGTTTTAATGCCGATCTTGCCGAGGTTCTCTTGAATCAAGAGGGCTGTTGGTTCCATCCAGCTCGACAAGGACTGGTTGATTGAGAACGTTGTCTCGAACCCATCTTTGTAGGAGGTTTCAGCGAGAAGGGCCTTGGCCTTGTCAAGGTCAGTCGAGTAGGGGAAGGGCTGCGGCCAGGAAATGTCTTCCGGCTTGGCCGATTTTCCGCCCCACATCTTCACGCCGTTTCCGTAAGCGGCAGCTTTGAATATTTCTTCGTAAGGCACAGCGTAGGCAATTGCCTGGCGAACCTTCTTTTCCTGGAAAGGCTTGAACTTGAGATTGACGCCGAGGCAATAAATGCAGTTCTCGATCGGTGTTGCCGTGACGGTCAGGCCGTCTTTGCCTTTCAATTCATTGGCGTCCTTGTCGGGTATGCCGAATGAGAGATCAACGTCTTTGCGCTCGAGCAATGCGCGCCGCGTTGAAATCGAAGGCACCTCGCGCACGACTACACGCTTGACACCCGGCAATGGCCCGCTGGTCCACGCATCGTTGCGCTCATAAATAATCTGCTGACCCGCATCCCAGCGTGCAATTTTATAAGCGCCGCTACCAGCCGGATTGCGGTGCAAGTATTCCGTTGCCCAAGGATCGCTTTCCTTGGCGTTCTTCTTGGCAAGCCTGGAGTTGATGATCATCGGGACCGGCACAGCGAGGTCCGGCAGGGTCAGCTTGGACTTGCGAATGAAATCGATTTTGAATGTCTTCTCATCCACAACCACAAACTGTTCTGGTTTCTCGAGCGATCCGGCACGCATTTGAACGGCAGGAAATCCACCAAGCGACACAGCACGGTCAAGCGACCACTTGATGTCTTCGGCAGTGACGGGCGTGCCATCCCAGAATACGGCGTTCTCTCGGATCTTGAATGTTGCTGACATTCCGTCGTCGGCAATTTTCCAGCTCTCTGCAAGGTCTGGCTTCAGTACCGAATAGTCATAGGACAATGAGCCATCCGACAGTGTCTTCGTTCCAAAGGAGAGAAGTCGGTCGTAGCAGTTAACCGCGATTTGGTAGCTCGGCCGGTTGGTGCCCTTACGATGGATATCAAGGGAGTTGATCGTCTGGCCAATGACGACAACGGCCGTGTCCGCTTTGGCAGCATGGGCCGGCATGACTTTGAGGAATGGAAGGAATTGAGCGCCCAGAGTAACCGCGCCCGCTCCTTTGAGAAAATTACGACGATGGACTTCGCTGCTCATGACAACACTCTCCTGCTCTTCACAAGACCCTTTTGACCAGGGCGGTCTCGACCTTCTGAGACAGCCTAGGCTTGGAGTGTGTTGACGTCTGCTGCTCAATTTCACTAATAGTGATGCAAATATTGCAACAGTAGGGTGTGCTGCTGATGAGGCATCTGTCGATATACAGAAACGTGGACGTGGTCTCCAAAGTCGGTTCGATCCGCCAGGCAGCAGAATTGCTGGCAATTACACCATCGGCGTTGAACAGACAGATCCTTGGACTTGAAGAAGAGCTTGGCGTCCCAATTTTCGAACGGCTAGCGCGTGGCGTGCGCCTCAGTACAGCTGGGGAACTCCTCATCCATCATATTCGCAATCAGTTGTCGGACCTGGATCGTGTGCAGTCTCAGATCGCGGACTTGTCGGGGGTCCGGCGCGGACACGTGAGCATCGCCTGCAGTCAGGCCCTTCTGCCTTACTTTCTGCCACAACAGATCGAGATCTATCGAAAGGAACATCCCGGCGTCACGTTCAGCGTATCAGTTCGTGATCGCGAAGCTGCGGAGCAGGCGTTGCGCGATTACGCGGTCGACGTCGCGATTATTTTCGAGCCCGTACATCTGGCAGACTGTCAGACCCTTCTCGTTGCGAAGCAGACTATTCATGCGATCATGTCGAAGAAGCACATGCTCGCACGCCGGAAGACGGTCAAGCTGGAGCAATGCGTCGACTACCCTATGGCGTTGCCTTCCATGCCCTACGGCGTGCGCGCGCTCATGGAGCAAGCGGCTACGAAGAAAAACCTCACTTTGGATCCCGTTATCCAGTCTGACAGCTTTGAGTTTCTACGCCATGTCGTTGCGAACAATGAGAACATTGCATTCCAAATCGAGATTGGATTGCCAACGCAATCGGCAGCAGCAGCGGTTGTCAGCCGGCCGGTGTCAGAGCAGGATCTGCCGGCCGGGCGTCTGCACCTGACACAATTGCGTGGACGTAGCCTTCCGGTGGCCGCCGCACGCTTTGCCGATCAGCTGCAAACGTCATTCACCGAAAACTTCGATTGTGTGTGAGAAGGTTCGTATAACTGCCGCCTCCCGTGTCTACACGTTAGCATTCCTGATCACGGCTTTAGCCAATATCGGCGTGCATCAAGCCCAAGCCATCGATTGTATCCAAACTGGACACAGTATGGGTCTCAATGAGCGTATTGAAGAATTTAAGCCGCCAACCCAATTTCTCATCACAAGCAACGGCCTATTGGCCAGGAACACGGGAGCATGGATATGGCCCTGACATTAAGATGTGCCGAAGAGCGTGGTGGCGCGAATCTCGGCTGGCTAGATTCAAAACATAGCTTTTCGTTCGGTCACTATTACGATCCCAACCATCTCGGTTTTGGACCGCTCCGCGTGATCAACGAAGATCGCGTTGCACCGGGTGGTGGTTTCCCAACTCATCCTCACAGCAATATGGAGATCATTTCCTACGTTCTCGACGGCGCTCTCGAACATCGTGACAGTCTCGGTACGGGATCCGTCATCAAGCCTGGCGATATTCAACGCATGTCAGCTGGTACGGGCGTGCGCCACAGTGAGTACAACGCGTCCAAGACCGACCCGGTGCACTTTCTGCAAATCTGGATTGTGCCGGAGCGTGATGGGCTCGAACCCTCCTACGAAGAAAAGACGTTTTCGTTCGAGGATAAGCGTGGCATCTTGCGCTTGATCGGCTCTCGCGACGGGCGCGATGGCTCGATTGTCATCCACCAGGATGTCAATCTCTATGCATCAGTCCTGCTGCAGAACGAGAACGTAACGCACGACGTGAAGCAAGGTCGTGGCGCCTGGGTTCAGGTCACGGCCGGTGAGTTGACGGTCAACGGCACAGTCATCCAAGCCGGTGACGGTCTATCAGTTGTCGAGTCCGGACAATTGGAGTTCTCTGCCAACGAACAAGCGGAGTTTCTCCTGTTTGACTTGATATACTAAACGGACTTGTTAGCCGCCGGCAGATGTCGGCGGCACTCCTACTAAATTGAATGAGCGAGACAGCAACGCGTCAGCCTTCCAAGACTGCGAGGAGAGCACTATGAGCTGGAACCCTGCCATCGAACCCAATTGCCCAGACTGCGGCAGCCTTGATAGCATTGAGACCATCATTGTTCCGCGTGCGCGTGATCTGGGAGGCTTCGAGGTGCGCCGCGCTCTGCCTTCGCCGAAGCGTCAGATGGTTGGGCCGTTTATCTTCTTTGATCAAGCCGGTCCGGCAGACTTTGTTACGGGTAGCGGTATCGATGTGCGCCCGCATCCGCACATCGGTTTGGCGACAGTCACCTACCTCTACAAGGGTGAATTCCAACATCGCGACTCGCTTGGCACAAATCAAATGATCTACCCGGGCGAGGTCAATTGGATGATCGCAGGCAATGGTGTCACTCACTCTGAACGAACAAGTGAGGCGACACGCCAAGGTGCGCATCATTTGTTTGGTATCCAGACCTGGGTGGCGCTGCCGGAGAGCCATGAGGAGATTGGTGCCGGTTTCGAGCATCACGGTAAAGACGCCCTGCCGTTCCTGGAAAGCGAGGGCAAGCAGGTTCGATTGATCATTGGCAACGCCTATGGTGAGCGCGCGCCGACGAAAACTTTCTCCGAGATGTTCTACGCGGACGCTGTTCTGGAAGCCGGGGCACTATTGCCATTGCCCGACAATCATGAGGACCGCGGCATCTATGTGGTCAGTGGTTCCACTGAGATCAGCGGCGATACGTTCGAAAGCGGTCAGATGATGGTCTTTCGGCCCGGCGACCCAATCACCATCAAGGCCGGGGATGCCGGTGCAAGGCTTATCCTGCTCGGCGGTGAGACGCTCTCGGGGCCGCGCTATATTTGGTGGAACTTCGTGGCGTCGTCACAGGAGAGGATCGACCGGGCAAGGGAGGCCTGGGCTGAAGGCGATTGGGAAGCCGGCCGCTTTCAGTTGCCGCCGGGCGATGCGGCGGAGTTCATTCCTTTGCCAGGCAGATGATTTCCGAGAGGTGGATTGCGTCGACAGCGACCTCTCAGCCAATCGCAGATCTCGAAGCTGCCAAAACATCGAGGCAGCCGGCTTCAGCCCACCAGGCTACGCCTCGTGATGATGATCATGAGTGTGTCCATCGCCATTGCGCGTCAGTGCCTTGGCTTCTTGCAGGCTCAAGGTCACAACCTGTGTGCCATCGAAATAGACGAAGCCGAGTAGATCGCGTTTCGTTACGAGCTTTGCTGGCAAGGGATCATAACGGTAAGACTCGCCGCCGAGGTGCGGCGTGACGCTGCCGATATCGGTCGACTGGCTTTGCTCGACCCTCAGTAGTGTGAGGCGCTTGCCATCGCTGTTCGTGCCTTCAAAAACCACGCCGGCCAGCCGTAGGAAGCTGGTCGGATCGCTGGCGCCGGCAAATGCCTGGACAAACGCCCTTTCGACCAGGTCCAGGTCATGATGTTCATCGTTATCATGCGCTGTGTGCGCATGGTCGTGTGGCAGATGCGGTGTCTGCCACTGCGCCGCTTCCGGGTGTTCGTGATTATGTCCGATGCCTTGTGCGCCTGCGACAGAGGCATGGAGTTGATCATGGCGACCGTGCATGTTGGATACCTCCTTGGCCTCAGTAGCTGACCGGTTTGTCGATCATTGACTTGTGCGATCCCATCTTGCCGTGTGCGACCAGCGAGCCGAGTACCTCGACCGCAACCCGGGTGCCCAACAGGGCCGTAATGTCAGATGTATCGTATGGCGGGCTGACCTCTACAACCTCAAGGCCACAGATGCCCTCCTTGGCAACCAGCCCCAAGAGCTTCAAAGCTTCTCGCGGGAGGAAACCGCCCGGTTCGGGCCAGCCAGTGCCGGGAACAAACCCGCAATCGACCGAGTCAACATCGAATGAAATATAGACGGCATCCGCGTCTTTCCAGGCCAGCTCCAACGCGACCTCGGCGGTGCGCTCTAATCCAAGCCGCTCGATGTCCTCGATGGTTAGAACGTTGGTGTTGCGCTTGCGTGCTTCCTCCACGCCAGGCCGCGGCACCTGCCATCCGCCAATACCGAGTTGCACAAGATTTGTGGCCGGCACGTTGTCCATCTCGGTTGCCCAGTACCAGGGCGTCGTGTGCATGCGCTCATCGAGGTCCTTTTCCTGGATATCGATGTGGCGGTCGAAATGAATAATGCCAATGCGCTTCGAAGTGCATTGCGCAATACCACGTACGCAGGGAAATCCGATGGAATGGTCACCACCCAGCATGATCGGCAGCGCGCCGGAGGAAAAGACGTGCGAGACACCGCGTGTAATCTGATCGAAGCTCTTTTCCAGGTTGGCAGGAATCGTGAAGACATCACCAACATCGCACAATGTCATCTGCTCTCTGAGATCCACACCGAGCTCATAATTGTAAGGCGTATAAAGAGCGGAGATACGGCGAATGCCCTGTGGGCCAAAGCGGGTGCCTGGCCGATAGGTCGTGCCTGAGTCAAACGGAATACCGAGCACCGCGGCATCGTATTTCGCAACGTTGCGCACATCTTCGATATAGGGCGCCTTGAGAAAAGTATTGATGCCGGCAAAATGAGGAAGCTCGCCGCGCGCAAATGTCGGGATCGATTTGTCCGTCAGACATTCCGCTCCCGGCAGCCCCATTTTAAGAGCCCACTCTTCTTCTCGGCGCCAGCCATCCTTGGGCAAACGCCCCTCAGCTTCGGCGGCCTTCCAACCGAGAGTCTCCTTGGCATCGAAGTTGGGATGGTGGCGGCGCAGGCGTTCGCTGCTTCGAAAGAGGCCGGCCCGTTGATGCATTCTCGTGCCCGGCACGCTCCAAGTGTCTGTTCTTATTGTCATGGTGTTGCTCCCTCAATCAATGCTGCCGGCAAGGCGTCCGGCAACACGTCGTCCGACTTGTTAGCCTGAGATACATCCAGGTCATAGGTGATAGTTGCGCCGTAGGCATTCGGATAGTCCGGATCAACACGGACTTTGTCGAAAACGATCAAACGGGTGCCAAGCTTGAATGCCTCGGAGATGTCATGGGTTACCATGAACACCGTCATTTTATGTTCGCGCCAGATATCGAGTATCAGCTCTTGCATGTCATCGCGAATGCCCGGATCGAGCGCGCCAAACGGTTCGTCCATCAGAAGGACCTTCGGCTGGTTCATCAGCGTTTGGGCGATGGCCAATCTCTGCTGCATGCCGCCCGACAATTGCGCTGGATAACGTGTGGCCGCGGAGTTCAATCCGATCTTCTCGAGCAGGGCATGGGCCCGATCACGCTCCTCGCGGCGGCGCTTGCCAAAGACGCGGCCGCTCCAGCTTCCGTGCATGAGGTCGGTTGCGAGTAGCAAATTGTCTATAACGGAGAGATTTGGAAACACAGAATAGCGTTGAAAGACGATACCGCGTTCTGTTGTTGGCTCAGGAGGCAACACTTCGCCGTCGAGCAGGATCTCTCCACTGCTCGGCGTCTCCTGGCCTAAGAGCATGCGCAGAAATGTTGACTTCCCGCAGCCCGATGCCCCAACGATTGTGCAGAACGTGCCACTGGTAACGTCGATATTGACACGCTCCAACACACGCATCTCGCCGTAGAACTTGAAGATCCCGTCCGCCACGACCGCACTCATAGGTCCTCTCCCTGAAGGTGCGCCCAAGGGAAGAGCCGTCGCGACGCAAGAAGGAGAAAGCGGTCTATGAGAAACGCGATGAGCGTGATCCAAGCGACGTAAGGCAGAATGATATCCATGGCCAGGTAGCGGCGCACTAAGAAGATGCGGTAGCCAAGCCCTTCCGTCGAAGCAATTGCTTCTGCGGAAACCAGAAAGATCCATGCCGGCACGAGACCAAGCCGGATCGCCTGGATTAACTTGGGTAGAATTTGCGGTACGACAACCCGTACGATAAGCCGCCAAGTCGAAGCGCCGAGTGTCTGTGCCTTGATGATCAGTTCCTGAGGTACATCAACAACCGCCTGTGCGATCGAGCGAACCATAACCGGAGCCGTGCCGACCACAATCAGCATGACCTTCGATGTTTCGCCCAAGCCAAAGACAATGAAAAGGATCGGCAGGACGGTAATTGGCGGAATCAGGGACACCGTTGCAACGAACGATGAGAGTAAGGCGCGTGCCTTTGGGATCAGGCCAATCAGGACCCCCAAGACCAGCGCTAAGGCGGCGGAAATGCCGATCCCATAGGCTAAGCGGGTCAGGCTCGCCCAGGTATCCTTCCATAATAGGAGCTCACCGGTCCGACGGTTCGGCACCGCTGCCATGTTCCAAAACGCCTGCCCCATACTTTCGAGAGCTGGCAGAAGCTTATCGGCAGGGTTGGCTTCAAGTCGATAGTGGCTGGCCGTCATGTAGATGACCAGGATCAGGACGAATGGCACCGCGGCCAGCAGAAATGCAATGGGCCGCGATACCTTTTGGTTGATGAGACGCATCGGAGTGATCAGACGCTGGTCTAGAGCTTACCTGCTGCGGCCATTTCCATGTAGCTCGGGTCAAATCGCAGTTTGATGTTCTTGGTGTCGCCCAACGTCTTTCCACCCGGGAAAGAGATGCCGACAGCATCGACGGTCTTTGAGCCTTCGCCAAGGATGCCTTTTGCGAACAGGAACTTGCGGACGAAATCCATCGTCTTGATCAGCTGTGCGTCCTTGGTAAAAGCAACGCCTTCGGCTGGCTTGAAGAACATCTCCGTGGAAGCCAACTGAGCATTGTAGCCTTTGAGATCAGTACCTGAAGCCTTGGCCATGGCCGTCTTGGCAGCAACGCCCGCTTTGTCGTCTTTCGACATGATCGACATCATCTCGTACCAAGCACCAACGAGGGCTTTGCCGAAGTTGGGGTTGTCTTTCAACGTCGTGGTGTTGACCATCATGATGTCAATGATTTCGCCTGGCGTCTTACTGGAATCAAAGACCTTGGTCGACTTGGGCATACCGGTGATTTCAGACAGCAGTGGGTTCCAGGTCACCACAGACGTGACGTCAGCCGTCTTGTAGGCCGCGACCAGGTCTGCGTCCGACGTATTGACGACCGTGATATCCTTTTCTGCAAGCCCGACGCTGTCCAGCGCGCGCACGAGAAGGTAGTGAGAAACAGACAGTTCAACGAGATTGACCTTCTGGCCCTTGATGTCAGCCAGTTTGGTCTTGTCCTTGAGAACAATGCCGTCATTGCCGTTCGAATAATCACCAACGATCAGCGCAGTCGTATCAACGCCGCCGCCCGCCGGAATCGACAAGGCATCCATGTTGGTCATCGAGCAACCGTCGTAAGCGCCGGCGGTGTATTGGTTGATGGACTCGACGTAGTCGTTGATCTGAACGATATCGATCTTGATGCCATATTTGTCGGCCCACTTCTTCATCAGGCCTGTTTCCTGGATGTGTCCCCAAGGCATCCAGCCAACGTAGATCGACCAACAGACCTTGAACTCAGTCTTTTTGGCGGCCTGTGCGAACGACACGGGCAGAAGCAGACTAAAGGCAAGTGCAGCTGCAAAGATTTTCCGATACATGATCTCGGCCCCTTTCAAACATGCGCAGCCTCGCGAGAAACTGCTTAAGCTGTTCGTGGTTACCGAGCGCACACCGGGAGGAAGCTTGCGCGCGGCAAACCTGTGCAGTGATCTCCCGGGATTTTGGCCCGCCGTGGCTCCGGCTTGTCATTGGCCGGAGTGCATCTCTCGGACCAGCATCAGATTAAGTGGTGATCTGACCGGAACCCTAGACGCGCTGCACGTTAACTAATCAGCAAGACCTGTGCCAAATTCGAGATGCTGGCTAAAGCAACCGAGTTAGCGCGCCGTCAGTCGACAAAATCAGATTGAATGGAGTGTGCAAGTTCCACTTATGCCTA
>JBCDBQ010000130.1:0-14167 GCA_039183375.1 Pseudomonadota bacterium
CAGTTAATGAATATGCGTGCGCGGGGCAATGCTCTCTCAATCGGACTATTGAAAGGATGCCTGGACAAAGGCATTGAGATTCGCCTGGCGACGCCGGCTAAACGGCTGGTGATGGCGGACGGGCGGGTTTCAGGTCTTGAGATAGAGTCTGCCAGGGGATTGCAGGAAGTGAAGGTTGAAAAGGCCGTCGTGCTTGCAAGTGGTGGGTTCGAATGGAACCCCGAGATGATGGCTGAGCATTTTCCAGGTCCCATTGAGTGGACCGCCAGCCCGTCGACGAACACCGGTGATGGTCAGCGGATGGCGCAAGAGGTTGGTGCCCAGCTGGATCATATGGATCAGGCACTCATCATGGGTACGACTCCGGTTATGTATGAGGGGCAGCTGCAAGGTCAGCCGGCCGCGGACTATTTCTTACCTCACTCAATGATCGTCAATAGGCATGGCAAGCGTTTTGTGAATGAAAAGCAGATGAATGTCGGGCTGGCATTTGCCGAGAAAGATCCAGAGACGGGTACACCGGCTCATCTACCAGCATGGCGGATTTACGATGCGCAGTTCGCTCGAAAGTACCCCCATGCGTTGCCGAAGAAGTCGATCCCTGACAACCACTTTGAGGCAGGTACACTCAGTGAATTGGCTGTGCAGATTGAAGTAGATCCTCAAGGGCTGGAGGAGACAGCAGCTCGGTTCAGCACGTTCGCACGCAAGGGCGTGGATGATGATTTCGGACGGGGCGATAGCACTTGGGATCGGAACCGCGGTGGCGATCCCAGGCATAAGCCAAATCCAACGCTCGGCACGATTGAAGAGGCGCCGTACTTTGCGATGCCATTCAAAGCGAGTTTTCTTGGTACGAAAGGTGGACCGCGGACCAACGAGCGGGCGGAAGTGCTCGATGAGAATGATAATATTATCGCTGGGCTTTATGCGGCGGGGAATGTGATGGCGAACTCGTTTGGCTCCAAGGGAGTTGGTGCTGGCACCACGCTTGGCCCATGTCTTACATGGGGATACATCGCCGGGCGCAATGCGGCTGGTCAATAGCAGGTCCGAGCAGGGGGCTTGCTTTGGAATGTGAAGCGCAGCACTGTAGTCTCCTAAAGGAGATCCGCCATGAACTCGGTTGCCCCTGCACGTCTGAAGTCAGCCTGTCCGCATGATTGCCCAAGCGCCTGCTCTTTGGAAGTTCAGATTGACGAAGACGGTCGCGTCGGCCGTATACATGGCGCGAAGCAGCATCCTTATACCTCCGGCGTGATCTGTGCCAAGGTGGCTCGATATGCCGAGCGCATCTATCATCCCGATCGTCTCTTGAAGCCTATGCGGAGAAGTGGGCCGAAAGGCAGTGGTCAGTTCCGTCCGGTGTCGTGGGCCGATGCTTTGGATGAAGCCGCCGAAAAGATTACGGGCGTGGTCAGAAAATTTGGTCCGGAAGCTGTCTGGCCCTATCACTCCGGCGGTAACATGGGAGTGCTTCAGCGTTACGGTTTGGACCGGCTGCGAAATGTCATGGGTTACTCCCGACAGCAAACAACGATTTGCGTAACGCCTGCAGAGTCCGGCTGGTTGGCTGGCATCGGTAAGTTGACTGGCTGTGATCCTCGCGAAATGGATCACTCAGATCTTATCGTGATGTGGGGTGGAAATCCCGTGTCGACACAGGTCAACGTCATGACCCATGTCGCGAAGGCACGCAAGGAGCGTGGTGCCAAGTTTGTGGTGATCGATGTGTATCGGACGCCGACTGTTGAGCAGGCGGACATGGCATTGATCCTTAACCCAGGAAGTGATGGCGCGTTAGCTCTGGCGGTCATGAACGTGCTTCTTGAGGAGGGTTTTGCGGATCGCGACTATCTTGCCAAGTTGACGGATTTCTCACCTGACGTCGAGGCGCATATCCGTGGGCGAACGCCTGAGTGGGCTGCCAAGATTACTGGTCTTGAGGTTCAGCAGATTGTTGAGTTCGCTCGGCTCTACGGTCGGACGAGAAGGAGTTTCTTGCGTGCGGGTTTTGGTTTCACACGGACGCGCAATGGCTCCGCAGCTATGCATGCTGTTTCATGCCTGCCGGCCATCACGGGTGCATGGCAGCATACAGGCGGTGGTGCATTTTTTCTGACGTACGATCCCACCATCTGGGGTCTGGATACGAAGTTCCTCTATGCCACTGAGGCGATCGATCCGTCGACGCGCGTGCTTGACCAGTCGCGGATCGGTGCCGTGCTCTGCGGCGATGACGATGCGATCAAGGGTGGTGGTGCTGTGAACGCAATGATCATGCAGAATGCAAACTCTGCCACGGTGGCGCCCGATACAGAATCTGTGCTCAAGGGGCTGTCGCGCGAAGATTTGTTCCTCGTCGTGCAGGAGCAGTTTATGACACCGACTGCACAGCACGCCGATCTCGTGTTCCCGGCGACAATGTTCGTCGAGCATGATGACCTCTACTATGGGCTAGGTCATACCTTTCTGACATGCGGACCGAAATTGCGAGAGCCGTTGGGCGAGGCGCGACCAAACAGTTTTCTGGTGCGTGAACTCGCGAAGCGGCTTGGTGCCAGACACGCGTCATTGGAGATGGAAGACCGCGACGTGCTCGATACAGCGCTTCAGCAAGGTGGTCTGCCGTCGTTCAATGATCTGGCCAATGCTGGCTGGCTTGATCGTGCCTTACCGTTTGACGACGCGCATTTCCTGAGTGGCTTTCCTCAACCAGATAGCCGCTTTCACTTCAAACCAGATTGGACAAGCATCGGACCATTGCATGCGCGCATGCCGGCGATGCCGGATTGGACAGATGACTACGAGCAGGCAAGTGTGGCGCTGCCTTACAAATTGGTGTGTCCGCCGGCCAGGCACTTTCTCAATTCGACATTCTCTGAGACGCCGAGCGGCCAATCGAAGGAAGGTGGCCCGCATGTTCGCATGCATTCAAAGGCTGCGTCCGCTCATGGCCTTGAAGAGGGCGATAAGGTTCGGATCGGCAATGCCAGAGGTTCAGTTCTACTCCGCGTAACCATCGACGATGGCCAGAAAGAGCAAACCCTCATTGTCGAGGGCATTTGGCCAGCCGAAGCCTTCGAGGAAAAACAGGCCATCAATACGTTGATCGGTGCAGACCCCGTGCCGCCCAACGGTGGTGTTGGATTTCACGATACGGCGGTTTGGCTTCAGGCTACATAGAACAGTAACAGGGAAGAGGCCGGGATTATCACGCTGCCGTGTTGTTCCAGCCGTCGACATTGTTGAGGTAGTTCACGCAGGTGTCGACAGATTCAACATCTGCAAATTTGGCGTCGATATCGTAGAGATTCCATGCGACTGCTCCCGGCACGCGGTCACCAATGCACTCACGGACAGCGATTGTTCGAAAGCCATCCTGAATGCCATCGCAGATGGTCGTGCGGACACAGGCGGTTGCCGTGACGCCGGTGACCAGAATGGTGTCGACGCCGCAGGTTCTCAGGTAGCCGGCGAGGGGCGTGCCCGAGAACGATGAAGCGCGTTTCTTCATCATAACCCATTCGCCCTCAATCGGAGCAATGCGCGAGTCAATTGCCCAGAGGTGTTCGTCAGTGAGGCTGACTGCCTCGACGGGGATCTTGTTGTGCCACTGTCCCATGTCGGTGTGCGGATCATCGCGGTTGGTATTCTGGTAGGCAGTCGTGACATGGACAACCACATGCCCATTGGCGCGGGCCGCTTCCAAGAGCCGTTGCATGCCGGGAATGATTTCGTTATCCATTTTCTGCATATCGCACGTGAATGGGTTGCCTGGGCGAGTCCAGGCGTTGGCGAGGTCAACGCTGACAATGGCAGGCTTCTTTCCGAATCCGATACGCCGCTGAAAGCCGCGCTCTTGATAGATCTTGGTGCTTTCGTCAAAGGCCTGCTGCAGCATTTCATCAAGATTTTCGATCGTCATTTGACTGTTCCTCGTGCTGCCGGAGCGTTTTCAGCTTTTCGGTGTTGGAGTAGCGAACGCGGGTCTCTGAGTTGCAGGTGTTTAGGGACGTTCCAGCCTACGGTCCCGAGCGAGATCAAGTTTATAGGTGACTTGCGCCTTGGCAATCGTCCGGGTGCCATCAGCTGTCCGTGCGGTAACGTCAATAATTGTGAGCGTGCCACCACGACTGATCACGCGGCCTTCGGCCAAGAGGTCGGATTGCGGTGCGCCTGAGAGAAAGTTGATGGTGAGAGCAACGGTCGTGCCTCGCGTTGTCGGTTTAACGTCCGATGACGCCCAGGCGGCGGCTGTTGCCGCGGTGTCGATCAAGGTTGCCAGGGCACCGCCGTGCGCAATACCTACTCCATTCATGATGTGGTCTTGGCCGCGCATTCGGATGACAACGCGGTCAACCTCAGCTTCCTCGACAGCCAGGCCGACATGGCTTGCAAATGGTCCGGTTGTAATGATGCCGTAGACATGATCTTGGGCTGCAGGAGAAAGGCTATTTGTCATTGGTGTTTGCTCGTCCGTTGCAGGCAGGGCTCACAGTTTCAAGGGTCCTATCAGGCATCAAAAACTCCTTTGATGGAGTTTGATTGGATATACGCGTCTGGCGTCGCTGGATTCAGAGTGCGAAGCTCTTCTGCTGTCAATTCCGGAAGTCGTGTGATGAGGCTCAGGTATCGTTGTGTTTCTTCTGGCTCTAGAATATCGCGGGTTAGCGTTTGGAGTTTTCGAATGTAGTCTGCGCGCTGAAACGGCGAAGCGCCGGCTGGATGCGCGTTGGCAACCGATAGCTCATCGTTTAACTCCGTACCATCGTAGAATTTGATGCGAACACGCCCGCCGAATGCTTTCTTGTTTGCGTCAGGATCATGGTAGCGATCGGTCCAACGTGGATCTTCAATGGTAGAGACCTTGTGCCAGAGTCGTATGGTGTCCTCACGTGTCGCGCGTTGCCGGGTATAAGAGTCGACATGGTGCCAATAACCATCCTGGAGTGCGACGGCGAAGATATACATAATGGAATGATCAAGCGTTTCGCGTGATGCGTCTGGATCCATCTTTTGAGGATCGTTTGCGCCAGTGCCAATGACGTAATGTGTATGATGTGAGGTGTGGATCTCGATTGACTGAATTTGCTCAATATCTGAGATTTGCTTTCCGATCCTGAACGCAAGATCAATAAGAGCCTGGGACTGATACTCGGCTGAGTGCTCCTTTGTGTAGGTCTCCAGGATAGCACGCTTCGGTTCGCCTGGTGCGGGTAGTGAGACTTCATAGGCCGCACTATAGGGATCCCTGCCTTGTTCTCGTGCGGAACGACTATCGAGTATATAGGCGAGAATGCTGTCTTCGCCCTCGTAAATTGGACTGGGAGCGCCTTCGCCACGCATGGCTCGGTCAACAGCTTCAATGGCGGTCTTGCCGGCATAGGCCGGTGCAAACGCTTTCCAAGAGGAAATCTCGCCTTTGCGGGATTGGCGCGTTGTTATGGTGCAGTGAAGGGCTTGTTGGATGGCTTGGTAAGTTGTTTCAGGAGCAAGGCGCAAGAGTGTTCCGATTCCAGCAGCGACTGATGGCCCAACATGGGCAATGTGATCAATCTTATGCGCATGGAGGCAAATGCCTTTCACAAGCGCAACGTGGACCTCATAGGCGGTCGCGACAGCTCTTACAAAGTCAAAACCCGAGCAACCACACTGCTGCGCGACAGCAAGAAGAGGTGGGATGTTGTCGGCGGGATGGGAGTAGTCCGCGGCAAGAAAAGTATCATGATAGTCGAGCTCCCGCACCGCGGTGCCGTTAGCCCAAGCCGCCCACTCTGCACAAACCGTTACATTTGGCGGCATGCCGATCAGAGTTGCACCACCGTTTCGCGGATGTGCCATTGCCATCGCTCTGGCTGATTGCACGGGAGCACGGTTGAGGGCAGCGATCGCAACGGCAGCATTGTCAATGATGCGATTGGCAATCATCTCGACAACGTCTGAGTCTACTGCGATCGGATCATTGGCAAGTTGTGCGATCTTCCAGGCAAATTGTTCGTCCCTCGGTAGTTGCTCGGCGGAGGGAACGGCGCGGATTGTATGTGGAGTCATGGTTCTGTGCCTGTTCTGACCTTCAAGTTCTGCCTCGATGCATAAGTCATGTTCGAGTTATCGCCAATAAGCTCGGATCGTAGAGGGGGCAAGTCAGGCTGGTTCATCAGTTCTTCTGGCTGTTGATGATGGCAGTCCTAACGAAACGTGAATGTGGTCGAGAGCGACTGGCCACCTTTGCTTTCGACTAAACGTTTTCTCGAAAGTGAAGAACACTGGCTCAATTCTATTAATCTGACCTCAGATTAATTCACTGTTAGGGCAACTGAATTACAACTTTAGATTGAGTATGAGGAGTTGTAATGATTATCGAGTGGATGCCCGAGCCTGAAGTGGTTCTTGAGGCGGATTCGCAAGAGACGGATGAAGTCTCGATCATTAAGGCCGCCATTAGCCATATGGCGCAAGGTCTCGTCGTATACAACGCGAACTCAGAGCTCGTTTTTCATAACGCAGCGTACCGCGCGATCTACAAGCTTCGCAAAGAAGATCTCTACCATTCGATGCCGATTGGCAAGGTGATCGAGCGCCAAGCCCTATCCTTGGGTCTGGATGCAGAGGGTGTCGCAGAGTTTAATTCTCCATTTTCTCAGATTACGACCAGGAGTTGGTCGGCCATTCGCCGTCTGCCAGACGGTAGAAGTGTTCAAATGTCTCGCCGTTCCATGCGGGCAGGTTACTTCGTTGTTACGCACGAAGATATTACCGACCGCGTGAAGATGGAGAATGAGATCCGCTATGCAGCCAACCATGACAACCTCACTGGCTTGGCAAATCGGAAGGCGTTTCTGGACAATCTCGAGGTTGGATTGAAGCGTGCCCGAAGAGGCGAGTCCATCGCACTACTTGCGATCGATCTAGATGGCTTCAAGGCCATAAATGACACGCATGGTCATGCGATTGGCGATAAGGTTCTTAAGCTTGTTGCGGATCGCATTCGGGCGACCGCACGCGATACGGATGTCGCATCGCGATTTGGTGGCGACGAGTTTTCGATCATCCAATTGCCGGCGCAGGACGTTAGCGATGCGGAGCGCCTGTCGGCACGCATCGTTGATGCGCTGGCTGCACCGTTCTCTGTCGATGGGCAGACACTGATTGTTGGCGCTAGTGTGGGAGTGGCCTTAGCTGATGAAGGGACGAAAGACATTGAGTCCCTTATGCAGAATGCCGACCTAGCTCTTTATCGAGCCAAGACGGATGGCAAAGGCTGCTATCGCTTCTTTGATGACAAACTCAATCAGATTATGCGCCGTAGGCGCATCGTTGAGGCGCGAATGCGCAGTGCGGTTGAGAACGAGCAGTTCGCGCTTTACTACCAGCCAATTGTCAATGTCGAAAGCCGACGCGTTGAATCTGTTGAGGCGTTGTTGCGTTGGAATGACAATGGAAACTGGATCTCTCCTGGAGAATTCATCCCCATTGCCGAGCAAACAGGCATGATTATTCCTCTTGGCGATTGGGTCATACAGGAGGCGTGCAGACAGGCTGCGCAATGGCCGAAGAATGTCAACGTTTCCGTAAACGTCTCACCGCTGCAATTCAGAACAAACAGATTAGTTGGTGTGCTCCAGGATGCCTTGGCCAGCACAGGTTTGGAACCCAGTAGACTAAGGATTGAAATCACGGAATCTTTGCTGATTGACGAGACCGCTGATGTTGTTGCGACTTTGCATGCGATCGACGATTTGGGCGTGCGATTTGCTCTCGATGACTTTGGAACAGGATACTCCTCGCTGAGGTACCTTACCAGTTTCCCGTTCAACAGGCTGAAGGTCGATCGAAGCTTTGTCAGTGACTTGCCGAAGTCCTCGCAGCATCTTGCTATTGTTCGTGCCGCGGCTGCGCTGGGTCGTGACCTGGGTATTGAAACTGTTGTCGAAGGCGTCGAGTCTCCGCATCAGCTGGCAGCTGTTCGAGCAGCTGGTTGCAAGCATATCCAAGGCTTCTATTTTGCCCGACCCACGCCACCTCAGCAGCTTGCTGAGGCGATCACAGCTGCAGAGGCAATGTGCGAGTTACAAGATATGAGTGCTTCCCAATCTGAGGAGGTTCAGCCTTCTCGTTGCGAAGGGCAATTCTTGGAATACGCGGCATCGCGGTAACTGCTCAACCCATTGCGGCTGATGATTTACATTCTTGCAATGGTCTAGTTCGGCATACTATCGAGCTTCAAAGTAATTCGATGAAATTTAGCAAACAACCTGCTTAAAACTACAACCTATAGTTTAGAAATTTTCAATAGCGCTGTTTTAGTATGTATGGATCATATTGGCCTTTCTCTCATGAAGTGGCTGCTGCAGGCGCACTTGAAGAAGTACAGAACTAATGTCTCAAACGTATATTGCCGAGCAGAATGAAGTCGAGACTGCGCTTCAGTTGGAGGCACTTAACAATCCAAAAGCGAGGCAGCAGCTTCTTGCAATTGCGGAAGTGACCTCCGACTGGATTTGGATCACGGACGAAGCTCACCGATTTGTTTATGTCAGCCCGAAAGTTTATGACCACATCAAACTTCGACCGGAGAGCTTGGTTGGCCGGCGCCGTTCTGAATGCTTCAATGCCGTCAATGATGACAATCTCCAATATCTTACAAGTTTAGTTAGTCGCGAACTTCCGTTTAGGTGCTGTGAATACAGTTGGATTGGCGAGGATGACGAAGAATACTTCGTCGAAGTCTCGGGTACGCCACTGCGGCATCCGGACGGTCGTTTCGCCGGCTATATCGGCTCCGGACGTTGCATCACAAGTCAAATTCGCAGGGAAAAGGAGCTTGAGTCCGCGCATGTAGAGCTTGAGAAGCGCGCCACAACTGACAGTCTGACTGGATTGTATAATCGTGACTACTTCACATGGAAACTGAGGGCACTGTGCCAGGCTGGCGAACGATCTTTCATCTTGATTTTGACTGATCTTGATCGTTTCAAGAGAATAAATGACACCTACGGTCATCAAGTTGGCGATCAGGCACTGGTCACCTTTGCACAGCGCTTGAAGTCGATTGCCCGAGCAGAGGATTTTGTGTGTCGCCTCGGGGGCGATGAGTTTGCACTGCTCGTATTGACTGATCCACTTACCGGAGCTGAGGCTTTAGCAGAACGAATTCTGCGGAATGCTCACTTTGATATGGACGTGAACGACCAGAAACTACGCGTTTCGGCGAGTTTCGGAATGGATGGATACAAGAAAGGCAGCACAAAGCGATGTTCAGAGACGTTGATTTCGAACGCTGACTTTGCGCTGTATAGAGCTAAAGCAAGTGGTCGAGGGCAGGTCATCCGGTTCAATCGCGCGCTGGAAAACGGCCGACGTGAAGAGCTTGATCTTATCCTCGAGCTGAACGAAGCGATCGACAACAACAAAACCAGCGCTTGCTTTCAAGCGATTGTAGACTTGAAGACGGGCAAGAACACCGCTCTTGAAGCTTTGGCACGATGGACACGTAAGGATGGAACACCCGTTCCTCCAGGTGAGTTCATTGCCATTGCTGAAGCTCAAAGCCTGATTGACCAACTTGGCTTAAGCACATTTGAGCAGGCGGCTGATGCAGCGGCTTCAATTGATGCCTCAGTTTCAGTATCCGTGAATTTGTCTGCGGCGCAGCTGGGAGACGGAGAGTTCGTCCGTCAGTTTGAGCGTCGAATTAAGACCTCCAATCTTGAAGCTCACCGCTTCTGGTTCGAAGTCACTGAGAACGTTTGCTTTGATAATGACGAGGCCGTTCTCTCCGATCTGCAACGACTAGCTGATCTGGGTGCTACAGTCGCGCTGGATGATTTTGGCGCAGGCCACTCCTCGCTGTTCTGTATCAAGCACTTTCCATTTACAGTCATAAAATTGGACCGCGCCTTCCTGACGGATCTGCACGATGAAAGATCTCGCGGCATCCTGGAAGCCGTGTGCACGATGTCGCGAGCGCTTGGCGTAAAGATGGTTGCGGAAGGCATTGAGAACCATGAGCAACTGCGTCTGGTGAAAGAGTTCGGGATAGACATGGCGCAGGGATACTTTTTTCAAAGACCAATCCCCTTGAGTGAATATCTCCAGCTTGAGAGAGCTGAATCTGCGGCTTAGACACTCGGCTGTTTTCAAAACAGGACTACAAGAAGCCAAAGGCTAGGCGCGCATCTGTTTCTAGGCCTCAGTTGTTCATGCCAAAGCTTGATGAGTTCAGGCGCGTTGGGATTGGGCCGTTTCGAGCATTATTGCTTAGTGGTTTCTGTTCTAGTCAGGGTCGATAGCAGAGCGCGCATCTACGATTTCGACTTGTTCATGGATCAGTGGATTCAAAGAATTTTTCTCGACATGAATCATGAACTGATTGCTGACGCCTATCGTTTATCAACCACATCGCACGGTTACTGCTTGATGAACAATTTGCGGTCGTGCGATGCGCAAACCAATAGATAAACGGAGATCAACCATGGGCTTTCTTAAGGGTGCAGCAGTTGCGCTAGGGCTGATGTTCACTATGGCAGTCACGCCTGCCGTCGCCGGTAAAAAAGATATCGTTGATACAGCGGTCAAAGCCGGTTCATTTAATACGCTGGTCGCTGCCGTAAAGGCTGCCGGACTTGTTGACACTCTCAAGGGTGCAGGTCCGTTCACAGTGTTCGCCCCAACGGATGCTGCATTCAAGAAGCTTCCAGCTGGTACCGTCGAAAACCTGCTGAAGCCTGAGAATAAGGCGAAGCTTGCCGCGATCCTGACGTATCATGTGATTCCTGGTAAAGTTATGTCGAAAGACATTGCTGGCAAAAAGTTGGACGCAAAGACGGTCCAGGGCCAAAAGGTATCTGTTGACGCTACGAATGGTGTGAAAGTGGACAACGCAACGGTCACACAAGCTGACATTGCAACATCCAACGGTGTTATCCACGTGATCGATACCGTTATTCTGCCGAAGTCGTAATAGCACCTTGCAAAGTGGCCGGGGCAGAGCATGCTGCTCTGCCCCGCGTCCTATCCTTATAAGGCGGTCGTTCCAAGCATTTCAGATGTATTCAGTTTGGGTAGATCCAATAGCCGCCGCTGAGCTGTTAGCCTTGCAGTCTAATTTTTCGTGCATTGTATTGAGTGCATTCAACCAGCTGGTCCGTTGAGCGTTTGGCATGACTGGTCTATAGTTTGCCTATCCCTTCTAATTGGGTTTTCATTGACAATCAGCGTTGCGCTAAAGCGGAGGACGCTAGCGAAAGGCGTCAGCATGAGACGGGTATTCCGAGCCTTTGAGAATTGGATCGACCCTTTTCGCACGCCGCCAACTCCCGATCTTCCTGATCAACTCACGCCATTCATACTTCATTTCCTGCGTCAGGCGCGCTGGCCGTTCTTTGTGTTCCTCCTGGTGGGAGGCGTTGTTGGATTGGTTGAAGCAAGCCTGTTTTATTTTGTCGGCGTCCTAATCGATACCCTGAAGGACGCAGACCCCGCAACAATTTGGGCTGAGCATGGATTGATGTTCGGCGGAATGATCGTAACTGTGCTCGTGATACGCACGATTGCGTTGTCAACCAGTACGCTCATCAACGAGCAGGCACTTGTGCCTTCGTTCTTCGCATTGGTTCGCTGGCAAAGCCATCGGCGGGTGCTGCGGCAGAGCTTTCGCTTCTTTCAAGACGACTTTGCGGGACGTATCGCGACGAAGGTGATGCAATCCGGCCAATCCCTCGGCGACTTTTTGATCAATCTGATTCAGAGCATTTGGTTTTTCTTCATCTTCAGCATCACGTCTGTTGGCCTCTTCGCTGTATTGGACTGGCGATTGGCTATGATACTGATTGCCTGGTTTGCTGCTTATCTCGGTATTCTCGCCTGGACGTTGCCGGAGGTGCGCAGGCGCTCGAAGCTCATGTCGCAGGCGAGGTCGAGTCTGAACGGTCGGATTGTTGATAGCTACACCAATGTTCAAACCGTGAAGTTGTTTGCCGGTCAGTCCCACGAAGATCAGTTTGGTCGTGAGGGTCTCTCCGACATGCTGTCGGCTGCGCGGGCCTTTACCCGCTTGGTTTCGGGGCTCAGGATATCGTTGGCAGTGCTCAACGGGGTGTTGATCACTGCGTCCGGGGTCCTAGGTGTTTGGCTATGGCAGCAGGGTATAATCACTGTCGGTGCGATCGCAGTTTGTTTGGCACTTGTACTCCGGATCAACAATATGTCCGGCTGGATGATGTTTCAGTTCAACGGTATTTTTCGTGATCTTGGAACACTGCAGGATACGATCGCCACAGTATCTGTTCCAATCGAGGTCAATGATCATCCTGAGGCGCAGGTAATGTCGCTCGTGAAGGGGGATATCAGGTTCGAGAACGTACGCTTTACCTATGGCAAGCACAGTGGTGCAATTGAGCGGCTGGATTTGTCTATTCGTCCCGGTGAGAAGGTCGGGATCGTAGGCCGGTCCGGGGCTGGCAAGACGACGATGATGAACCTGCTTTTGCGCCTTTATGACCCTGAGCAGGGGCGGATTTTGATAGATGGCAATGATATCGCGAAAGTTACCCAGGACAGCTTGCGCGGCTCAATTGGTGTTGTTACGCAAGATACTTCGCTGCTTCATCGTTCGATCTTTGACAATATTGTTTATGGTGCGCGTGAAGCTACGAGAGACGACGTCATTGCTGCTGCGAGGCAGGCACATGCGCATGAGTTCATTGATGGTGTGAAGGATGCGCAAGGCCGCGTGGGTTACGATGCGCATGTCGGCGAGCGCGGAGTTAAGCTCTCGGGGGGGCAAAGACAGCGCATCGCGATAGCGCGTGTGTTCTTGAAGAATGCACCGATTCTGGTTTTGGACGAAGCAACCTCAGCATTGGATTCGGAGGTTGAAGGTGCCATTCAGGAGCATCTTCTCGCGCTGATGAAAGACAAGACTGTCGTCGCGATTGCACATCGTCTCTCAACGATTGCGCACTTGGATCGTTTAGTCGTTCTGGATAACGGGCGAGTTGTCGAGGATGGCGAACACGACGAGCTCATTCAGAGTGGTGGACTATACGCGGATCTTTGGGCACGGCAATCGGGCGGTTTCCTGCCAGTTGCAGACGCGGCTGAATAGTCTGATCGCTTCACCTGTCCTCATGTAAGACGTGTTGCTTGCCTGCTCCGTTTTGTACTATGTGCATTCTGGGATTTTTGACGAATACGCTGATGGAGATGACAGCTTCGCGGTGCTACAAGTGTCACCTGATTCCGGCATGATGTGTTGCTGTTATTGCCTTTGATAGGATCATATGCATGACACCCATCGATCAGCAGATCGCTAACGAACTCAGTGTGCAACTTGTCCAGGTCAGCGCGGCCATTGAGTTGCTGAACGAGGGCGCAACAATTCCGTTTATCGCGCGCTATCGCAAGGAGAAGACCGGTGGTCTTGATGACGGGCAATTGCGCAAGCTCGAGCAACGGCTCAGCTATCTGCAGCAGCTTGCAGAGCGTAAGACGACCGTTCGCAAAGCGATTGATGAGCAAGGTAAGCTGACGCCCGAATTGGCGCGCGCCATTGATGCGGCAGATAGCAAGATCGATTTGGAAGACCTTTATGCGCCCTACAAGCAGAAGAGGCGCACTAAGGGGCAGATGGCGCAGGAGGCGGGACTTGAGCCGTTAGCCGATGTGTTGCTGTCTAATCCTTCTTTGAACCCAAGCACAGAGGCTCTCAAGTATTGTGGTCCGGATACCGCCATCAGCGATGCTGAGAATGCACTCGAGGGCGCGCAGTCCATTCTTGTTGAACGCATGGCGGAAGAACCACAACTTGTTGGTCGCTTGCGAGACTGGCTATGGTCAGACGGTCGAATTTTCTCCAAAGCTGCACGTGGGAAGCAGGCAGAAGCCACAAAGTTTGCGGCCTACTTCGAATTTCAGCAGTCCATTCGAGAAATACCATCGCACAGAGCGTTGGCTCTATTGCGAGGCCGTAATGAAAGTCTGTTGTCTCTAAGGATAGATGTTGAGGATACGGATTCACGCTATCATCCAGGAGCAGTTAAGGTCATGGCTCAATTCGCCATTGCCGACCGCGGTCGTGCTGCGGATGCTTGGCTTGTCGAGGCAGCCGAGGCGGCGTGGAAGAGCAAGCTTCACCCGGCATTGACCACAAGCCTCCTTGCAC